>CAZOJZ010000364.1:0-3287 GCA_964580205.1 uncultured Roseivirgaceae bacterium
ATAAAGTAATGATCCAAGAAGCATGGTGTTTTGCATGATGGGAATTAGTTTGCCCATTCCGGAGGTTAGCTCTTTGAATGATAGTGGAACTATCTGAACATTTTCTTGAAGAAAAGATGAGTCACAGGTAATTTTATCAGAATTAAAAATTATCACACCACCAGGTTCAACCGCGGGTGCATGTCTTTCAATGCTATCTTGATTCATGGCAAGCAATACGTTGAAATGATCACCATAGCACATTTCTTTTCTTTCACTAACACGTAGCTTTAGAAAAGTATGACCCCCGCGGATCAAAGACTGAAAACTATTATAGGAAATAGCATTCAGACCAAGTCGATTTATTACCCTTGCCAGCAGGTTCCCGGATTTATCGAGACCGTCACCTGCGGCCCCACCAAATCCTATAGTTATTTCATGGGAATTGTTAGTCAAACTGTTGCGATTTTCTTGTTTATTTTCCATTAATTATAGCTTCTTTCTAGTAAAATTATTTGTTCAATGGCAGATTATTGGTTTTTAAGTTAAACATTTTAGAAATTAAAAAATAATTCGTACAATAAGGAGGTGCCGAAGAGATAGGTGTACCTGTTGAACAATCAATTTGATTATGGGTAGTTTCTACTTTTTTTGCGGTCCCGCTAATTGACGTCTGTCAACAATATGTACAGTTGGACCAACGCATCGCTAGTCCTGTACCTATTAACGTGCCCCAATGGCTAACAGCTGAAGAAATGAAAGTAACCAAAGAAAGAATCGATTTTATTCTGGTAAGCCCTGTACTCAGCACAATGTGTATAGATGCTAAAATATTCAATATTGGAGAAATTGGATATTTATCGGACCAATATCCAGTTCAGGAGGTGTTTAACTGGGCGGGCTCTGAATAATTATGAAAAAATATAAAGGATTTTGCAAGAATAAAAAGTGTGTTTCCAGTCTATTTGCCTTAGTTCTTATCCTGGTTGTTGCCAATCTCTTTTTGGTACAGGGACAAATCCAAAAAAATGACCTTATCAAGCGCCAACCGGACTGGCTATTAGACAACAGCCCGTATAAAGCCTATGTCATAGAATCAGGGCAAGGCCATGAACTCATATTAAGTAATGATCTTATTAGGAGGGTGTTTCGAACAGCTCCTAATGCTGCAACAGTAGGAATCGATAACCTTATGACCGGAGAATCAATTCTTAGAGGCGTCAAACCTGAGTCTTTGGTTACCATAGACGATGTTGAATATGAGATCGGGGGGTTAAAAGGACAGCCGAATTATGCGTATTTGAAAATGGAATGGCTTGATTCCATGAAATCGAATCCATCAGCTATGCAATTTGTTGGATATGAAATTAGCGATCCTATTGCGCCATTTGAATGGAAGAAAGTAAGAGCGTATGCCAGAGGATCCCAATGGCCCCCAAAAGGAGTTCATCTACGCATGGACTACTTTATGCCGGAAGCACTACCTGTTTTGGATGGAGATGATTCCGGGGAGGATAAGTCGGGAAATATAATGGTTTCGGTCCACTACGAAATGTATGACGGAATACCAGTGATGGCCAAATGGATTTCTATTGATAACGATAGCGATGAGGAGATCACCATTAACAAATTTACCAATGAGATTATTGCAGCAGTAGAATACGGCTCTGCGGTGGAAAATCGTGAATACAACATAGACAAACCGAATATTCATGTAGAAACAGATTATGCCTTTTCAAGTTTTACAGTAAATGATGCCAATCATCATGCCGTTCGTTGGTTACCTGACCCGGATTATCATACGCAGGTAAACTACCTAAAGCAGACTCCATGTCTACTCGAGGTGGGACCAGAGATTGGTCCGGCTAAGGCTCTTGCACCCGGAGCGTCCTTTAAGTCCTTCAGAACATTCGTAATGCCCTATGATAGTTACCAAAGGGAACGACAGGGAATGGCTCTTCGCAAAATGTACCGTACACTGGCTCCCTGGACCACCGAAAATCCACTTATGATGCATGCCAGATTTGCGGATTGGGACCATGTGAAAATAGCCATAGATCAAGCCGCAGAAGTAGGATTTGAAATGGTAATACTGACCTTTGGCAGCGGTTTCAATATTGAGGATGATAGTGACGATTACATCGCTAAAATGAAGCAATATGCCGACTATGCAAGAGACAAGGGGATTGAAATTGGCGGATACTCCTTATTGGCATCAAGAAAAATCGGTAATGGTCAGGATGTAGTTATGCCCCCTGGTGAGCAACCAACTTTTGGTAACTCTCCTTGTATTGCTAGCGAGTGGGGACAAAATTACTTTAAAAAGCTCTATAATTTTTACCAGAAAACAGGTTTTTCCCTGCTGGAGCATGATGGTTCCTATCCCGGCGATGTCTGCATCTCCGAAAACCATCCAGGGCATGTAGGTTTGGAAGACTCTCGCTGGGAGCAGTACGCCACCATTTCAAAATTTTACCAATGGTGCAGAGCTAATGGTATTTACCTTAATATTCCTGACTATTACTACTTAACAGGAGGTAATAAATGCGGAATGGGTTATCGTGAGGTCAATTGGAGCCTGCCCCGCGCCCAACAATTGATTCATACCAGGCAGAACATTTATGACGGAGCTTGGCAAAAAACACCTTCCATGGGCTGGATGTTCGTACCACTTACAGAGTACCATGGCGGAGGAGCGGCAGCTACCATTGAGCCTCTTAATGAACATCTCAAGCACTATGAGCTGATGATGGTAAGTAATCTGGGTGCAGGGGTTCAGGCTTGCTACCGTGGACCAAGACTTTTTGATTCGGATGAGACCAAGGCCATGGTGACCAAAACCATCGACTGGTACAAAGAACACAGGGAGGTGCTGGAAGGTGATATAATACACCTTCGGAGAGCGGATGGCCGTGATATAGATTATTGGCTAAATGTGAATCCATCAGGTGATAAAAAAGGGATGTTATTAGTATACAACCCTCTTACAGAAGCAGTCTCACGGAAAATCAAGATACCCCTGTACTATACTGGTCTAACAGATACGGCCCGGGTTCAAGTAGCTGGAGGGAAGATACAAGAGCATATACTGGATAGAGAATACAACATTGAAACGGAAGTCACAGTCGAAGCACAGGGCTATACCTGGGTGTTGATAAAATAGCCTACCTGGCCCCAAGGGTCTATGAGTCAAAGAAACTAAATAGCGCTAAGAATATGGCACAAATAAGCAGGCGTACATTTTTGAAGGATACCGCGATGCTTACCACGGTTCTTTCGGTTCCATTGCCTTCATGCAAGCCGCCACA
>CAZOJZ010000365.1:0-11865 GCA_964580205.1 uncultured Roseivirgaceae bacterium
ACATCATCCCATAAGTCCTGGCAGCGGGCATGACCTTTTTTACCTGGGGTACGACCGTGTCCCCTCTGATCGATTCCATACACGGCGATTCCCGACCTGTTAAAATGGTTGGCGACATGGTCATACCGGCCAATATGTTCTCCCAAGCCATGAATCAAACAAACCACAGCCCTTGGCTCCGCCGGAACCCAAGATATCCCGAATAATTGTTTGCCATCAGCGGCAGTGAGGTAAAATTCAGTAGCAGACAATAAGGGCACTAGGTTTTTGGAATTTCAACTAAATTAGGCTTTTTCTGTTATTTTCTGTATTCATACAGAAAGTAAACTAAAATGAGCACGAAGTTACGATTTGGAGCTTGGGAATTGATATTGCGAACCTAGTATTCGCTTATACTACTTCCGGTTTGCTCATCCAAAGTGGTCCTGCTGGGATCACCACGGTATTGTATATTACTGCTGCCCCTGCTTCTGGCATCAATAGTCTGTCCGGAGTAGACTTTAGCAGCACTGGCTCCATTCGCAACAATTTCCACATTCTCTGATTCATAGTACAATGAGTTCAGTATTGATCCCCCGCTCAATTGAACATGTAGATAGTTGCCACTGCCTTCCAGCGTAAGTTTTGCGGCCCCCTTCAATTCAATTTCTAAATTTCCCTCCACATTTAATGAACCTTCGGTAACAGATACTCCAGAAAGCACCAGTTTTAAATTGTCCAGATTAAAATCATTTATATAAGCTTTACAGACTCCTGAAAAATGCACCTCTTCCAGGGTGGGAAGCGCTACATTTACTTCAATGCCGCGATTCTTCTTTTTAAGATGAAACTTGTTTTCATCAAAACCAATTATTAAAAACCCTCCATCGTTCTCCACTGTCACTTCCTGGATATACACTTCTTCTCCCGACAGATTAACAGAGAAGGAATCTGCCTGCTTGATATTAACAATGAAATCATCGCCAATCTCTAACCCTTTAAAGGATCCAACTTCAAATGATTTGTTAAAATTCCCACTATAGTAGTATTCATCGTCATCATCCTCATCATCGTACACACAGGTAAGACACCTCAGACCTGATTCTGTAAATACCCAAGTATTGCCCTCCATTTGTGACACACTAAATCCACTGCGATAAATGGTATTGCGAATAATATATTTCAGGTCTTCGTTCATGAAAAACTCCTGATCATAAGGGATATGTAATTCCATATCCAGTGATTGCCCCCTGAACCGGGCATTATCTTTAAAGGTAATATTGGAGTCAAAGGTGAGTATCGAGTCCTTCAGCTCCACCTGGTAATTGACCATTTGCGCATTTATTATGGCCTCCTGTCTGGTACGTCCCCTTGAATTGAATTTGCTGACTAGTTTGAACTGGTCCCCGTCGTGTCCGTACAACCTCAATTTGGTCACCTGATAGTCATCCATTCCTACTTCATTTAATTGAAGCACAGCTTTTTTCCCATGCAGATCATAGTTCTCAACTATCCGGTAGGTACCCTCTGTCTTGTATTCCTGTATCACTCTTGGTAGTGTGAGACCAAGTCCCAACAAACTCATAATCCAGATTGCAAACATTGACCAACCCAGGGAAGTTGGAATAATTTTACGTTTTGCTATAATGGTTACACCTAATAAAGCCAAGGTCAAAGCGGGAATGAAGAGACTAAAGAAGGCGGTAATAGTACCAAAGACCGGTATAGAATCACGGATCAGATACAACGGCACATCACCGAAGACAAACCCTTCACCGGTTACAGTTCCAAGTATTACCCCCAAGACTACGATCAATCCAAACAACATTGAAACCGCTATCACTACCATGACAATGCCCACGATCACCCGAATTGCTTCTACCAGGAATATAAGTAATGGTCCCAGTGCTTTTCCAAGCCCCGAAATAATGACGGCGGTCAAGCGGAACGGAAACAAAAGGATCTTTACCAATAGATTCTCTTCTTCATTTTCATCTACTTTTAGACTCCGTTTGATATTGGATTCAATATTGGATAAAGTGACACTCTCCCCCTGCATTTGCATTTTGTCGGTAATACTCTTAGCCTCCGGAGTTATAATCCACAGGATTAGATAGATCAGCAACCCAGCGCCACCGAAGAAGAAGGTAAGTACAAACAGTAGTCGGATTACAGTTACTTCGGTTCCAAAATAGGCGCCGATACCGCTTGCTACTCCAGCAATGACTCGGTCTTCAGGATTTCGGAATAATTTCTTCACTTCCTGGTCTTCTTCCAGGGCATCAGATCCGGGAACTACAATCCAGAAAATGATATAACCGATAAGGAAAAAACCACTGGCGGCTCCCCATAAGAAAATATCTAATCCCAGCACACCAATCACCAGGATCAGCCGTATCCAGAGAGGATCAATCCCGAAGTAGTTAGCAAGTCCGGAGGCCACTCCTCCCAGTATCTTACGTTTGTTGTCACGGTACAACTTCTTAGACTGCTCAGTGGTTTTAGAGGTGAACTTTTGCTTTTCGCGTGGTTGATCATTCGGTTCCTCAATGGCTTCAAAATCCTGTATGCTGCCCATAGTGGTTATTAAACCATCGACATCTTCTGAATTGATGATTTGTTTGCCGTCGGTCAATTTTGACAGGAATATTTCCGCAATTCTATTTTCTATGTCCGAGACAATTTCCTGGCTGTCATCGTAAGAAGAAAAGTAGCGGTTTATGGAGTCCAGATAGTTCCGCAGGGTTTCGTAACCATCCTCCTCGATGTGAAATATAATACCGCTGATATTTATACTGATATTCTTTTTCATGTCCCTAATTTAAGATTGTTTTTCAGAAATAATTTGATTGGTAGATTCCATCAATTCTTTCCAGGTTAGACTTAGGCTTTTAAGGAATGCGCTTCCTTCATCGGTAATGGTAAAGTATTTTCTTGGAGGCCCTGAAGTTGATTCTACCCATTTATACTCCACCAGACCAGCTTTTCTGAGTCTGGTGAGCAATGGGTATATCGTACCTTCCACCACCATTATTTTGGCAGAAGTCAACTCTTGAAGCATGTCGGAAGCATATACTTCACCCCGGCTAATTATATGTAAAATGCAAAATTCCAGGATCCCCTTTCGCATTTGCACCTGTGTGTTCTCTAAGTTCATGCTGCTCTATTATGGTAAATATTGACACTGTTGTATACAAGTATACGGACAACTACTATGTATAGCCAAGTACTAAGCAAAAAATATTACCTTGTATTAAATATTATTCTAATAATCATATAAATAATATAAATTATCCATAAATATAAAATAAAAAGCCCGCTGAGCGCTAAGCGCCAAGCGCCCGGCGCAATTTTAGTTGCGGATTATCGACTGAGATTCTATAACTTTACTTTAGTACCTGACAGGCATGAAAAGATTATTTTGGTGGATTTACTTTTTTGGATTGCTCATTGCACCCACCATTGTTTTTTGCCAGACCAAGACTCCTAAGTACAGTAATGAGTTTCTTTCCATCGGAGTTGGGGCCCGCAGTTTGGGCATGTCCAACGCCCAGGTAAGTGTTGCAGACAATGTTACTGCTGGATTTTGGAATCCGGCAGGCCTGCTGGACATTCAATCCAAATATGAATTTGAACTTATGCATGCCAGCTTGTTCGCAGGGATTGCGAATTTTGACTATGCCGGTTTCGCCACACCCATTGACTCCTCGACCCATCTGGGGTTTTCAATAGTGAGATTTGCCGTGGATGATATACCCGATACCCGCTTCTTATATAGTGCCAACGGTGCCCTTAATTATAACAATATCAGATTTTTCTCTGCGGCAGATTATGCGTTTATATTTTCCTTTGCACGTCGGGTGAATTTTATAAAGGGACTAAAACTTGGAGCAAACTTCAAGGTGATTCACCGGACGGTTGGAGACTTCGCCAAGGCCTGGGGGTTTGGACTCGATATTGGGGCCCAAATTTCTCTTAATAAATGGAGGTTGGGCCTGATGTTAAGGGATATTACCGGAACCTTTAATGCCTGGTCTCATAATCCAGAATTGGTGATTGGCATCTACACACAAACCGGTAATGAAATTCCGGAAAACACTCTGGAAATTACTCTGCCAAAAGTAATTCTCGGCGTTTCACGAGATTGGATCATTTCAGACAACTTCAGTTTGCTGGCTGTTTTGGATTTGGATTTCACATTTGATGGAAAAAGAAACGTACCGGTAAGTTCGGAGGTAGTGTCAATTGATCCTCATTTTGGCCTGGAAATTGGGTACAAGGGAGTTGCCTATTTGCGTGGAGGTGTAGGGAATATTCAGGAAATCAAAGATTTTGATGGCAGTCTAAGCACTACCGTTCAGGCTAATTTTGGTGTGGGTATAAGGATCAAGCAGGTACAAATCGACTATGCCCTTTCTGATATGGGGGATCAGTCAGACGCACTGTACGCTCATATATTTTCCATAAGGGCCAGCATAGATAAGAAGTAGGGAGTGCCGGAAAAAGTAAATACCTCTGTTAAAGTTGTCAAGACCTGGTTCATACTTACCACATGCTTGGTATCAGTTCATTGTTTACAGGCGCAACGAACTTCATGGATCGATTTTTCTCAATCCTATTTCAAAATAGCAACCGCCCAGGATGGTATTCATCGAATAACTTATGATCAATTAAACCAAGCTTCCTTCCCTCTGAGTGTAGTAAGTAGTTCGAGTTTGCGGCTTTATCATCGCGGGGTAGAGCAAGCCATTGAAGTGGTTGATGGAGGTGACAACCGATTGGACAGTGGAGACTATATAGAGTTCCTGGGTTTGAGAAATGATGGCGCTCTGGATAGTGATCTGTATCTGACTCCGGAGGCGCAGCCCCACCAGTTTTACAATCTGTATTCCGATACCACCTCATACTTTCTCACCTGGACGCCGGGAGTGTCAGGTAAACGCATGGACCGTTATTCCTTATCGGACCCGGGAACACCCCCGTTGGAATTTCATTGGGATGAGCAATTGATCTTATTAACCTCCAACTATAGCGCAGGTAGAAGATATCCCATTGGAAATTTTGGCGACACCTATAAGTCACAATTTGATTTTGGTGAGGGCTTTACAGGAAAACGTATTCGCAATGGCAGTTTCCTGGAATATGAGTTTAACCCAATCAATCACAGGTTTGTCGGCGGACCATTGCCTCACTTGGAGGTATTGCTGGTAGGTCGTAATGATGGCATTCACAACGTTGAGTTATCAGTCGGGACCAATGGTAACCTCCGGTCTTTAGGCTCAGCTCAGTTTCAACATTTTGATAATTATCTTTTCAGTAGCGAACTGATGTGGACGGATATACCTGCTGGAGGTAATCTGAAATTGAGAATATCCGTTACCAGCGGTAGTTCAGATCAGGTATCGGCATCATACTTAAGCTTGAGATATCCCGAACAATTTAAAATGGACGGAATTCCTCAAAAAACATTTGAACTGGAGGTCTCCACCGAAAATCAGGTGGTAGTTATTAATTCAATCGACGCAGGGGCTAAGATTTATGATATTACCGATAGAAACAATGTGGGTATAATAGCACACCAGGACCTGGGAAGCTCAATCTCTACCGTAGTTTCTTCATCTTTGAATAATACCAGGTTGTTGGTCCAGAGTTCCTCCATAACCTTACCGGAAATCAAACTCGTAATGTTTCGTAAAATAGACCCAGCCAAACATGATTATCTAATCATCAGTGATAAATCGCTAATGACTCCGGCCGGCAACTATCAGGACCCTGTAAAAGCTTATGCCGGGTACCGCGCTTCATCACAAGGAGGAGCGTTTGATACATTGGTGGTGGACATGGACCTGCTTTATGACCAATATAATTATGGTGAAAAGTCACCTTTGGCCATAAGATATTTCATTAAAGACATGCTTCCTGGTAACCCTAAATACTTATTATTAATTGGCAAGGGATATAATGTAAACTTCAGACCCCACCGGCTAGACCCGGCCTCTGCTACCACTTTTAATTTGGTTCCCACCGCAGGGTTTCCCGGGTCTGACATAGCTTTGACCGCCGGCCTTGGCGGCTCAACTTATGGAGCGGCGATTCCAACAGGCAGAATAAATGCACGAAACTCAGCTCAAGTGGCTGCTTACCTAAATAAAATTATTGAAATGGAAGCAACGCCATTTGACGCCTTGTGGAGGAAGAAGCTCATTCACTTAAGCGGGGGCCTTACTCAAAGTGAACTTTCCCTTTTTAAAAGATATATGGATCAATTTAAGTCCGTAGCCGAGGGGCCATTCCTGGGCGGTAATGTCACCACTGTCAATAAGCAGTCTAATGAAACTACAGTGCTTATTAATGTTGCGGATCAGGTAAATAATGGAGTGTCTCTCATTACTTTTTTTGGTCATTCCAGCACCCAGGTTACGGATATCGAAATTGGTAAAGTCACCGATGTAACCCTGGGATATGACAACACCGGCAAGTATCCCATGATCCTGGTAAATGGCTGCAATGCGGGCAATATTTTTTTTACCTCAACTGGATTTGGCGAAGATTGGATACTTGCATCCAATAAGGGGGCCGTAGCTTATCTGGCTCATACCGACGCTGGATTTGCCGGCAACCTCAAAAGATACTCCGATATTTTCTATGAACTGGCTTATGGTGATTCAGTGTTTATAAATAAACCAATTGGTAACATAATTCAGGAATTAGGAGATCGCTACTTGAGTGGGGTTTCAGTAAATGAAATACATATTGCCCAGGTGCAACAGGAAGTCTTCCAGGGAGACCCCGCATTCAGCTTTTTCCCAATCACCAAGCCTGATTATGAAACCAATAACGATCAGATATTTTTACAGACCTTCGATGGAGCATCTATTAATGCACAGATTGATTCCTTTCAGATAGGAATTATAACCAGGAACTTCGGTCGCACTACCAACGATTCACTTAATGTTACGGTCCGCCGGACCTTTGGTGACGGCCAGGTATTCACCTATGATTCTGTTTTTTTTGCCCCTGTTGCTTATCAGGATACCCTGTATTTCACCATTCGCTCTAACCAGATAAATAACTTTGGCAACAACCAATTTGAAGTGTTGTTGGATTTTAATCAAAGCATTGAGGAGTTAGACGAAACTAATAACACCGGAACCTTAAACTTCTTTATTCCGCAGGGCGGGACGGTAAATCTACATCCCTTTGAATTTGCAATTATCAACCAACCACAGCCGATGCTCATTTCCCAGTCAAGTGATCTGCTGTCAGGTAACCGCACCTTCTTATTCGAACTTGATACCATCAATGGCTTCAGCAGCCCCTTTAAACAACAGCATTCGGTGACCGGAAACGGTATTGCTTCCTGGGAAGTTTCCCTGCTTCAGCAAGATAGTACGGTTTACTATTGGATAACCCGGTTTCAGGAGCCTAAGGTGGGTGAGGACACTGCCTGGACCTTGAGTTCTTTCATACTTATTAGTGATAGTCCTGAAGGATGGTCTCAAGCCCACTTCCCCCAATTTGATGAAGACTTTACCGATGCCGGACTTACCAGAAACCAGGTGCTTCGACAATGGGAGTTTACCAGTACTGAAAACCTGGTGGAGATAACCACTTATGGAAGCAACCATGCACAAGGCGAGCCGGCAAACATAAGTGTGACCATTGATGGACAGCCCTTCATTGTAAGTACTCGACTTTGCCCGGATAACTCCTTGAATACCATCGCCTTCGATAAAGCATCGACCATACCCTATGCAGTTTTGACCACCGGCGGTTTTGATGTGTTGGACAAGAACCGCTGCGGAAGGACCCCGCAGGCAATTAATACTTTTCAAGCTAATGACATTAATAACAATTTGAAACTGGATTCATATCTCGACCAGTTACCGTACGGAGATTATGTGATCCTGTTTACCATTGGCCAGTTAGATTACTCATTATGGAATCCTTCAACAATTAGCAAACTGTCTTCAATAGGAATTAGTATTAATGAAGTAGGTACATGGCAGAATGATGAACCTGTGATAATCGTCGGACGTAAAGGAGACCAGCCGGGAACTGCATTAATTATCCGTGGAGACGATAATCTGGCAACTCCCTTGAACCAGCAAGAAATCTCTTTAGCCCATATATTAATTGGAAAATTTGAAAAAGGCATGGTCATAAGCCCTAAAATTGGTCCAGCTGAAAGCTGGGGCACCTTCCACTATGGTTTACAGGCAGAACCAACAGATATAACCAACCTGGAAATACTGGGAGTCACCAACAACGGACAAGAGCAAACCTTAAATGCCAATGTAAATACAAATCCTTTGGATATAAGTAATATTGACGCCTCAACTTATCCATTTTTACGGCTTAAACTGATAGTAGAAGATGCAAATTCACTAACACCGGCGCAATTGAAAAGATGGCAGGTATTGTTTGAGTCAGTTCCCGAAGGAGTTCTTTTATTCAGGGGTAATGATGCTGAGGGAACAAAAAAAATACCGCTGCAGGAGGGCCAGAAGTTTAATAGCAACTTTACTTTTTACAACCTGTCAACTAAAGAATTCACGGACTCATTACTGGTACGAGCCACTCTCTTTAATAGAGAGTTGCGGTCTTCAACCGTGGAAGAAAAAAAGATCCTTGCACCTTTGGCCAGGGATTCAGTAGCTTTTTCATTGTCGCTGGACTCCAAGGACCATGGAGGTATCAACGATTACCGGGTTTTCGTAAACCCAAATATTCTGCCGGAGCAATTATATAGCAACAACATCAATGATTTTCAGCAGTATATTGAAGTATCCGCAGACGACACCCATCCGATTCTCGATGTTACTTTCGATGGCATCCATATACTTGATGGCGATTTGGTATCTCCCAGTCCATTGATAGCAGTACTCTTAAAAGACGATAACATATTTAATCTGAAACAGGATACTATTGGTATGGAGATGTTTATAAAGATGAACGGCCCTAATTGTACCAATTGTGATTTTGTCAGGATCAGCTTTTCTAATCCAAGGGTCCGGTGGACACCTGCATCTGATAATTCAGATTTTCGCATTGAGTACCAGCCAGAAAAACTCGAAGATGGTATTTATACCCTACAGATTCAGGGTCAGGACAATAGTGGCAGGAAATCTGGCGCACAACCCTATACTATTAATTTCGAAGTGGTGAATGAATCAACGATTACCAATTTTTATCCATACCCCAATCCGTTTTCAACCAGCACCCGTTTTGTGTTTACCCTGACCGGAGCGGAAATTCCCGACCAGATTAAGATCCAGATAATGACAGTAACCGGTAAAGTAGTTAGAGAAATCACTCAGGATGAATTGGGCCCCATACGCATAGGTAATAACATTACTGATTATGCCTGGAACGGCAGGGACGAGTACGGAGATCAATTGGCGAATGGAGTTTATATCTACCGGGTGGTTATGAATCGTGATAACGACAACTTTAAACACAGAGAAACTTCTGCTGACAAAGCATTCAAAAGAGGCTATGGTAAGCTATATTTACTGAGATAATGGATATTGTAATGGTGGTGATGGGGGGTATTCTGGTATTCCTGGGTATTCTGGGTTGCTTTTTACCTGTACTTCCAGGACCTCCATTAGGATTTGGGGGTTTGTTGCTGTTACATTTTTCATCTCTGGCTCAGTTTTCCGTCACTTTTCTGGTGATTATGGGTACCATTGCTATACTGGCCTCAGTATTGGACTATGTGGTGCCAATATTGGGCGCTAAGCGATTCGGTGGGTCGAGGCTTGGAGTTGTGGGAGCGGTGGTTGGACTTTTATTGGGAATAATCTTTTTCCCGCCGTTGGGTATAATAATCGGACCGTTCCTGGGAGCGATCATTGGAGAACTAATAAATGGAGATGACCTTAATAAGGCATTGAAATCCGGTTTTGGGTCATTTCTGGGCTTTGTGTTTGGAACAGGAATTAAACTGGCCGTTAGTTTTGTAATAGCCTTTTATTACGTAGAAAGATTGCTGTAATGCAGAGAAATTTGAAGCAAGTTATGTCAAAGTTACTGAGTATTATTTTGGTGTTGATAATTGCAAACTGTCAAAACGCCCGGCAGGGGGTTTTGGAGGCACAACACGTCTACACCAATAATCTTATCAATCAGAGCAGTCCCTATTTACTGCAGCATGCGCACAACCCGGTAAATTGGTATCCGTGGGGTGATGAGGCCTTGGATAAGGCCCAAAAGGAGCAGAAGATGTTGATAATTTCCGTAGGTTACGCTGCCTGTCACTGGTGTCATGTAATGGAGAAGGAATCGTTTGAGGACAGCCTGGTAGCTAAAGTTATGAATGACAATTATGTTTCAATCAAAGTTGATAGGGAAGAACGGCCTGATGTGGACCAAATATATATGGATGCCGCCTATTTGATGACAGGCAGGGGAGGCTGGCCATTGAATGTCATCGCCATGCCAGATGGACGGCCCATTTTTGCAGGCACTTATTTCCCAAAGAAGGATTGGATTAAAATTTTGAACCACATTGTCAATCAGTATAATGAAGACCCTGAGCGACTGGTAGAGATAGCCGACAAAATTACCGAGGGCATTCAAAGTATGGAGAGCATTGAGTTAAACACTGCCGCTACAACCATCTCAGAAGAAGAATTACAAACTCTTCATCAGGATTTCATTGTTGAACTTGACCTGTCCAAAGGAGGAAGAAAAGGGCACCAAAAATTCCCAACCCCAAGTATTTGGAAGTACTTGATGAGGCATTATTTTTTCACCAAAGATGAACAGTCCCTACAAGCGGTGAACAAAACCCTTACAGCGATGGCCCAGGGAGGAATATATGATCACCTGGGAGGCGGATTTGCCCGCTATTGTACGGATCCGGATTGGCGGGTACCTCATTTTGAAAAGATGATGTATGATAACTCCCAGTTAGTAAGCTTGTACTCACGCGCTTATCAATTGACTGAAAATCCGCTCTATAGAAAAGTGGTGATGGAGACTACGGAATTTATTGAAAGAGAAATGACCTCAAAAGATGGGGGTTTCTATACATCTTTTGATGCTGATAGTGAAGGAGAGGAAGGGAAATTCTATGTTTGGTCAGAGCAAGAGATCCGTTCAGTACTCGGAGACGGGGCAGATTTATTCATAGATTATTTTGGAATCAGGAAGGGTGGCAATTGGGAGGATGGTAAGAATATATTGATTCCGGTTGATGACCCACAAAAAGTTTGGAGCAAATACGGCCTAAGTGAGTCAGAGTTTAACAAAGAACTGAACGACGCAAGGTCAAAGTTGTTTGCTGTCAGGGCCAAACGAATTCATCCAGCCCTTGATGATAAAATACTCACTTCGTTGAATGCGTTGATGATTACCGGATACCTGGACGCATATCGGGTTTTCAACGATGAGCATTTTCTTGAGATGGCTCTTGATAATGCGTCATTCCTATTGGAAAACGTGAAATCAGAGGATGGAAGCTTGACTAGAAATCGTAAGGATCAACCATCCACTATTAATGCATTTTTGGATGATTATAGCTCTTTAATTCAAGCTTTTATTGGGTTGTACGAGGCTACATTTGAAGAAAAGTGGTTAAACGAAGCCGAACAACTATGTGCGTATGCCATTGAGCATTTTATCAATAAGGAAAACGGTATGTTCTTCTACACATCGGATCAGGACCCTGATTTGCTTACCAGAAAGATGGAGTTGTCCGATGGTGCAATTCCCAGCAGCAACAGCAGTATGGCCCATAATTTATATCTTCTAGGCACTTATCTTTACAAGGATGAATATCTGGAAATGGCTAAACAGATGCTTAGCAATATCCATCCCACCATGAGTCAACAGCCGATATTCTATAGCAATTGGGCCACCTTAATGATGCAGTTAAAC
>CAZOJZ010000366.1:0-17647 GCA_964580205.1 uncultured Roseivirgaceae bacterium
CTTCAAATTCAGTGCCACAGAATAGGGAGCGTAATCAAGCTCTGGACGAAGCAGCAAGGGAACGACTGCTTTCTGGTTATGGGGATATAAATAACCTGGCGCTTCCCACATTAATTGCCGGAGAAGGTGTATTGTCAATGAAGCAAACAGAAATAGCCGATTGAGAGAAAATCAGAAAGAATGTCTGCTTCTGTTTCATAGGAGAGTTGAAGCGTTTTCCCAGAGTGTACTTCGAGGTTTTCTACGCTTTGTGCATAGGCTCCTGAATAAAGAAAAAGAGAGATTAACAGATAGTTTTTCAAGATTGATATTATTGAAATAATTCTTGCGATATTGAGATCACAGACTCTAATAAAAATTGATCATGAAGTTAACCAAACTAAACCAAAAGCGTCGCAAGTTTTTAAAGTATGCAGCCTTAACCCCGTTGGGATTATTTGGAGTAACTCATGCTTTAAAGGCTGAGGTAATTCCCGATAATTCAAATGTCATACCAAAAGGCACAACTATATTATTCCAGGGAGACAGTATTACTGATGCGGGAAGGGATCGCTCCAGGTATTATGCCAATAACATGAGTGGTATGGAAGCTTTTCATAAGCTCATGTAATCAATGGGTAAAACGGCCTTTGTAACCGGTGCCACGGGTTTCCTGGGAACCAACTTGGTAAAAGAACTAGTTGCACAGGACTGGAAAGTCCACATTATGCATCGGAATTCTTCAAATCTAAAATATATTTCATCCCTAAATATTGAGAAGAAAATAGGCTCGATTGAAGAGTTCGATTCCCTGCTAAATTCCATACCTCAAAATATCGATGCAATATTTCACATTGCAGCAAATACTAGTTTTTGGTCAAGATCTAATCAGGAACAATACCGAACCAATGTGTTTGGTACTCAAAATGTAATTAAAGCGGCCCGAATTAAAAATGCTGGCAGACTGATCCATACTTCCTCCATAGCGGCTTACGGCTTTCACTCCGGACGGATTAATGAAGATACTCCCAGTAACGCTTTGGACTCGGGGATAAACTATTTTGTTACAAAATACCTGGCAGAGCAAGAAATAAAGAAAGCTATCGCCGAGGGGCTGGATGCGGTGATCCTAAATCCAGCGCATATAGTCGGGCCATATGATACGCATAACTGGGTTCAAATTTTCTACAATGTAAATCGGGAACAGATGCCAGGCGTACCAAAAACCTTGGGGACATTTACTTTTGCTCCCGAGGTGGCGAAAGCCCACATAAAGGCTTTTGAGAAAGGAAGGGCAGGCGAAAATTATTTACTAGGTGGTGTTGAAGCGAGTATGCTTCAGTTTGTAAATGCGATAGAATCATTACTTGGCAAAAAAATAACTACAAAAACTACCTCTTTATGGGTGCTTAAAATAGCCACTGTGGCTTATCAATTAGCCACCATTATAAACCATAAGGAACCAATTCTCACACCGGAAAAAACTAAATTACTGTCGCATGACGCCCTTTGCGATGACTCCAAAGCACAAGCTCAATTGGATTTTATTATAACTCCTCTTGACGAAATTGTGGCTGCAACTTTCCAATGGCTCAAACAAGAGAAAATGCTCTAACAGATATGGAACACTTTGGCATTTTATCACTCTTACCTCCTGTCTTAGCTATATTCCTGGCCATTCGCACCAAACAAGTATTTATTGCCCTCTTCTTTGGAATCTGGCTCGGTTGGGTAATCCTAAATGGAGGTAACGTGCTGCTGGGAACAACCGCCTCTATTCAAGCGCTGGTGGATGTATTTAAAGATGACGGAAATACCAGGACCATAATGTTTAGTGCGCTGGTTGGGGCATTAATTGCCTACATACAAAGATCAGGAGGGGTTAAAGGATTTGTAATTAAGGTCGAACAATGGTTGACCAGGCTGGAACAAAAAAACCAGTCGGACAACCGAAAAATTATTCAATGGCTGGCCGGGCTCACCGGTATGATTATTTTCGTTGAATCAAGCATCTCAGTACTCACGGTTGGGTCCCTATATCGACCAGTTTTTGATAGGTTAGGAATATCAAGAGAGAAGTTGGCATATATTGCTGACAGTAGTTCAGCTCCAGCCTGTATACTTATACCTTTTAATGCCTGGGGTGCATATATCATGGGCCTACTGATATTGCAAGGTTTGGAAAACCCAATTAAGATCTTGGCTTACTCATTTCCATACAACTTTTATCCCTTGTTAACCATTGCGATGGTGGCGTATATCATAGCCAGCGGAAAAGACTTCGGGCCCATGAAAAAAGCTGAAATCAGAGCGAAAGCAGGCAAATTGATGGATGATAATGCCCAACCAATGGTTAGCTCGGAGATCACCATGATGCCGGCCAAAGAAGGCATCGCTCCCAACGCGATTCATATGCTATTTCCAATCGCTACCATGGTTTGCATGATGCCCCTGATGCTAATAATTACCGGTTGGTCATCAACAGATGCACATCTATCCATGGTTGTGCGGATAATTGAAGCTATTGGTAATGGTTCTGGATCTACATCGGTTCTTTACTCAGTTATTATTTCCCTGGTTGCCTCCGCAGTATTATTCCGATTTAAAGGAATAATGAAGACTGGTGAGTTGGTGGAGGTTGCTTTTAAAGGAATTGGTGGATTGATGCCCATTGCGCTTTTGATGTTATTTGCTTTTGCCATCGGAAATGTTTGCCAGGAACTGGGGACCGGGATATTCGTAGCAGAAGCTACCCGGAGCTGGCTTTCTCCGGCATTGATACCGATGCTGATATTTATAGTGAGTGCCTTCATTGCTTTTGCCACCGGAACCAGTTGGGGCACCTTTGCTATTATGATGGCAATTGCAGTACCTATGTCACAAACGCTAGGAGCAAATATGTATATGGTCATAGCAGCAGTGATGGGCGGGGGTGTTTTTGGAGACCACTGTTCACCAATTTCCGACACCACCATTTTAAGCTCCATGGCGGCAGCCTGCGATCATATCGACCATGTAAAAACTCAATTGCCCTATGCCCTGGCCGTGGGAGTAATAAGTGCGATGTTTTACCTGGTAGCAGGCGTATTAAGTACTTATATGCACAGCGCTTAGCGCCTGGCACCTTTACTTATATGGTGATAAATTAAACATTAGAAATACGAAAGCAGCTTTGTATGGTGAGTAGGATTATTAAACCCGGATTATGCATTAGACTTCGTAGTGAGAGCCTTAAATGGCTGTGAGATAGGCACTCGCGCAGATTTTTGCAACGGAAACATAGCACAGTTATGGTGAGTAGGAAAAATCGAGCAAATGCCTAGATTGTAGTCAGTTAAAGCTCGTAATAGATTTCTAGTGCATAATCCGGGTTAAATGAGAAAGATAATTCACATTGACATGGACGCTTTCTACGCATCTGTAGAACAACGAGATTTTCCGGAGTTGATGGATAAAGCCATTGCCGTTGGCGGAAGTAAGGACAGAGGCGTGGTGATGACAGCCAGTTACCAGGCCCGTAAATATGGGGTTCGATCAGCTATGCCATCAGTAATTGCCTACCGGAAATGTCCTCATTTGATATTTGTAAAGCCCAGGTTCCAGGTATACCAGCAGGTGTCCCAACAGATCCGTAAAATATTTTTTCGATATACGGATTTGGTAGAACCTCTTTCGTTGGATGAAGCCTATCTGGATGTCACCGAAAATAAAACCTCATTTAACTCTGCCTCCAGGATAGCACGTGAAATTAAAAATAACATTTTACAGGAAACCAGGCTTACTGCCAGCGCGGGGGTCTCTGTTAATAAATTCCTGGCAAAAGTGGCCTCTGATTACCACAAGCCTAATGGACTGAGCGTGGTGCTGCCGCAGCAGGTACAGGGTTTTATCGATTCACTAGAAATAGATAAATTCCATGGGATTGGAAAGGTAACTGCCAAAAAAATGCACAAAATGGGAATTCACTGTGGAGCGGACCTGAAAACATTCAGTAAAAAGAAACTGGTGGAGTTATTCGGAAAGAACGGTAGATTTTACCATCAGATCGCTCATGGTATAGATGAACGCCCGGTAAACCCCCACCGTGTCCGTAAGTCAATTAGTACGGAGAATACATTTGACCAAGATATTGTGGACCCTGAGATCCTAAGATGGGAGTTAATAAAAATAGCCAGAAAGGTAATGGACTGGATGGAAGCAAATGAAACCTACGGCCGCACCGCCACTTTAAAAGTTAAATTCAATGATTTCAAACAAATAACCCGGAGCAAGACCCACCATTCTTTAATCGACCGTTATGATATACTGGAATCTATTGCTTGCCAATTGCAGGAATCTGTAGAAGATCCCAGACCTATCCGGCTCTTGGGATTGGGTATTTCAAATCTAAACAATCAGGATTCCGGCGATCAAAAGAGCCAGCTGAGGCTAAATTTGTAGGCGCACCAAAGGCGGGGTTCGGGCGTTGGTTAATCGGCGTTCGGGCGTTCGCTCCCTTTTTTACTGAACTCGAAAGCACTCATTCCTCCGGCAACTACTCCCGCTAAATGAGACTCCCAACTGATGCCGTGTTGATTTGGCAATATTCCGTAAAACAACCCTCCAAAGAACAGTAGGATCATGATTGAAACGAACAGGGATTTGAAGTCCTTGCGGAAAAAACCCAGGAATATTAGAAAAAATGCCAATCCGTATACCAAGCCACTTGAGCCTACATGTAATTGCGGTCTTGCAAACAACCACACCAATACTTGAGGGACTAAGTAACATCTTAAGAAAACTGCCGATGCAATGCGTCCATAAAACCAAAATACTACTGTACCAAGGCACAGCAAAGGAAATAAATTAGACAGTAAATGGAAGAGGCTAACATGTACCAGAGGTGCAAAGACTATTCCAACTAATCCCTCCAGGGTACGTGGAACATTAGCCAGGAAGCGTAATTCTACGTGCAGGTAAGTTTGCACCAGATAAAAAAGCACCATAATCAGTGCAAGTCGTAGCGGTATCCAAATACTTTGATAGATGCTGCGGTTGAGGGCGGCCATTAGAGAATTAGCAAGGATATGACATAATAAAATCGGAGACCAGTATGGATAAAGTTTTGCCAATAATTTGAGCTTCCCTTGACTGATCTTTAATCTGACCTTCTGCCAAATGTAGATACACTGGTTTTAATTCTTCTGTAACGCGTTTTATAAGTACCCTGGTCTGGTCCAAAGTAAAACCGCTTACCGAATAAGCACTAGCGGGCATCTGCGACAGGGCATCAAGATCAACTTCCAGCCCATATGGTCCATCCGCTTCTTGTATGAATTTCAACGCCTTGGAAACATCCGGGTGCTGACCTGGTTGATAAAAAGCATAACCCACACGCGGCTCCAGATCCATGTTTTTTAGCATAGCCTCGCTATTGGCATTTTCATTCAAACCCATCACGTAGTATCGCTGAAGGTATCCCTGATAAAAGGCATAACTGAAGCCGTTGCCACTATGACGCCCTTCCAATGGCCTGAAATCTGCATGTGCATCCAAGTTTATGCTACTAATTCCCTGCGACTGATTCAGACCCATAAACATCCCTTTTAGGATTGGAAAAGCATTGTTGTGGCCTCCACCTATTACAATTGGGACCAACCCTGCCTTACCCAATAATTCTATGACCGGTGTTACCCTTTGGTCCAGTTCCTGACATACCAAACGTAATCTGGTATAATATTGATTGTCGGCCGGATTTAACTCCATAGCTCGTTTTTGTAGGTCTTTTGTTTCCACCTGTCCTAGACATAGAATACTAGATCCCTCAAGGAACCGGTTGCTCTGCAAGTTGGCGAAGTGTAAAACAAACTGTTCCCAAGAACATTCTGCGCCCGCCTCACCGTGGTTTGCCAGGATCCCAACGCTTTCCGGAATGCCAATCAACGCAAATTTTACACCTCTTTTCCTATGAATCTTTAAGGACTCTAAACTAGGCATCCGTGAAAACCTGAAACGCTCACCCAGTTTTACATCACCTTTACGGTGTATAACTATCTGGTCCGGTATGGCATATGGCTTAAAGTGAGTTAACATTTATATGTCCAGCAAAGTAAATTTCATTAATACGGGAAAATGATCGGATATTTCACCTGCTTCTTTAACTGTTGATACATTTATCTGTTGGATTCTTTGATGGGTATAAAAAATATAGTCAAGTTTTTCGTAAGGTGTTGCAGTATTGAAGGTAAAGTGTTCTTTCTCATTGGCCAGGTACCTTTGACTGTCAAGTGCAGGGGACAACAATGGGTGATCCAGGAACATACTGATGGTTTGTTCATCACTATGGCGCTCTCTGGCAAACGGTGGCCGTGCATTAAAATCACCGAGCAGAATTAGGGGCTTTTTAGTGATGTACTGCTCTACTACCTTAAGTACTACTCTGGCTTGAATCTCCCTTATTTCTTCGTCAAATGCTTCCAGATGTACATTTAATACCATCACCGCCCTTCCGTTGATTAATATTTCGGTCACTTGAATTAAACGATCTAAGTAAAACGCGCGATAATAAAATGGAGCTTTTTCAGGTGCTGGAAGTACGATTCTCTCACTGGTAGCCACCGGAAATTTACTTAGGATTGCTTGCCCGGAAAGCATCTTTCCAAAATGTGCTGCAGGTGGCCAATAAGGAAAGGGCACATAATTCTTATCCCAGTTTACTGATTGGACAGCTACCTGATATCCCATGGAAAGACTATCAAGCTGATTCATGTAGTAAGACCTTCTTGAACCAAAATCAATTTCCTGAAGTCCCAATATATCAGGCTGAACTTGGTTCAGGAGCTTCCGTGCGGCCTTAAGATTATCTTCAAATAGCTCTCTTGAGGGTTTTACCGGAAGATTATTGGCCATACCACTTAGATAACCCAGATTGTAGGTCATGATTGAGAAAGTATCACCAATGTGGCCCTGGCCAGATTTGAAAGAAATCTCTTGATGTAGTTGGTTTTGGTCTAGATTAACGCTACTGCCCCAGTAGAAGAAGATCACCAACAATACTACCAGAGGCAAGAGTATATACAAAAACACTATCCGCATCAATGAATGAAATATGGAGGGCGCTCAAAACAAATTACCTTGATTATTGTGCATCGACACTGTCTACATGCTGACCTTCAAGCTGGTAAGCATTATTGAGACCCGAAATAATTTCGTCAGTGATGTTCAAGCTGTCATTGGCGTATAGCACTCCACTGCCTTTCTGGTAGGTAAGTACAAATTGATAATTGTTTGCCAGACCATAATCACGCAGGTAGTTAGCGACTTTATCATACAATTCGTTGCTTATTTTAGCTTCCTCCAGGATCAGGGTTTGGGTCAGGGTTTCCTGGTAGCGCAACAAATTTTGCTGTTTCTTGTTCAAGTCTTCCTCCACGGCCCTGGCCTGGGCAATGGTCATGTTTTGGGCGTTTCTTTGGAAGTTTACTATTTCAGTCTGCAAGCCCCTGGCACGGTTCTCGTATTCAGCTTGTAATTCATCCTTTTTGTTTTCTAATTGGTCCGAAGCTACTTTTGAAAATTCATAATTTTTCAATAATGTATCGGAATTAATATATGCAATATTTGACGACAGCGAACGGGTCACCACAATACTATCTGATTCTTTTGTTTGAGTATGGCTTGAAAAGTGTAGAAAAAAAAGTACCAGCACCGCTACAAACAGCACCACATTAAGGATTAAAGATAAGTTTTTCACGACTTTCTATTATTTGTAAAGCGCAAAGATAACATAAAAAAAGTGGGATAGACTACTAACCAGGCAATTTTTCGTCTTCGCTGTCCTGGTCTAATAAACTTTGATCCTTGTAGAAATATCGCAACTTTTGTTCTTGATTTTGAGAGGTATGATCGTAAGTAATTGATGGAAAGCGGGTCCCGGAAGGGGTAGGCATCGGTTCCGGTTCAACCAACTGTTCCTGAGTAGCTGCTGCATGCTTCCGATAGATGAATGCAGCAATAAAACCACCTACGCTTCCCAATAAATGAGACTCCCAGGAAATCTCTTCATTTATCGGAAACAATCCATACGCCATCCCACCATACAGAAAAATAACAATCAATGATATTGCGATTGACCGGCTGTCTTTTCTAAAAAGACCACTAAACAACAGGAACGAGGCCAATCCGTAAACAATTCCACTGGCCCCGATATGATAGGCATCTCGTGCCACAATCCAAACCCATAAACTAGTAAAAAAGTAAATTCCAAAGAAAACTTCAAAAGCAATTTTATGGTAGAAGTAAAACACTCCTATGCCTAGAAAAATGAGTGGTAATGAATTTGATATCAGGTGATGAAAATCCCCGTGTACCAACGGACCAGTGATAATGCCAACCGTTCCGGCTAAGGATCTTGGGTGAATCCCTAAAACTCCCAGGTCAAACGACAGCAAACCTTCTATAACCTTTACCAGCCATAAAAAACCAACAAATGTCATGGTATAGACTACACTGGAGCGAAACCTGATTAGATCTGTTTGCATGTATTTTCTAACACGTTTTTCCTGACAATAAGTTCGGATCGTTACCGTTATAGCGGTGGTTAACCCGAAATAAAGATCCTGGTTCAAGTTGCAATATTTTTTGAAGAATTTCCAGTTAAAATATGACCTAATTAAGGGAGAATTACTTGTCGATGGTCATGGTAATATAACTATTGAATATCAATAAAGTACAAAAACATACACCAGCCAGAATTTGTTGTTCAATGCTGTGGTAAATGCTGGAATTTGTCTTAGATTTGTAATCTATTTTTATGAAAAAGCAACTATTTTTTTTGATTTTCAGTGCTTTTTTAGGGGTGTTGCCTATGTTCAGCCAACAAATCCCTCTTCAGAATCACTATTTTCTCACCCCATATCTCTACAATCCTGCACTTGCCGGTAGTGAGAACCATGCGATCATATACGTCAATCACAGACAACAGTTTAGTAACAACGATGCCCCTACTAACACTTCCTTCACCTTTAATACTCCAGTGGCCAGTTCCGGGGGATTTGGTATTTCTTTTTTTAATACATCATGGGATACTGCATCACAGTCTTTGGCATATGTTTCATTTGCCCGGGTTATTCCATTAAAAGAAGATCAGTTCTTTTACTTTGGTATATCGGGGGGATTCGGACTGGACCGTGTTGAACTTAAAAGCATCAGCAACCCCAGCATTCCTGGACTCCAGAGTGCAGAAGTTAGTATGGCTTATGCCGATGCCCAACTGGGCTTTGCCTACAGCTGGAAGGCGCTGCAAGTGGGGTTCGTACTCCCCAGCATGTTCGATCATGAGCCACTCGATTTGGAGAATCCCGATGATAACAATTTCAGCAGTCTGGATTTTGACCCTTTCAGAGGGGTGTTACTTTCGGCAAGTTATATGCTTCCAATAAGTGAATCGGTCGAAATACAACCCCAACTTTTATATCGAATCAATAAGGATTCGAGTAATCAGTGGGAAGCAGCGGCAATTGCCCATATTCAAAAACAGTTTTGGATTGGTGCTTTATACCGGCAACAATATGGAGCCGCCGGCATAATAGGCTTACGCATACGTGACATTGCTTCTATTAGTTATTCCATGGAGTTTCCTGGCTCCCAGATTGCCAGCCCACAGTACAACAACCATGAAATACAGTTGGGTATCAGAATTGGTGCTACTCGCCCGCCGGTTAAGAAAGGATTTAAGATCATTAAGGAAAAACAGGAAGGAACCCCTAAACCCAGATACTACTATCAGCCCAAGCGAACCAGTCGAAGCGGTTAGTGTCGTATCAAGCATAATTTAGTCACACCAAGCCACATTACATTTGACAGGACACTAGACTGCACTACTCTTTTCTGGTACTAGTTTGTGTAAAAAACTCACCAACACCGCCAGGATAAAGCTAAATATCACAGCCCACCAGAAACCATCCACCTGGAAACCATTAATAAATCGTTCCGCCAGCAAAGTGAGCGCTGCATTGATTACCCAAAGGAACAGTCCCAAAGTTACTAATGTAACAGGAATGGTTAGCACTACTAGAATGGGTTTAAGAAAGATGTGGAAAAGGGACAATACCCCAGCCACCAGGATGGCTATTCCAAAACTCTCCACATGGACATGAGGGTCAAGTACGTAAGCTGTAACCACTACCGCCACGGCTGATAATAATAATTTTAGTAAGGTTTTCATATATTCAATTATGTGTGTCCGATCAATTTATGGTTACAAATGATCGAAGTCAAGATAATCTTTCACTATTAACCTGTTGCCGGATTAACCGGTTTAACTGACATTTTGTCATTTTTTTGTGTGGATTTAGTTATATTTGCTGCTTAATTAGCGTGTCAGGAATAGCCCTAGGACATCAGATGAATGAGTTGATCACAGACATAGACATTATTGGACAAGACTCTGAAAATGAGAATTATATAGCTCAATTCAACGGCACTCGCGGACATAGAACCAATGCCAAAAAATTGTACATTGAAAGCTATGGGTGTCAAATGAACTTCTCAGATAGTGAAATCGTCACTTCCATTATGCAAAAACAGGGTTATAGCACCACGCAAACAGCTGAAGATGCAGATGTTATATTTATTAATACCTGTTCAATTAGAGATAAAGCTGAACAGACTGTAAGACGACGATTATCGCAGTTCAAGGCTATTAAAAAGAGAAATCCTGAAGTAACCATTGGGGTGCTTGGATGTATGGCTGAAAGACTGAAGACCAAACTGTTGGAAGAGGAGAAAATTGTGGATCTGGTGGCAGGCCCCGATGCATACAGAGATATTCCAAATCTTCTTCAAGAGGTTGAAGATGGACAAAAAGCGGTCAATACTTTTCTTTCAAGAGAAGAAACCTATGCTGATATCAGCCCGGTTCGTTTGAATTCGAACGGGGTAACTGCATTTATTTCCATCATGCGTGGGTGTGATAACATGTGCTCATTTTGCGTGGTTCCATTTACCCGCGGCAGGGAAAGAAGCCGGGATCCTCATTCCATTGTTCAAGAGGCAACGGATTTGTTTCAAAAAGGATTCCGTGAAGTGACCTTACTGGGGCAAAATGTAGATTCCTATAAGTGGTCGTCAGAGGAAACACTTACAAGCAAGGCACAGATTGAAAGGAATGGGACCGAAAATTACATATCTTTTGCACAACTTCTGAAAATGGTAGCGGAAGTTGATCCTTTGCTAAGAATAAGGTTCTCCACCTCCCATCCAAAAGACATTACGGATGATGTTATGTACACCATTAAAAGTTACCATAACATCTGTAATTATATCCACTTACCAGCCCAAAGTGGTAGTTCTCGTATTCTAAAACTAATGAATAGAACCTACACCAGAGATTGGTACCTGGCAAAAATATCGTCTATTCGTGATATTCTGGGAGATGATTGTGGGATCTCCAGTGATATGATCGCCGGATTCTGCAGTGAAACTGAGGGCGATCATCAGGAAACTTTGTCACTAATGGATGAGGTCAAATATGATTTCTCCTATATGTTTTACTATTCAGAACGCCCGGGCACCTTGGCCGCAAAGAAATACCAGGATAACATCGATCTGAGTACAAAGAAACGTCGGCTTCAGGAGATCATAACAAAACAACAAGAGCATGCCCTTGTGCGCAACCAACAAAGTCTTAACAAGGTTCACCAGGTATTAATAGAAGGATACTCCAAACGTTCACAGGAATATTTACAAGGGAGAAACAATGAAAATAAGGTAGTGGTTTTTCCCAAGGGCAATCACCAAAAGGGTACTTACGTAGACGTTTTGGTCACCGGTTGTTCTGCCGCCACACTTCTTGGAGAGGCCGTATAAATTATGAAGAATTCCGAATTACTAAGTATAAAACAAAGGTTTGGGATAATAGGCAACTCTCCCTCGCTTAATCATGCTATTGAGGTGGCGGCCCAGGTAGCCCCCACAGATATGACCGTACTAATTACCGGAGAAAGCGGAAGTGGAAAAGAGTCCTTTTCAAAGATCATTCACCAGCTCAGTTCACGCAAACATGGGAAGTTCATTGCCATAAATTGTGGGGCCATTCCTGAAGGTACTATCGACTCCGAGTTATTTGGTCATGAAAGAGGATCTTTCACTGGAGCGCATGAAGCCAGAAAAGGCTATTTCGAAGTTACTGATGGTGGCACCATTTTCCTTGATGAAATTGCTGAAATGCCCTTTGGTACACAAGCCAGATTGCTTCGAGTGCTTGAAAATGGTGAATTTATTAAAGTGGGTTCTTCAAAAGTCCTAAAAACCAACGTAAGAGTGGTAGCTGCCAGCAATATAGATCCCCAATCAGCAGTGATTGATGGAAAGTTTAGAGAGGATCTTTATTATCGTCTTAGCACTGTACCTATAAACGTACCGCCTTTACGAGAACGGGGAGAGGATATCTTACTTTTGTTTCGCAAGTTCGCATCAGACTTCTCTGAAAAATACAGAGTGAAACCCATTCAACTCTCAGAAAATGCCCAGGCCATTTTGTTAAAATATCGGTTTCCTGGGAATATTCGCCAGTTGAAGAATCTGGTGGAACAGATGTCAGTTTTGGAGTTAGAGAGATCTGTTTCCGCCGACACCTTGCGCGGATACCTTCCCGACAACTACCGGAACATACCGATACTTTATCAAAGAAACCAAAAGGCCAGTGATGTTACTGAAAGGGACATATTATATAAAGTACTCTTCGATATGAAACAAGATGTTGCCGAGCTAAAAAAATTGGTTTTCCAACTGCTTAGTAGTGATCAGGAGGAACAATTGCTACAAAAACACCAGGGGCTGTTTAAGAACGTGCAAGAGGAAACCAGTGAATCTAACCTGCCTATCAGCCCGCCTGACGTAGCCGTGCGGAGGGCAGGCACACAGGCATCTCCTTATATCATCAATAATATCGACGAACCAGATGGCACTCTGAATATCAATAACATGGAGTCTACCAACGGTGATAACATTATTCAGGACATAACTCATGAAACAGAATCCGATGATTCACTTTCTATTGAGAAAAAAGAAAAAGAACTGATAATCAAGGCGTTGTATAAAAATAATAATAAAAGAAAATACGCTGCCCAGGACCTTGGCATCTCAGAACGAACATTGTACAGGAAAATAAAACAGTATCAAATTGGAGGATAGATGGTTATATTTGGGTTTAATGACACTGGTTACTTCAGGGTTTGTGAGCTGTGGAGTTTATACTTTTACCGGGACCAACACCACCGCTCAAACAATCACGGTACTAAATTTCTATAACGATACTGGTCAGGGACCTGCCACTCTTAGTCAGCGTTTTTCGGAATTGCTTCGTGACTACTATCAACGTAACACTAATCTTACCATAGTAGAATCAGGTGGAGAACTATTGGTTGAAGGTAGTATTGTGGGGTATAACACCATGCCGGTTGCACCAATTGCCTCCGGCAACGATCAACAGGCAGATGTTGCGGGATCCACCCGTCTGACCATCAGGGTTCAGGTTGACTTTACCAATACCTTAAACGAAGAGGAAGATTTCAGTCGCAGTTTTTCATTCTATGACGACTTCGACGCTCAAACTTCTAATCTTACTGCTGAGGAGGATCAACTGATCGAAACCATTTTTGATCAGATTATTTTTGATATTTTCAATGGCACCGTAGCCAATTGGTAATTTTTGTTATTTTTGATTTTTAACCAAAATTAGAGTGAATAAGTCAAAGTTTCTAGAGTTAGTCAAGAACCCGGATTTAATTGAAGAGAAAGACCTGACCAAGCTGGCGGAACTCACCTCGGAACACCCATACAGTCAGATCATTCATGTCCTAAATATTAAGGGACTCAAAATCTGGAATAAACCTGATTTTGAAAATGCCCTAAATCTAACAGCTGTCTATAGCTACGACCGCAATGTCTTGCACTCTATAGTAGAAGAGGTAAGCACAGGGAAACAAGCTACCTCCCAACAAACACCTGCCCCTGCAGACCCGGGACATCCCGTGGAGGAATTGGAGGAATCAGTTATTGAGGAAACTTCCGATTTTGAATGGATAAATGCTGATCTGGTTGAGAAGGATCAATCGGTCTCTCAACAGGAGGAAGAGCAAGGAATAAAGCAAGAGGAGGAGGAAGTGGAAGTGGAAGGGCAAGAGCAAGGAAAAGGAAAAGAAAAAGAGGAAGTAGATACCGAAAGCGAGAAGAAACCGGGCTTGGAGGATCCATTGAACTTAGAAATAGAGGCATCGGGAATTCATGCAGAATTAATGGAGAATCTAAGTCAGCTCCGGGAACGTAGACAGCAGTATGAAGGTCAAAATGATGAAACCGGGGACCAAGCAGGTCGCAAGGAGCAAATAGAGATCGTTGACGATTTTATTAAAAACTCACCAGTCTTATCTAAACCCAATTTAAATGCTGAGTCGGAAATAATGTCTCAGAAAGACATGGCAAAAGATAGTGGTAAATTCAGCGATGAACTGGCCTCTGAAAACCTGGCAAAGATCCTTTTGAAACAAGGAAAGAGAAAAGATGCCGAAAAGATTTATAAAAAATTAATTGGGAAATTTCCCAAAAAAAAGACTTACTTTGCGGATCAAATTAAAAAGATAAAGAAGAAATAGCCATGATTGGATTAATATTAGGACTAATTCTGATGATTTCAGTGCTGCTGGTGTTGATTATCCTGGCACAGAACTCTAAAGGAGGAGGCCTTTCAAGCCAGTTCGGAGGATCAGCCACCAGTCAAATTATAGGTGTGAAACGAACCGGAGATTTACTGGAAAAATTAACCTGGGGGTTTGCGATCACCATAATGGCCCTCAGCCTTGCAGCCAATAAGGTCCTCGATAGTCGTCAACTCAATCAGGGGGTGATCAGTCCCAATATCGAGGCGGCACAAGAAAAATCTGCAATACAAAATTTTACCCCCGACCTGTCAACCAGAACCGACGAAGCCACCGAAACCCTGGAAGTAGACGAAGCTACAGAAACCCTGGAAGTAGTAGATTCTACAGAAGGTCAATAGGCATATTAGGCAGCAGCGCTAATATATTTGACCAGTAACCGTTTTGCTACCGGCATAGCAGTTTCATGGAATGGCATGTCTTGCTTAATGTCCACCAAATAAGTTGCAGGGTTTGGTAGATCCGGGTATTTTTTAATCAGTTCGAGCTTTAAGCTTTCAAAGGTTATGCTAATTTTTTTGTGAACTGTCTCAAGATACCTGGTATGTATTCCCCGGTACTTCTCTTCAACATTTTCAAAAACCGTAATCTGGTACTGGTATACTTGTGTGGCACTTTTGGCCCGCTCATTAATCAAAAGGTAACCGTCATTTGCGTATAACGGACAAATGCCAATTGGCTCTACCTTCAGTTGTTCCTCTATATAGTCATATAGTCCGCGTCCTTCATTAAGTGTATTCCTAAGGGTAGGTATGGCAAAAGACAATATATGTTCTACTTCCTTCATCAAGGAATCATCTTCAACGATTTTTTGGTAATGTATCTTCAATTTTTCAAAATCTGCACGTGCTATTTTATGTGGGAAGTTTTCAAAAAGCAACTCCTTATTTTGCTTGATAGATTGCAGATTTTTATAATGAAAAATAAGATCTGAAAGGTAGGGATACAATTTTCTATCGTCAAAGTATGACTGAACTCCCTGTAAGTAACTAAGCAGAATATACTTTTTATACTCAAAATCTATCAGACCACTGGTAAGCCAGTCTTTTTCTAATGTTTTCATATCTACACTCCTTAGATTACTAAAACAATCTAGACAATCTGACAGTTCAACACAAGAGAAAAGCTAATGACAGTTGTTACAATGTAATATTGTCAGTTAAATTATGCCACAAACTTTTTATTGTGTTAAAAAGACTGCAAAATTGGCGGTTTTCCTCTAAAACCGGTCAAAAAACACCAATTGGCATAAGAAATGCTATCAGAGTGTTAGTTTCAAGAAAAGTTAAACAAAAAATTGTAATAAAAATGTCGAAAGTAAACATCAAACCTCTGGCAGACCGAGTTATTATTGAACCTGCCGCAGCTGAAGAAAAAACTGCTTCAGGGATCATTATACCAGATACTGCAAAGGAAAAACCTCAAAAAGGATCTGTGGTTGCAGTAGGTAACGGTAAAAAAGACGAACCTATTACTGTTAAAGTAGGTGACAGTGTGCTTTATGGGAAATATGCGGGCACTGAGATCACCATTGATGGCAATGATTATTTGATCATGCGAGAATCCGATATTTTCGCCATCGTTTAAAACCTATATTTTACAATTCAACTAAAAACAAAAAGAAAAATGGCTAAAAATATAACTTTTGATCAAGACGCTAGAAACGGGATCAAAAAAGGGGTAGATAAATTGGCGGAAGCCGTTAAGGTTACTTTAGGACCAAAAGGTCGTAACGTAATTCTGGACAAGAAGTTCGGAGCCCCAAGTTTTACGAAAGATGGTGTTACTGTAGCTAAAGAAATCGAATTGAAAGACCCCATAGAAAATATGGGCGCTCAATTGGTAAAAGAGGTAGCTTCTAAAACTGCAGACGACGCAGGTGACGGAACAACCACTGCTACAGCACTGGCACAATCAATATTTGCCACCGGCATTAAAAACGTCGCTGCCGGCGCCAACCCTATGGACCTTAAAAGGGGTATTGAAAAAGCTGTAGATGCCGTGGTTAAAGACCTGGCTACTCAATCCAAGCCCATTAGCAAGTCTGATGAAATCGCCCAGGTAGGAACTATTTCCGCTAACAACGACAGCGAAATCGGTAGTATGATCGCTGACGCCATGGAGAAAGTAGGGAAAGACGGTGTGATTACCGTTGAAGAAGCTAAAGGAACCGAAACCGATGTGAGGACTGTAGAAGGTATGCAGTTCGACCGGGGATACCTGAGCCCTTACTTCGTTACCAACACCGACAAGATGGAAGTCGAACTGGAGAGTCCTTATATCCTGATCTACGATAAGAAGATCTCCTCTATGAAAGAACTGCTGCCGGTATTGGAAACTGTTGCCCAGACCGGTAAGCCATTATTGATCATCGCTGAGGATGTGGACGGAGAAGCGCTGGCTACCCTGGTAGTTAACAAGATCCGGGGTTCGCTGAAAATAGCGGCTGTAAAAGCACCTGGTTTTGGCGACCGACGAAAGGCCATGTTAGAGGACATCGCTATCCTGACCGGTGGTGCGGTTATTAGTGAAGAGCGAGGTTACAAACTGGAAAACGCTACCATTGAATATTTGGGGTCTGCGGAAAAAGTAAATATCGATAAAGACAATACTACCTTGGTTAACGGCGCTGGTAAGAAGGAAGATATCAAGGCAAGAATTAGTCAGATCAAGTCTCAAGTAGAAACTACTACTTCTGATTATGATCGTGAAAAATTGCAAGAGCGATTAGCTAAGCTATCTGGTGGTGTAGCCATCCTATATATTGGAGCAGCTACTGAAGTGGAGATGAAAGAGAAGAAAGACCGTGTGGATGATGCATTGCATGCTGTCCGGGCAGCAGTTCAGGAAGGTGTGGTGGCCGGAGGAGGCGTCGCATTTCTCAGAGCAATACCTGCTTTGGAAAGTATCGATGCAGCAAACAACGACGAGCAAACCGGAATAAACATAATCAAAACCGCACTGGAAAGTCC
>CAZOJZ010000367.1:0-3704 GCA_964580205.1 uncultured Roseivirgaceae bacterium
CACTCAGCATCATTCAGGGAAAATTCTTCAATATTATGGAGACGGTACCTTGAGTATTTTTGATAGCGCTATCACGGCAGTGCGGTGCGGCATTGATCTTCAAAGATCCTTCTTGGAGGCCCCATCCATACCGGTAAGAATATATGTGGTTTGGGCCAAAATTTATGAATTCATAGACTCCTTTGATCAAGCAATCGCCTATTACCAGCAAGCCATTAAGTTAAAACCGGATTATGTGGACGCCCTCGAGGAATTAGTTAATTTATTTAGCAGCAACCAACGGTACCAAGAGGCCGTAAGCTATGCAGAAAGGATCGTAAAGATAGAGGCCACTTTGATCACTCAGGATAATCTAGCTTGGGCCTACTTTAGGAGTGGTGACCTGCAAGCAGCCTATGACAGCTGGGTTAAATTGCAGGTTTTGGAGCAGGATTATGAACCTTATGTACGTATTCCTTATAAACACCGTTTAGCCTATGTACTTTGGCAACAAGGGAGCCAGGCTGACGCTAAAAAGTTATTTGGGGAGGAAAGGGCTCGGTTGGAGCAGGTGATTCAATCAGACCAGCTAACAGAGATCAAAGGTGAGTACTATGATCTGGCTGGGATCAACGCTTTTTTTGGCCAAAATCAGTTGGCTTTGAAGTGGCTACAACGAGCTGCCAGTGAAGGATTCTTTGCTCCCGATCTTATTGTTCGTGATCCGTTATTCGATAATATTCGAGGTGAAAGCCAATATCTGAAAATCTTGCAGCCCATGCTAGCTACTCAAGAACGGGAAGATCGAAGAATGGATCCTGGTAAAGAAATTGTACGCAAAAAGATCCGAAACATGGAATCTCAGAGTGTACTGGTATTAAGGTAACACATAGGATTTGCGGCTAACTTTGGAAATCAGTTAGCCCAGTCAGAAACGAGTGTATTTTCATCATCCTGCCATCTGCTTGGGTGAGCTAACCCTTTTGTTTTTTAGACTGGCCATACCATAGCTGATTTTCTTCCACACATACTCCAGCGGCCCCTGTTTGTGCGTTTTAAGCCAGAGGTAGCTAGCCAAGGTCTGCAGGACGAAGAATCTAATGGCCAGTAGATTTACTCCCTTATGGAAGAAATTCTCATTTATAAACGGGACAAAGGAAAAACCACAGAACTTATAGTCGCCGGTGTGCTTTTTATGGGCCCACTTATTCTTATTGCCATTGCAGGAATCGTCGTTAACTCAGGGCAGTAATGGAACTATAGAAGCAATTTATTTATTGTGGCTCCGCCAAAAATTTCAACCATTCATTTGGCTCGGGTCATCTTATTTTATTTGGAGCTTCACAAAAGTATATGCGTAATAATAGATTAAACCAATAATTCGTAATTTGTCTTCATGTCGCAATCCCGTCAACTAGTAAAGCCTATTGTTATTGCCCGACCAAAACCGTGTCGCCACTTGGGCGCCACTTTCCAACATTCTAACTATAGGAGGTCAACCATGCGGATCAAATCACTAACCATAACCACTATCATAGCTGCTGCTCTTTTCTTCGGCCTGGCGTGTACATCGGGGGAGAAAACAGGATTTCGGATCCTGACCGCTGGCATACGGCATGAATCCAATACCTTCATACCTTATCTGACGACGGTGTCCGACTTTACTGTCCTGCGCGGCAGTGATGCTACTCAGGAGACGGCATGGGCAAAATTCCTCAAAGAAGAGGGTATGGAGGTGATTCCGACGCTGCATGCCATTGGTGGGGCGTCTGGTGTTGTCTCCAAAGAAACGTATGAGGCATTCCGCGAGGAGATTCTCGAGGCATTGCGGGCGGCTGGTTCTGTTGATGGCATCTTTCTTGACATGCACGGTGCCTTGCATGTCGAAAGCTACCCGGACGCACAGGTGGATTTTATTCAACAGATCCGTAAGATAGTTGGGGAAGATGTTGTAATAGCCGCCAGTTTTGATCTGCACGGTAACATTTCCCAAGAATTCATCGGAGGTCTCAACATTGCCTCGGCCTACCGAACTGCTCCCCACGTTGACGGAGAAGAGACGCGTACACGCACGGTGAGACTGATAGTAGAGGCTCTCCAGAATGACTTATTACCTCAAACTGCGCATATAAGCCTACCCATACTTATCCCGGGCGAAAAAGGCATCACTAGTGTGGAACCGCTCAAATCCCTCTATGCGAGTTTGCCTGAAATCTCCAGCATGGCGGGGCTTATGGATGCGAGCATCTTTGTCGGTATGCCCTGGACGGACGTGAACAGAGCTGGCATGAGTGTTCTAGTAGTGGCTAAGGACCATCAGCATCTATTTGAGGCGCAAGTGCAAGCGGAAGCACTAGCGAACGCAATCTGGGAACAACGTGCGGGTCTCAAGTTCGACGTACCGACCGCTTCGATTGATGATGCCATAAAAACAGCATTGGAACCTCAGTACACCACCGTGTTTATTACAGACTCGGGCGATAATGTAACAGCGGGTGCAGCAGGTGACGGCACGCTGGTGCTGGAGCGCCTGCTCACTTATAAGGTGACGGATGCCGTTTTAGCTGGTATTGTCGATCCAGAGGCTGTGGAGCAGTGCGTAGCAGCCGGAGTCGGCGCTATGGTTGATCTATCCGTTGGCGGCAAAATCGATAATGTGTTCAGCAAACCACTCGCAGTTTCGGGCACTGTGCAAAGCCTCACAAAAGAACAGCCGGACAGCAAGCAAATGGATGCGGTTTTGCAGGTGGATGGCGTAACACTTGTGTTGCTCAGCAGGCACAGGGCCTTCACAGATCCCGCCCATTTCCGCGCGGTAGAGATCGATCCGCTGGCACACAAAATCGTAGTCGTCAAAGAAGGATACTTGTTCCAGGCCCTGCGTGATATCGCTCCACATGCTATCATGGCACTGACACCCGGTTTCGCAAATCAGCTCGTAGAAAACATTGAGTACAAATATATCCGTCGGCCGATCTTCCCGCTCAATCCCGACATGACATGGTCGGCAAGTAATTTCACGCGCAATTAACAGTATTTGCCGGTGATTTTCAGGACGGGTCCTCCCGGTATTCATCAGGAATTTTATCAATTTCCCTTAGGTAAAAGGCTTTATAGAATACTTCGGCTCCTTCTGATTGTATCATGATTTTACCGGATTTAAGAGGGTCTTTGTCTGTCATGGTCCTGGAGTTATACAGGCGCATCACTACTTGGCCATTTACCACATGTATACTGGAATCACCATAAGTGATCAGCTCAATGTTATTCCACTCTGTATGTTCATTTTCAGCATCGAAGGCTTTCAACACCCGTCTCTTAGCCAAACTGTCATCCACGGCAGTCTGTAGAATATCTGCAAGATAGTAGGTCCTCAACTGCGCATCATTTTTATAGATATAGTACAGGCTGTCATGTAGTATACTCGGGATGTCGATTTCCACATCACCCACCGGCCAATAATCACCCATATCACCTTGTTGTATTTGAAGTTCTTGAGAGCTCATCCAGGGATAAGCAGAACCCGGCTCTCCAAATCCGTGATAGAGCAGTCCACTATCTCTGGGAAGGTTTTCTCTGGGGGGATGTTTTTCCCTGCCCCACTTTGCCTTTAATTTCAAATGATAATTTGAATAAGCTTTTTCGGTATAGATCATACCCCATGCTACCCCGGAAATGCGTATGGCATTACCTTCATCTGTGGGCACAATGGTAAAAACGTCCAG
>CAZOJZ010000368.1:0-31694 GCA_964580205.1 uncultured Roseivirgaceae bacterium
ATAGCTAACCTTAACCCTTGAGGCATCTTTTTCCCTTTTTCAAGATAAACGCTAGCAATTCGTTCATTAAACCCGTGGATAAACCCCACACCAGTTTCTATAAAGGTGCCTAACAGGACAAGTTGAAAAACAATTTGAAAATTCGGGCTATTTAATTTTTCTAATATAAAATTAGCAGGGATAGATTGATTTAACACTTCTGTAGCATGACTTAACAGGGCTGTATAGAACAAAAAAGCCGGAATGATGGCTACCATACCAGCAATCACTCCAGAAAGCACAGCCTCTTTCCTGGTTTCAATATAGCTGACTGAATAAAGTAGTGCCGGCACTACTGCAATATTATAACCAGCGTATCTAAGTCCATTAATGAACCAATGTGATTCCAGATGTTCAACTTGAAATGCACCAATGATTTGATCGTCAAACAAATTCCAAACCGCAACAAATAGGATTATATACACGGCATATAGAGCGATAGACCAAACAGATAAGATTTTTTCGATAACTTTTCCTCCATAAAAAGCGATTGCAGCAATTATTACCATGATAACTATAGTGCCCTGCAGTTCCGATACGCCAAACAATTCGGTGAGTAATTTATTAGCAGCTGAACCCACCACCGATATAGCAAGAATCATCAGGGCTAAGTATAATATTTCATATATAATCCACCCTTTACCTAAAAGACTACTAAGGAATGTTCTGTAATTGTAGTTTTTACCTATTCTGGCAAGTTCAAAAGAAACGGCCATAACCAGACTCCAGACCAACATGGTGGTAATCATACCAAAATACCCGTTTTTTGGACCTTGTGTAAGAAAAAACTCAACCAACTCTCTACCAGTCCCATATCCTCCACCGATTATTACCGATTGGAATATCAGTCCGGGTAGTAGGTATATTTTAAACCATTTCATCTTCATTTCTATCCTTCATTTTGGCCCAAAGCAACATCAAACCTGCCTTCTGATTATCTGGTGCCGGGCGGACAGGTGTTCCTTGAAATTTATCATCTTGCCGGCCCGGCAGTGAAGTCTCTGTTCCAGGGCCCTCAATGGTCTCAGGCACTAATTAAAAAAGACCTCCAGGGAAAAGACCGCATAGTCAAAGCCATCCTCAAGTAACGCCGCTAGAAATTGAGCCGTAAGGTGGCAAAAAAGTGTCTTGGCGCCTGTACCAGGTAACCAGGTCCATCGATCAATCCATCAAAGTCCACATCCACAGGGGCCCCATTGGTAAAATACAACTCATCAAACAAGTTATTGAGCCTTAGGTCCAGTTGATGGGATTTCCAATTTACCGTGATATGTGCATTGGCCACAAAGAAGCCCGGCATGGTCAGGTCTCTCTGATTGGTCAGTTCCAGAAATGATTCACTCACATGGCGGCCTGACAGCCCTACCGTCAGGTACTTGCCCAGTTGATAGTCCCCGCGTGCATTAATAAGCCACTCTGGAGTCAATATGTGCTCAACATCTTCAAATATTTCTGAAGAGCCACCCGGAGTAAATGTCTTTACCTTACTTTTCATATAGGTAGTTTGCCCTTGAAATTTTAGTTTATTTACCGGCGTCCAACTCCAGTCCACTTCCATGCCCATTCGGTAGCTATCGGGGATATTCTGTCTCAATTGCACGAAACCTTCGGTGATAAACTCACCGGTGGGAGCAATCTCATCTTTGAAATCCATATAAAATAAGTTGGCTAGCGCCTGGAATTTACCAACGACAAAATCGACTCCCAGTTCCAGGTCTGTCACATACTCCGCTTTTACGGCATCGACGTCCATTACCACATCGAGGTTGTAAGTACTAATCACTGTTGAACCCAGTATGTCTGCCCTGGTGGGCTCTCGTCCGCTGTGTCCCACTGATAAAAAGAAACTTGTAGCAGCACTTGACTGATAACGAAACCCGATTTTGGGGTTAATAAAAGTCCAGTTACGAACCGGAATCAACAGGCCATCAGTAGGCACTCCCTGACCATCCAAATAGGTCAGGTCTGGCACCAATTCCATTGCTACCCTTCTCACTTGAAGGTCACCATAAACATTCCATCGTCCCCAGCTTTTACTGGCTTTACCAAAAAGACTTACTTCGTCCTTATTGGTACGATCGCTGTAATAAGGCTTGTCTTTGTCCGGAAGGAACCCTTCCTCATTTTTCCGTTTGAAAATATATCCGTGCAATCCTGCATCCAACTGCCACCCAGAAGCTGTTTCCCCGCTCACAGAGGTCATTAATCCGTAATGATCATTGTACAGTGGGAAGTTTAGTTGAACAATATTTCCTGTGCCATCGTCAAATCCAAAGGGAAAATCCCCGCCGGCACTGCCGTAGTATAATGAGGAGCTTAGACTCCATTGTGACTTGAACCAGTGTGTATGTTGTACCTGTAATACACTTTGTTGAAAATCGTCCTCATCTCCCGGATCCAAATAATTAGTCCGCGGTTCATCCAGAATATCATCGATAAAAATGGGGAGATAGGCCAGTCGGTTACGATTGCGTCCCTTAAGTAGGTTAATCTTTAACAGATCCTTCTTGCCAAAATAACCTGCTGAGAAGAACAGTGACTGCCCATTGCTGCCTGAATGAAATTTATACCCATCAGAATATGATTTTGTGAAACGGGTACTAAAAGCCCACCGGTCTTGTATCAAGCCACTGGAAATTGCAGCGCTGGCGCGGAAGGAACCAAAAGATCCTGCGGTAAGCTGAAAACTACCTTCAGGCTCTGGCCTGTTCAGCCGGGTCGATTCATAGTTGATGGATCCTGCATAGGAAGCGGTACCATTGGTACTGGCCCCTACCCCTCTTTGGACTTGCACCGATTCGATGCTATTAGTAAAATCAGGGAAATTTGAAAAGAAAACCCCTTGATCCACCATATCGTTAAGAGGCACTCCGTTAAGAGTGATATTGATCCGGGTCTGGTCGATCCCCCTCAACCGCATCAGTGAGTAGTTGGCGAAATTTGACCCGGCTTCAGAGTGCGCAAGGATAGAGGGCACTATCCGCTCCAGGTTCAAAACTGCGTCCTGACCCCAATACTCCTTTATCATATCCTTTCGGTTTACAGTTGACTGGGTGATGGGTTTGTCCATATCCACCCTGATCGCCTTGACCACCACTTCTTCTAACACTACCCTAGGGGTCATTGATATTTGTATGGGGTCATTTCCAGGAGTGTTTAATTTCAATACTTGAGTTTCATAGCCTACAAATGAAATCTCTAAGGTTAAATTATCCGTATTATTTACCTCCAAGGAGAATACTCCCTGATCATTAGTTACGGCTCTTTGGTTGGCACCTCTCACTACAACATGGGCACCGGAGAGCGGTTTTTGAGTTTCAATGTCCCTAGCGTCTCCATGAATAGTAGTTTGTGCCCAACCATTTAACGAAATAACCATGGCTATTCCCGCCACGGAAGCAATTAGTCTCATGTCATACTAATTATTTTGTGAAACAAAACAGAAACCAGGGGTCGTTTCTGCACTTGTGTCTCCCTTTTCCCTACGCCGGCATTATCCGGATCAGGTGTAGTCCCGCCTTGGCGTGACTTGGGTATACTCTCAGCCTGCAATTAGGCACCCCTGTGTGGCAAAGGTAATAGTTATTCATGATTAGGCCAAATGAAAAATAAAATCAATTGCTTTTTGAAGTCTGGCTTGATCAATCCCTGTAATAAATTTAAATGGTACTCCAGAAGATTTAACTTCTGCCTGATAAAGTTCGAAAATTTCCTTTCGCTTTTCCGGGTGCTCCCGCTGCGGGTCCGGATCCCAGGGCAGATCAATATTCATCAACAGATAGGCCTGATAGGTCCTTAGTTTAATCTGTTCCTGAATCCACGGATGGACCCTGCCAAACTTATAGTTGCTCCAAATTTTTATGACCAGAAGATCTGTGTCGCAAAAAAGCCAGGGTGCTGTGGAATTCCTGAAGAAATCTTCATTTTTTAGTTGACCGCGGGCGATTTCCAACAAGTCCTGCTGATTGTATGGACGGTCAATACGGTCAATATAAGCACGTGCATATTCTTCTACCATTGGACTTTGAAAATGTGTTGCCAGTTGTTGGGCCAGGGTGGTTTTGCCGGTGGATTCAGGGCCGATAATTACAATCTTTTTCACGCCGTAGACAGTGACAGATTCATTGAACGGCGCCAGGAAAGGTAACCGGCAATGGCCATGCCTGTGTAGATTAGATATAAAATGCAATAGAAGTATAAACCTTTATAATAATATATGCCAGTTGCCAGCACATCAACCCCCAGCCATATAATCCAGTTTTCAATCTTCTTTTTTGCGGTCAGCCACATGGCGCTGACACTTAAGATCGAAGCAGCGCTGTCCCAATAAGGCAAGGAGGCATCGGTAAATTTTACCAATAGCTTAGCGGATACAAACACCCCAACCGCCGACAAAATTAGCAGTCCGGCCATTTGCAAGCCTTTGGTTGAAGTTACCTGAAGCTGAGCTTCCGATCGATTCGCAGGGGTCACCCAATAGTACCACCCATAAACATTCAGCACCAGAAAGAAAATATGGAGCATGAAGTCTGCATACAACTTTGCCTTGATGAAGATTACCAATGAAATAAGTACGTAAATAATGCCCGTGGGCCAGGTCAGGATATTTTGTTTGATCAGGAACCAGACACACAATAGTCCGAAGACCATCCCAACAAACTCCATTAGCTTTATTCCTGTTGCATAATTGACCGCTTCATGTATGAAATCCCATACATCCATATGAGCCAAAGATAGGTCTTCCTCCATTGAAACCCTACCCCGGTCAGATTGCAAAATACTTTCACTTTCTTTTTTTAGTGCATCAATCTGTGTAGCTTTGTCCGGCAAATAATACCAAATAAAATTATTTGCCATGCCCCTCAACTCTTCCAGATTTCTTTTTGAAGCACTTACTTTCGATGACGTCTTGCTTATGCCCGGCTATTCGGAAGTCTTACCTAAAGATGCCATTATAGGTAGTCGCCTTTCTAAAAATATATTGCTGAATATTCCCTTTGTATCCGCGGCCATGGATACTGTTACAGAGTTCGAACTGGCAATATCGATGGCCCTGGACGGTGGACTGGGTATCATCCACAAGAATATGAGCAAAGAGGCACAAACTGCACAAGTTAGAAAGGTTAAACGGTCCCAGAGCGGTATGATACTTGATCCCATCACACTAAATGGAAAATCCACTTTAGGAGACGCCGTTCAGATCATGCGGGAGTTCAAAATTGGAGGAATTCCTGTAGTGGAAAGTTCCGGAAAACTGACTGGCATTATTACCAATCGTGATCTGCGTTTTCAAAAAGACCTTTCCATTCCAGTGGTGGACATTATGACCCACGAACGACTGATTACCGCGGGGGAGGGTATCACTTTGGAAGAAGCGGAGGAAATATTAATGGAGCACAAGATTGAAAAACTTCCTATTGTCGATAGTGAAGGAAAACTTCGAGGGCTCATTACCTATAAGGATATACTAAAGAATAGCGACCGGCCATTTGCCTGTAAAGATGAATACGGGCGCCTGAGAGTGGGGGCAGCAGTTGGTGTTACCAAGGACCTGCAGGAGCGAATGGAGATGCTGATTGATGCTGATGTAGACATAATTGCTATAGACACCGCACACGGGCATTCCAAGGGAGTAATTGACGCCTTGAAATTCGTCAAAAAAGAGTACCCGGATTTAGATGTGATAGTTGGTAACATCGCCACCGGCGAAGCTGCCAAATCGCTGGCAGATGCGGGAGCCGACGCCATTAAAGTTGGCGTTGGCCCTGGAAGTATCTGCACCACCCGTGTGATTGCCGGCGTAGGCGTTCCTCAATTGTCAGCGGTATTTGAGGCCAGTGAGGCGGTTAAGTCTTACCAGGTACCTGTCATTGCCGATGGTGGTATTAGATTTTCCGGGGACGCTGTAAAAGCCCTGGCTGCCGGAGCCAGTAGCGTAATGATAGGTTCGATGTTGGCAGGGACTGAAGAAGCACCAGGTGAAGTTATTATATACGAGGGAAGGAAATTCAAATCGTATCGTGGAATGGGGTCGATTGAAGCTATGGAGGACGGCTCTAAGGACCGTTATTTTCAGGATGCAGAAGATGATGTTCATAAGCTGGTCCCTGAAGGAATTGTTGGGAGAGTTCCGTACAAGGGAAAAGTGTCAGAAGTACTTTTCCAAATGGCAGGAGGTCTGCGCGCCGGAATGGGTTATTGTGGAGCAGCGGACATTGAACAATTACAACAAGCCCGGTTTGTAAAAATTACCAATGCCGGTGCCAAAGAAAGTCACCCCCACAATATACAGATTACCCGGGAGGCACCGAATTACAGCAGATAAATACCCCAGGCCAGGCGCCAGGCGCTTAGTGCTTAGCGCGAATTCATATCAATTTATTTTGTAGATTGGCACTGATTGACACTGTGAGTTGTGCATTATGTTAACCAGCACCGGAATCCTCAAATTTACCACCGTTGCCGCCATTTTATGTTGGTTAGGCTTGACTGTGGTGGACCCGGTAATTTACTTCGAACTTAAAAATAACGTAGATACAGGTCTTCCAAAGTTCCTCTCTGCCCTGTTTCTCAGTGGGTATATCATAGCATTGTACTTCCACTACCAGCGCCGCTTAGCCGACACTGATAACCTTAACTTTGTCGATCTGCTTTGGCGCGTATTCATTACCGGTTTGATCGCCACTATTATTTCTGTTTTCCTTCAGTTTTTTCTTTCTTTTTTTTCGGGTTCCAAGCTAGTGGAACATTGGCTACTGCTCAGTTTCTTATATCACATCAATTTAGGATTAATACTAGCTTTTATAATTTCGACCTTTTGGGTTTGGAAAAAATTGATCCTGTATCAAAAAACTAAGTCACTACTAAACACCTGGCGGATATTCGAATACACTCTTCTGGGCAGTCTTCTGCTTTACTTCTTTCCTCATGAACGATTTGATCTTCCATTTTCATTAATTTTTGCCTTCCTGGTGATCATGGGCCTGGTAGTAACCCCAAATCTCAAGTGGGTGGCGTTTTTGAATTTTAAGCAAAAGTGGAAAAGTATCCTGTTGATATTATTGATCATATTGTATTTAGGATATTTTCTTACTTATCTTTTTAACCACCTGGGAAATGAACTATTAATATCCGATCTAACCAGTCATGTTTCTGTACTGGCTATTTTTTCTTTTATTATCCTGTATGCAATCGCGTCATTGCTAGTGACACTGTTCAATCTGCCTACAACCTCAGTATTCGAACAGAAGTTAGCAGAGGTTGTCAACTTCCAACGATTAAGTCAATCCAGTCAAACCGGACAAAATCAGGAAGAAATCTATGATTTACTACTTGAGAGTACCATGAGTGCCACTTTTGCAGATGCCGCATGGTTTGAACTGAATCATGAGACTGAAAATCCAGTACTGATAGTAAAGAATTTTGAAAAGAAAAAGATCCCTCAGTTCAAGCAAACTTTAAAGAGTCAAAAACATAAAAAAGCTAAACTCCCAGGTTTGACCAGTAAAATGATCAGTAGAGCTAGCAACACTACCGTAGAAAACATCAAGGATGCTGACTTTAAGTCAGTACTTGTATACCCTTTGGAAGTACAAGATGAGCAAATAGGCACAATTGTATTGCTTAAGGAGGTTTCAGACGGATTTAACAAAGATGCGGTCAATATTGTCAATACTTTTGGAAACCAAGCTGCGGTTTCTATAGAAAATTTTCAATTGCTCCAATCTGCTATTGAAAATGAACGGTATCGTGAGCAACTTAATATTGCCAAGAGGGTACATGAGAGTTTATTGCCATCCACCCTTGAGTCGAACGATCACTTTGAAATAACTGCTTATTCCAGACCTGCAGATGAAGTAGGGGGAGACTATTATGATACCCTCCGAATATCACAGGATAAGTTTGCCTTTATTATAGGCGATGTTTCAGGAAAAGGAACATCAGCTGCATTTAATATGTCCCAAATGAAGGGTGTGTTTCATAGCCTGGCACAAATGGACCTGAACCCACAGGAATTCCTGGCCAAAGCTAACGCTGCTCTTGGCAGGTGTTTGGAACGGACCTCGTTCATAACGCTCTCCTACTTCATCCTTGATACCAACGACTGTACTATTAAAATTAGTCGGGCCGGTCACTGTCCGTCGATTTACTATAATGAATCAGAAAATAAGATTGACTTTTTGAAAAGCAAGGGTCTGGGTTTGGGGATTATTCGCAACCAGGAATATTGCAAGTATATTGAGGTCAATGAACTAACTTATGCTACCGGTGATCTTCTGGTGATGTATACCGATGGTATAATTGAGGCAAAAAACTCGGAAAATGAAGACTTCGGCTACGATCGATTAAAACAAGTTGTTCAAAACAACCGAAAGAAATCCATTGATGAGATCCAGGAAGCACTTATTTCCAGTTTAAACGAATTCACTCAAATTGGTGAAGTCGAGGATGATTTTACAATTATGATCCTGAAATTCAAGTAAAAACTTTAAACATCTTAAACCGTTATTAACTATATATGCAAATTTCAAGTGTTTTAGAGGAAGGAAATTATATCATTGCAATTGATGGCGATGTAGATGCTAGTTCGTCCATTCGGTTGGACGAAGCCTTATCTAAGGCAGTCGAAGAAGGTCAACAGCATATATTAATTGATTGTATAAATCTGAACTATATTTCCTCTGCGGGGCTAGGAGTATTTATGTCATATATTGAGGAATTAAAGGCAAAAAACATACGGATGGTTTTGTTTGGTTTAAGCGATAAGGTAAAAAATGTATTTGTGGTATTGGGCTTGGATCAACTGTTGAATATTAAGGATACCAAAGATCAGGCAAGCCGACAGTTCCATGAATAATAAATTAAAAGTACCCTGCCGGAAGGAAAAGCTGAAAGAAGTGCGGGTTTTCGTTGGAAACCTGCTTCAAATGCACGGTATTCCTGAAATAGAAGCGGGAGAAATGGTGCTGGCGGTTGATGAAGTATGTGCAAATCTTATGATTCATTCGCACAACTGCAATCCAAATAAATCCATTGGTATTAAAATAAATATACTGAAGGGGCAAGAGGTTGTTTTTGAGATAACAGATTACGGAGTGGGATTTAATTTCTGCCGCTATAAGGAACCTTCTATAGACGATATTATTAAGGAAAAGAAAAAGGGCGGTGTGGGCCTGATACTGGTTAAGCGCATCATGGATCACATGGAATTCATCCAAAAGTCTAATCGAAACGTGTACCGTATGGTTAAAAAAATGAAGATAGCCTGAAACTAACTCCCTTTAACATTTTTTAGCACACGCAAAGCATCAGGTCTCTGAAAAATTGGTTAAAATTGCAACAAATTTTTTTCCGGCTCAGTGAGACCACGTGATATTCTAATATTTTCTCTCTTTTGCACCATTAGTGTATGGACAACTTCCTGTACTCTACTAAAAGGAAATAGGTCGAAAACAATTGTTACTATTGATGAAATGCCAGTATCTACTGATGAATTCCTATATATCTATAACAAGAATAACCTAAATGACAGCTCTGTATCACGAAAGGAAATCATAGATTACCTCAATCTGTTCATCAATTTTAAATTGAAAGTCAGGGAGGCAGAAACTCTCGGCCTGGACAAAGATTCGGCGTTCATTGAAGAATTAGAAGGCTACAGAAAACAACTTGCCAACCCTTACCTTACTGAAACACGACTTTTGGATTCATTGGCCAGGGTTACCTATAGTCGTCTGCATGAAGAAATTAATGCATCTCATATTTTGATACGAGCATCCTTAAAGGCTCCTCCATCTGATACTCTGGCTGCTTTTGAAAAGATCGCAGACCTGCGTAAAGAAATTATGTCAGGACAAGATTTTGGTCAAAAGGCCATGGAATATTCTGAAGACCCTTCGGCAATGGAAAACAAAGGGAATCTTGGGTATTTTACCGCAATGCAAATGGTCTATCCATTTGAGGAAGCTGCATACGGCTTATCCATTGATAGTATTTCTCAACCAGTTAGGACTAGTTTCGGTTATCATTTGATCAAGGTTCATGATCGAAGACCATCACAAGGTAGAATCCAGGTTTCCCATATTCTTGTAAGAGCACTCGAATCTCTTTCAACCTCGGATTCAACGTTATCTGCCAACCGGGCCTGGGAAATATACCAACGGGCCAGAAATAAGGAAGATTGGGACCTTTTGTGCCGCCAGTTTTCAGAAGACATTGGCACGAAAACGAAGGGAGGTACTCTGCCATTTTTCAAAACCGGAGATGTAAGTAATATCCCATCTTTTGAGAAAGTAGCTTTCGAACTTGAGAAAATTGGAGACATCAGTGAGCCGGTAAAGACTTCTTACGGATGGCACATAATCAGACTTGATAGCAGACAGACACTGGAATCCTTTGATAAACTCGAAACAAAGATTCTCTCCAATTTCTCAGCAAATTCCAGAGCATATCAAAACCAACAAGAACTGGTGAAACAACTAAAAGAAGAAAACAACTTCAGAGAAAAACAGGATGTGATCAATGAAGCGCTAAACTATGCCAATGATTCACTGAGCAACGGCAACTGGCAACCCTATGATCAGTGGAGAAATCAGCAAAAGGTTTTATTTAGCATTGATAAAACGGATTATAAAGTTGAGGATTTTTACCAGTATGTCCAACAAAATCAGCCGTTTAAAAATGACTCCGGGCCAATTGAAATGATGAGAAAAGCATACATGAATTTTTCAAAAGAATGCCTGATAAACTATGAAGATGCTCATTTAGCTGATAAATATTACGACTACAAAATGTTGTTGAAGGAATACCGGGATGGAATATTACTTTTTCAACTGATGGAAACCAAGGTTTGGAATCAGGCGGTCAAGGATACTGCCGGGTTGAGGCTATATTTTGAAGAGAATCAAGACCATTATCAATGGGAATCGCGAGCTGTAGCAACCCTTTTCAATGTGGCAGATCAAGACGCATTGGATGAGATAGGACAATTTCTGGAGCAAGGTTTCTTTGATTACGGCAAGTTTGACTTTTATGGGGCTTCTGGCTCTTTCAATAAAGCCCAGGTTAATATCCTTGATAATGTTTCGCAATTGTTATTACAGGGAGAGGACCGTTACTTAGCGCTAAAATACTACAGTGGTGATAAAAATAATCAGCAAATTTATAATGATATTTTGGAACATCTGAGCCGATTCAATATCAGTGTGGAAAGGATTAAGATTATACCTTTAGATAAAGGGGCACAGGAATTCTTGTTGTTTGTGGCCAGTAATTCTATTAAGGACCTAACGGAAAATATGAATAAAAAAAATCCGTTAACCATTCAGGTAGAAAACGGACGTTATCAACTGAGTGATAACCCATTGGTAGACCAGGTTGAGTGGAAAAAGGGAAATAGCACCCTTGAAATAGATTACAGACTGGTGCTGGTGGTAATAGAGGAAATTCTTCCTGGAGGAGATCAGAATCTGGAAGAAATAAAAGGTCAGGTGATTTCGGATTATCAAACCAGGTTAGAAAGCGATTGGGTGGCTGAGTTGAGAGATAAATACCAGGTTGAAATACATGAAAACCAAGTAGATACAGTATATGATCAAATTAATAATTAGTCTGACCGCCATCGCTTGGTGTATGGTTTTGGTTTCTTGCGACCTGCTCAAAATTAAAGAAGAGGGTTCAGAATCCATATCTGAAATTGTTCCGGTAGCAAGAGTCTATAATAAATACTTGTATCCTGAAGATCTGGAAGGACTGACCTCGGAAGCCATCAATAGCTCAGATAGTACTGATATTGCTGAGCGATATATCAGAAGCTGGATCAAAAAGCAACTTTTAATAGACAAGGCTGCTGACAGGATTGATTTTGACGAAGCTGAATTGTCCAGAAAAATTCTTGATTATAGATATGCCCTGATGGTTCATGAGTTTAAACAATACTATATTAACGAGAAATTGCAAACTCAGGTAACCGAAGAGGAGATCCAATCTTATTACAATTCCAATCAGGATAATTTTGAACTCAAACAAAATATCATCAGGGGGATTTTTATCAAACTGCCAAAAGAAGCTCCAAAAATCAAGAAGGTTGGTAAATTGATCCGCTCGAAAAAGGCCACGGACAGTGAGGAGCTGGCATCCTATTGTTTTCAGTTTGCCACTTACTATACCTTGGAAGATACAGTTTGGTGGAATTTCAACGAGTTGATCCAAAGTACTCCACTTGCCAGCATTCCAAATCAGGAACAGTATCTTAAGACTAATAAATATGTAGAAACAAGTGATCAAAATTTTGAATACTTTCTTTATATCAAAGAGTATAAAATAGCGGATCAAATTTCACCGTTAGAGTTTGTACGGGACGATATCAAAGAAATAATTGTTAACAAGAGGAAAATTGAACTTGCCAACCAACTTGAAAGCGATATTTATTCGGAAGCACAAACAAACAATGATTTTGAAATTTACCAAGTTAATTAGATCGCCAGTATTTCTACTACTAGGGTTTGTGCTGGTTCAGGTGCAGGCCCAGGATAAAGGGGTAATTGTTGATAAAATCATTGCCAAAATCGATGATAAGATAATATTGAAATCTGAATTAGAGGAGGCATACCTGCAATTTTTGTCAAGTGGCCAACTTGAACAGGGCAGTTCTAAATGTGGAGTTTTTGAGAGCCTGGTAGTAAATAAATTGCTGGTTGCTAAAGCGGAGATCGATTCAGTGCTGGTAATGGATGCCGAAGTTGATCAAAATTTGGACCAACGAATGCAGATGATTATCTCTCAGGTAGGTGGCAACGAAGAAGCATTGGAGAGTTACTATGGAAAGAGCCTGGTGGAGATTCGTAATGAAATTCGAGAAAGTGTAAAAGAGCAGTTAATTGTTCAGCGAATGCAAAGTACCATCACATCAGACCTAAGCGTAAGTCCAGCTGAGGTACAGGCATTCTTTAACAGGATCCCACAAGATAGCCTCCCCTACTTTTCAGCTGAGGTATCAATTGGACAAATTGTGAAGGTTCCTGACATAGGCAAAGAGCAGAAAAGTAAAGCCCGGGAAAAACTTTTAGGGTATAAGAAAAGAATTGAAGCCGGAGAATCTTTTGAAGCTTTGGCCCGCCAATATTCCAACGGCCCTTCTGCTCCAAAAGGCGGAAATTTGGGATATCAGCAAAGAGGGAACCTGGTGCCTCCATATGAGGCTGCTGCGCTTCAGTTAGAACCCGGTGAGATCTCCGGGCCCGTAGAATCTGAATTTGGTTTTCACCTAATCCAATTGATTAGCCGAAGAGGTAATGAGTATGATAGTCGGCACATACTTTTACAACTTGAACCTTCCACGCAGGACATGGCGAATGCCACCCGGTATTTAGACAGTTTAAGAACTTTGATAGTTGAAGATAGTATGTCGTTTGAGAAGATGGCCAAAGAATATTCAGATGAGCAACAAACCGCCAGTAATGGGGGATTTATGATGGGAGAAACTGGTTCTGCTTACGTTGCCACTGACCAGCTGGACTTTGAAACATTTCTCACTTTGGATACCATGAAAATTGGCACTATTTCACACCCTCTGGACTACCAGACACAGGAGGGTAAAAAAGCGATGAGGATTATCTATTATAAAGACCGAATAAAGCCGCATCAAGCAAATATTTTGGACGACTACCAGAAAATAGCGAATGCTGCATTAGCAGAGAAAAAGAATAAGATACTCAACTCCTGGTTTGCTGAAGCGCGCGATGATGTCTTTATTAAAATCGATGATGACTTCAGCCATTGTCAGATCCTTCAGTAATTATTTAAATGCAAAATATGGAGCCTTATAAAACGGAAGTAGATGCAGCCAACGGCCTGTTTGACGCCTATACCAAGCTTAAAACAGAAATATCGAAGGTGATAATCGGACAGGATGACGTGGTTAAGCTGGTACTGACTTCCATATTTTGCCAGGGTCATAGTTTGTTGGTAGGAGTGCCTGGATTGGCAAAAACATTGCTGATCCATACTGTTGCTTCGGCCTTAAATCTGAAATTCAACAGGATCCAGTTTACACCTGACCTGATGCCTTCGGACATACTGGGGTCAGAAACGCTGGACAAAGATCGGAATTTCCAGTTCATTAAAGGCCCCATTTTTGCGAATATCGTACTAGCAGATGAGATAAACCGCACCCCGCCCAAAACCCAGGCAGCGTTGCTGGAGTCTATGCAGGAATACAAAGTAACCATTGCCGGGCATGACTACGAGCTTGAAAAACCATTTTTTGTGCTGGCAACTCAAAACCCTATCGAGCAGGAAGGCACTTACCCACTTCCTGAAGCACAACTGGACCGGTTTATGTTTAACATACTGCTGGAGTATCCTACCTATCAATCGGAAGTAGAAATTGTAAAAAGCACCACCGGAAATGAAATACTGGAAACCCAACAAATCTTAACCGGTGAAGAAATAAAATTCTACCAGGCCTTAGTACGGAAAGTGCCGGTCGCCGATAATGTGGTAGAATATGCGGTAGACCTGGCCCACCGAAGTCGACCCCAGACCGAAAAAGCGGCAGATGTGTCTAATAACTACCTGGAATGGGGTGCCGGACCCAGAGCCTCTCAATATCTGGTACTGGCAGCCAAGTGCAATGCTTTATTAAATGAAAAATACTCCCCTGACATCGAAGATGTACGAGCAACCGCGAAGCCAATCCTTCGTCATCGTATCGTCAGAAACTTTAAAGCGGAAGCAGAAGAAGTAACAGTTGATCATATTATTGATGAGCTACTGTAGGGGCGCGAGGCGCAGAGTGCGGGGGCGCTGAGGGGCGCAGGGCGCAGGGGGCTGGGGGCCTAGTACATCAATTAATAATTCTCAATAAATCACCTTGAAGTATGGTATTGTAAAGCCGTAAAGGCAGGGTTGCCGGCCCGCCAGTGGGAAAGCCTTCGAAACTAAAAGTGCTGGCACAACAGGTATCTATTAAGAATAAACCACTTCCGTCTACCTCAACCCGGGCACAGGCGTTCAACGGCTCAAAAGAGCAATTCCTTTCAAAAGCCCGGTATTCCTTTTGTGAAGCACGGTATATGATAATTCCTCTTACCCCTCCAGCAATAGCTACATGCCCCCCAACAAACTGTAAACTAAGATACTGTTGATTGGTCACGTTTATAGTTTCATCTACAATGGCTGCTGGTATTTGGTCCTCAGGTCCGGTAGTTTCACATGCCATCAGGAGAAAAACCACTAATATAGTTTGTACAACGATTGCCTTACTTATATTCATAGAACCCTTTCCCTGTTTTTCTGCCGTAATGACCTTCTTCTACCAACCGCTGTTGAATTTTATTGGGCTTGAACTTGGACTGGTAGCCAAACGATTCATATATAAACCTGGTAACTGCAAAATTCGTATCTACCCCGATCAGGTCCATCAGTTTAAAAGGTCCCATTCTAAAGCCGTAATTTTCCAAAAGATCATCTATGGTCTCATGGCTGGCTACCCGGTCCTCCATTATCTTCAAACCCTCCAGGTAATATTGTCGGGCTACCCTGTTAACGATAAAACCCGGAGTATCCGCAGCGGCTACTGCAACTTTACCAATACTTTTGGTAAACTCAATTAGTACCTCAATAGTTTCAGGATAAGTATCTTTCGCTTTAATGACCTCCACCAGCTTCATGATGTGTGCAGGGTTAAAGAAGTGCAATCCTGCCAGGCGGCCAGGGTTTTTTAACTGCGCTCCTATCCTACTAATGGGAATTGAACTGGTATTACTGGCAAAAATGGTTTGGGTACTGTTTATTTCTTCCAGCCTGCTGAAAAGATCTACTTTCACCTGAAGGTCTTCCACTATTGCTTCGATAACCAAATCTCCGGTAACATGCTGGATTTTATTTCTTGTCACGATATTTGACAGGGCAATTTCCTTCTGCTCCAGAGTCAGTTTCCCTTTCTCAATGCCTTTGTCCAGGTTTTGATCAATTTTTCCCAGGACGTGTTTTAGTATCGCTTCTTCAACATCAAATAATATAACCCGGTATCCTGCCATGGCTACCGCCTGGGCAATGCCTTGTCCCATAGTGCCTGCACCAACAATGCCTACTGTTCCAATGGTCATGCTATTAAAAACTTCAGTGGGAGCCTAGAATCCAAGTGAGGAAAATTGTTTTAAAAATCTTATATCGTTCTGCGTGAAGAGACGAAGGTCATTGATCTGAAACTTCAGCATGGCCGTTCGCTCAATCCCAAGGCCGGCGGCGTAACCGGTATATTTTTGTGGATCGATGCCGCAACTCTCCAATACATTGGGATCTACCATGCCGGAGCCGCCGATTTCCACCCATCCGGTGTACTTGCATATGTTGCATCCTTTACCTTTACAAATCAGACATGAAATATCCATTTCAGCGCTGGGTTCGGTAAATGGAAAAAATGACGGTCTAAATCTGATCTTTACTTTCTTACCAAACATCTCTCTGGCAAAATGAAACAAAGTTTGTTTCAGGTCCTTGAATCCAACATTTTCGTCAACATAAAGTATCTCATATTGGTGGAAAATACAATGGGCCCTGGCAGATATAGCTTCATTTCTGAATACTCTTCCTGGAGATAAAGTCCGAATGGGCGGTTTCTGTTTTTCCATCACCCGGATCTGCACGTTGGATGTATGGGTTCGCAAAGCAATATCCGGATCTTTCTCGATGAAGAAAGTGTCCTGCATCTCCCTGGCGGGATGGTTTGGGAGAAAATTCAGGGCTGTAAAGTTATGCCAATCGTCTTCAATTTCAGGGCCATCCGACACATTAAATCCCAGACGGCCAAATATTTCTACCACTCGTTCCCAAACTGCACTCAGCGGATGAATACTTCCTAAGTTACTTCCACCCGGTGGTAGTGTCAGGTCAGCAACCTGAGACTGACTTTGAGGTGCTGCTTCCGTCAGTGAACGGATCAGCTCTTTGAACTTTATTTGAGCCTGATTCTTTAGATCATTAAGTATTTTCCCTAACTCTTTACGATCCTCAGGGGCGGCTTCCTTCAGCCCCTGAAATAATTGGGCAATAATACCTTTTCTGCTGACAAATCTCAGACGGAATGCTTCTAACTCATCTTTATCAGATACCTGGACTTTTTCTAACTCTTGATGTAAAGTCTTAACTTGATCCAGCATCCTGCAAATTTAGGTAAGTATCATTCCTGCTGCAACGGTTTCGTTGGTAAATTCATCCACCAGTATCATACTTCCAGTGGTTCGGTTGCGCCGGTAGCTATCATAGAAAATTGGCCGGGTTGTCCGTATTGATATTCTGCCAATATCATTTAACCCGATTTTCAAATCATCCTCAATACGGTGAAGGGTATTAATATTCACTTTATATCTGATTTGCTTTACAATACATCTCAGGTCTTGAGTGGTGTGCTTTATACTATACTTGCCACCTGGATTCAATGGTTTCTCATTTAACCAGCAAACCATCAAGTCGATGTCCTGCCCTACATGCGGTTGATTGTTGGTGCGAACGATCATATCACCCCGGCTGATATCAATTTCATCATTTAAGGTCATTACTACCGACATAGGAGAAAAAGCTTCTGTCAACTCCTCGTCCATGGTCCTAATTGACTCAATAGTGGTGGTAAATCCGGACGGCAACGCCATTACTTCATCACCAGGTTTAAACACTCCTCCTTCGATTCTTCCGGCATAGCCCCTGAAATCATGAAATTCGTCTGACTGGGGTCTGATCACTCGTTGCACAGGAAAACGACAGTCCACATAGTTAAGATCACTGGCAATATGCACATTTTCCAGTACGTATAACAAAGTAGAACCATCGTACCAAGGCATCTCTTCTGATTTGTTAACAACATTATCACCTTTAAGTGCACTAATCGGAATATAGTGTATGTCTGGTATATCCAGCTTGTGACTGAATGATTCGAAATCTTCTACGATTCTATCAAAACTATCTTGTTTATAATCCACCAGGTCCATCTTGTTAACACAAAGCACCAGGTGTTTTATCTGCAATAATGAGGCGATGAAAGCATGTCTGTTGGTCTGTTCTACTATCCCGTGTCGGGCATCTACCAGCACAATGGCCAGGTTAGCGGTTGAAGCCCCGGTAACCATGTTACGGGTATACTGAATATGACCCGGAGTATCGGCAATGATAAATTTCCTTTTCGGAGTAGCGAAGTAACGATAGGCCACATCGATGGTAATGCCCTGCTCGCGCTCGGCCCTCAACCCGTCGGTAAGCAATGCAAGATTTACATAACCATCCCCCATTTGCTCACTGACCTTCTCAATCGCTTCCATTTGATCCTGGAAGATCGCCTTTGAGTCAAATAGCAATCTCCCAATCAGAGTACTTTTCCCATCATCTACACTGCCGGCTGTGGTAAACCTCATGAGGTCCATGTTGAGATACTTTTCGGAACTGATATTATTGTCGGACATTTTCTACTGTTCTATTGTTCTATTGTTCTATTGCTCTAAAAGTAGCCTACTTTCTTCCGATCTTCCATAGCGGTCTCTGATCGCTTATCATCCGCCCGGCCACCTCTTTCGGTCACTACAGCTGATGCTACCTCCTGAATAATTGCTTCCACGGTACTCGCTGTGGACTCTACCGCCCCGGTACAGGTCATGTCACCTACAGTTCGAAATCTTACGGTACGTTCATTGAAAGATTCCTTGTCCTGCAAACTGATAAAATCACATTTAGCCAATAATATTCCATTACGATCCAGTATTTCTCTCTGGTGACTAAAGTAAATACTGGGGATCTCCAGATTTTCCAATGATATATATTGCCAAACATCCATTTCTGTCCAGTTGCTTATAGGAAATACCCTGAAGTGCTCACCAGGTTGCTTCTTACCATTGAGAATATTCCACAGTTCTGGTCTTTGATTTTTTGGGTCCCATTGTCCAAACTCATCTCTATGGGAAAGAAAACGTTCCTTGGCCCGGGCTTTTTCTTCATCTCTTCTGGCACCGCCAAAAGCCGCATCGAACTGATGTTCTTCCAGGGCGTCCAAGAGGGTGGTGGTTTGCAGATTGTTCCTGCTGGCATTTGTTCCGCTTTCCTCTACTACTCTGCCTTGGTTAATAGAATCCTGTACACTTCTTATTATTAAACGCGTTCCTGTCTGCTCCATCAGTTTATCCCTAAATGCTATGGTTTCAGGGAAATTATGCCCGGTATCGATGTGCATCAAAGGAAAAGGGATCTTTGCCGGCCAAAATGCTTTTTGTGCTAACCTTAGCATAACTATGGAGTCCTTGCCAGCTGAAAATAACAAAACCGGTCGCTCGAACTGTGAGGCAACTTCACGCATGATGAAGATGGCCTCTGACTCCAGTTGCTTTAAGTGAGTTAGATTGTATGAATACATGTTAAAATAAAATCTATTGGGGTTTGATCCTTGGTAGTATTTCGTCTAAAAGTTGGGCCTGACATTCCTCAATGCTGTGGAGGTCGGTTCTTATTTCCAATGATGGTTTAATAGGATTTTCAAAGGGCGCATCAATCCCGGTAAATTTCTTGATCTCTCCTTTCCGGGCTTTCGCATACAAGCCTTTTACGTCCCGTTGTTCGCATACTTCCAGGGGGCAATTTATGAAGACCTCGTAAAACAGTTCTTCACCAATTACCTCTCGGGCCATCGAACGGATGGCGGCAGTCGGACTTATCAAGGAGCATATAGTAACTACACCGCAATCGGCAAACAATTTAGAAACCTCCGCCGCCCTCCGAATATTCTCGGTTCGATCTTCATCAGTAAAACCAAGATTGCTGTTTATGCCAGATCTAAGGTTGTCACCATCCAGGAGTTTGGTAAGATACCCCATTTCAAATAGGTTATTTTCCAAGGAACGCGCCAGGGTGCTCTTTCCGGAACCGGAAAGTCCTACCATCCAAATTACCACTGCCCGTTGTTGATTTAACTTCTCCTTCTGCTCCCTTTTAAGAAGGGTATCAAAAATCGGATAAATATGTTCCACTACCTTACTAAAAATTATTTTGAGAAAATATCAAGCTTCAAAAATAGTATTAATAATTGATAATTTTAAACTTTTCAAATATTTGCTACCTTTAGGGGAATTAAAACAGAAGTTGACCTATGAATCACCAAATACAAATGGCAAAAATAGTATCAATTACCAAATTAGCAGGCAAAGCCATACTAAATATTTATCATGATGCTGAATTTTCACAAGTAGTAGATTTTAAAAGCGATAACTCCCCGCTTACACTGGCCGATAGGGCAGCGCATGATGTGATTGTTGATCAACTTGACAAGACGTATCCTGACATTCCAATCATCTCTGAAGAGGGTGCCGAAATTCCCTATGAGAAAAGAAAAAAATATCGAATATATTGGTTGGTAGACCCCTTGGATGGCACCAAGGAGTTTATCAAAAGGAACGGTGAATTTACTGTCAATATTGCACTAATAGAAAACGGTGTTCCTGTGTTAGGAGTGGTTCACGTGCCTGTCGTCGATGTAACCTACTATGGCAGCGGCGAATCTGGGGCCTTTATGAGCGAAGGAACAGCTGAACCGCGCCAAATTAAGATTAATCATAAAGACGCCAACAGAATTGCTGTACGAAGCAAGTCACATCCGTCCCCTGAAGAGGAAATAGTTTTGGACCAATACCAGGTGGTCGAAAGTATTTCAAGAGGTAGTTCCTTAAAGTTTTGCATGGTGGCCGAAGGCAAAGCGGATATTTATTACAGACATGGACCAACCATGGAGTGGGATACTGCTGCCGGACAGGCCGTAGTTGAAGCAGCCGGTGGAAAGGTACTTTCAGGAACAGGCCCTGAACCGTTTGTGTATAATAAGCCTAGTCTGCTGAACAGTAGCTTTTTGTGCCTGGGGTTCTAGATAGTTCTTGATTTCATATTATTTTCAGCCGGCGTTTCCATAATTAAATCAAGGATAATTGCCAATAGCACCTTACATTTACGGTAAACCCAATTATCCAATGTTGTTGCGTGAGGTTTCGGAGCTCCTGAAGAAGGAAATAACCATTGAGCTAAGACAAAAATATGCTCTTAATGGAATATTACTTTACTTAGCCTGTACGGTTTTTATCTGTTACCTAAGCTTCAATCTTCAATCCACCCAACTACAGCCCATTACCTGGAATGCTTTGTTTTGGATAATTATGCTGTTTACAGCAATTAGTGCAGTAGCCAAAAGTTTCTTACAGGAATCACCAGGGCAATTTATTTACTATTATACCATCGCCAGTGGACAAAGTATTATTACGGCGAAGATGATCTATTACAGTGCACTGTTGATCGGTTTGGGGTTAATTGGGTTCGTCTTTTATGGAGTGGTACTGGGTAACCCCGTACAAAACACCTGGCTTTTTATCATAAATATCATGCTGGGATCTATTGGTATGGCCACAACCTTGACCCTGGTTTCAAGTATCGCTTCCAAGGCTCAAAATAATCAAACGCTGTTAGCGGTGTTGGCCTTACCGATCCTGATACCGGTATTACTCATGAGTATTAAAATCTCAAAAAACGCCATGGATGGGCTGGCCTGGTCTGACAGTCACAATGAATTAGCAGTGATTTGTTCAATTGATGCAATTGTTTGCACTCTGTCTATTATTTTGTTTCCCTATATATGGAGAAGTTAGCCAGGATCGTATGAAAAAACTGTGGTGGAAAATACTATGCGTTTTACTGCTCTTGTATTCAGTTATTGGTGGCCTTTTGATGGAAGTGCCACGATTACACATATTGAATGAATCTATTCGCAACACCTTTTTCCATGTACCCATGTGGTTGGGAATGATGATATTGCTCTTGATTTCGGCGATATACTCTGTAATTTATTTAAAAAAACCATCCGCTCATTACGATTGTTATGCATCGGAATTTGCCAAGGCCGGGATCCTATTTGGGGTACTTGGTGTAATTACTGGAATGATTTGGGCGAAGTTTACCTGGGGTTCTCCCTGGAGTGGAGACCCAAAGCAAAATAACGCTGCCATCGCCCTGCTCATCTACTTCGCTTACCTTCTTTTACGCGGATCCCTCAAAGACCCTCAACAACGTGCTCGAATAGGTGCTGTGTACAATGTGTTGGCGTTTGCGACTCTGATTCCGTTGCTTTATATATTACCTGGCATGACCGACTCCCTGCATCCGGGGAGTGGTGGAAATGCTGCATTTGGTGACATCGATTTAGATAATCGATTAAGGGCGGTGTTTTATCCGGCAGTAATAGGTTGGACACTTCTGGGTGTATGGCTGGCAACTTTAGGGATTCGTATCCAATTAATTCAAAACCATCTGAAATATTCTGATCAATAATATCATGAGAAAATTGTTCATAATCGTTATTCTGTTTTTTACAATGTCTGCCAGCGCTCAGGAAAGCTACGCTGGACCTGAAAACACCAAAGTGGAAATGGCTGATCAACTCAGATCCAATGGTAAGATATACGTAGTGGTGGCGGTATTGAGTACGGTGTTGTTAGGTATGATAATTTACACCACCACTTTAGACCGGCGTATCAATAAATTGGAAAAAGAGATTAAGGAGTAAGAGAAGTTTATTTCAATTGTTATCCGTCTTGGGCTAGTTTTAAGTAATTTTGACCCTCTGATAAGTTTCAAAATGAAAAAATCACATATTCTGGGAATTGTAGTAATCGCCATCGCCATTGGTATTATAATGAGCACAGCCGGCGATGCAAGTTCCTATGTGACTTTTGATCAAGCCATGAATATGGCTTCAGTGGGCAATGATAGTAAAATTCACGTGGTTGGTACCCTTAAAAAATCCCCCGACGGCACTGTAGTTGGTATTGAAACTGCCGAGGACAAGCTTTCCTTCTCATTTATAATGTTGGATGCTGATCTAATTGAACAGCAGGTAATTTATACAGAGCCTATGCCTATTGACTTTCTTAGATCCGAACAGGTAGTGGTGGTAGGTGCTTATCACGATGAACTCTTTATTGCCGACAAGATCTTGCTAAAGTGTCCTTCAAAATATCAGGAGCAGGAGATAAGTATCAATTCATAACAAATCCTCCCACCAGTTTCAAAGGCATATGGTACATTCACTTATTGGTAAATTAGGTCAACTATCTATAATTATCGCCTTTGTGTCGGCACTGGTGGCGGCGTTTTCTTTTTATAAATCTGTAATAATTGATGACTTGCACAAAAAGGGGTGGATGACCTATGCGCAGGGAGCATTTTATATCCATGCTGTGTCAGTGGTCTCTGTAATATTTTGCCTTTACTACATAGTATATAATCACTATTTTGAATACCACTACGCCTGGAGTCACAGTTCCCTGCAACTCCCTGTTCACTACATGATCTCTTGTTTTTGGGAAGGTCAGGAAGGGAGTTTTCTGTTGTGGACCTTTTGGAATGTAGTGTTGGGAGTAGTTATTCTAAACACCAATAAGCTCTGGAAAGGCCCGGTGATGAGTATTTTTGCATTAATCCAGGTTTTTCTTACCTCCATGATCCTGGGAGTGGTTATTTTCAATGTAAAGATTGGCAGTACCCCTTTTATCCTGCTGAGAGATGCCATGATGGATGCTCCGGTGTTTCAAATGAATCCTGATTTTATTCCTGAGGACGGAAACGGTTTAAACGCCCTACTTCAAAACTATTGGATGGTGATTCATCCTCCCACGCTTTTTCTGGGATTTGCTACCACGCAGGTGCCTTTTGCTTATTGTATTGCGGGTTTGTGGACCGGTAATATAAAAGAATGGATTCGGCCGGCATTGCCCTGGGCATTATTCTCCGCCATGGTTTTGGGCGTTGCTATCCTTATGGGTGCCTATTGGGCCTACGAAACCCTGAATTTTGGTGGTTATTGGAACTGGGACCCTGTGGAAAATGCAGTGTATGTACCCTGGCTGATACTGGTGGCCTCCTACCACACGATGATCACATACCACAAGAGTAATACCGCGCTGAAGACTTCTATCATTCTGGTAGTGGCGACCTTTATTCTGGTTCTTTACTCTACCTTTTTGACCCGTAGTGGAATATTGGGTGAATCATCTGTGCATTCATTCACCGACCTGGGTCTTTCCGGTCAACTATTGATCTATTTATTAGCTTTTACCATTCTGTCGGTCATTTTGATGGTAAGAAGATGGAAGGTGATCCCTACTTCAAAAAAAGAAGTATCCTCCTATAGTCGTGAATTTTGGATCTTTGTGGGAGCTACCACCTTATGTCTAATGGGGTTTCAGGTGTTATTGGCTACTTCATTTCCTGTTTATAATGCTATACTCAATGGAATAGGAATCGAATCCAATTTGGCACTTCCTGCTGATCAGGTGAGTTACTATTCAAAGTTTCAACTTTGGTTTGGTGTGGCACTGGCAATTCTTTCCGGAACGGGACAGTTCTTTTGGTGGCGTAAAATGGATCCTAAAAAGTTAAAAGAGACTTTAATGGGACCAATTTTACTGACGCTCATTTTGAGCGCTATCATCATGTGGGTCACTGCGGTAACATACTTGCCTTACATTGTGATCCTTACCGCAGGGATCTATTCAGTAATTGCCAATGCTAAAATACTCTGGAACCTAAAAAAAGGGAATTGGCATTTATCGGGTGGATCAGTGGCACATATCGGTATAGCCATGATGCTGATTGGGATCATGTATTCCTCCGGATACTCAAAAGTAGTATCTCTTAACAAGTCGGGGCTCTTGATCTCCAGAGAAGTAGACGACCAGTTCAATCTTGAAAACTTGATCTTATTCCATAACGAACCACGGCAGATGGACAAGTATTCATTAGTGTATCAAGGCAGAAACGTAGAAGTACAAGGTGTTCCGGGTTACGTTCCGGTTGAATGGTTGTCACCTACCAATGATCCCTATCATTGGATAGCTGCTGAAAATATAGTTCGAAATGGGAAAATTGTAAAAGCACAGGGTGACACACTGGAAATTTCACCGGAAAATATTTACTTTAAGATTCGTTATGAGCAAGAAAATGGCAAGGATTTTACTCTTTTCCCAAGAATCCAGGTAAATGCCTCCATGGGGCAAGTAGCCTCACCGGATATTAAGAGAACTGCCACCAAAGACCTTTACACGCATCTGTCCTATGCGCCGTATATGACGGAAGAAGAAACCAGGGAATGGACGCATACTGATTCCATAAACATTCAAATCGGAGACCGTTTTTTTATTAATGACTTTGTGGCTCAGTTGGATGATGTTACCAGGGTACATGATATCAGTGGAATACCCCTTGAAGATGACGATATTGCAGTCATGGCCACTATTACAGTAGCCGGAGACAACCAACAGCACCTATTAAAGCCAATCTTTCTTATTCGGGATCAACGGGCTGCCCGAATTCCAGATGTAATCAATGACTTGGGTGTTCGTGTGGCTTTTTCCAAAATTAACCCTGAAACCGATAGTTTTGATTTTGATATCTACACTACACAAAAAGACTTCGTGATCCTTAAGGCTATTGAAAAACCTTTTATTAATATTCTTTGGTGCGGTTCACTATTAATAGTAGTGGGTTACATAATCGCAATTCGAAGAAGATACCAGGATTTTGTACGGTCCAGGGATTAGTGACTTGAATAAAGTTCAAACGGTCATTGCTTTATGTCTAAGTTTTTTAAGGTAGCTATCATAGGTGCCGGTAATGTGGGCTGGCATCTAGCCAGGGCTTTGGAAGATGCTGGTCATTGTATTACCGATATCTATAGCCGGCACATAAACATGGCACATAAATTGGCTCAGCGACTTTACGATACCAACGTCACCAGTTCACTGGACCTAAGCCAGAGTAAAGCCGAGATCTTTCTGTTAGCAGTTACAGATGACGCCCTTGAGGAAGTTTCCGCCAGCTTGAAAATCCCTCCTTACACCATAATAGCTCATACCAGCGGTACAAAGTCATTGGAAGCGCTGTCAGAACATCATGAGAACTCAGGCATCTTTTACCCTTTGCAGACTTTTACCAAAGGTGTCCCTGTTGATCTGAAGGAGGTACCAATTTGTATAGAAGCCGGGCATCAGTCAACTGAGAAAGTCCTCAGTTCGCTGGGTAGCAGTATAAGCGATGAAGTTTATACAGTATACTCCAATGATCGTAAAGTATTGCATGTTGCCGCTGTTTTTGCTGGTAATTTTAGCAATTACATGCTAACCATTGCCCAAGATATTCTTGAAGACCATGATATCGATTTCGGGCTGTTACATCCTCTTATAGTTGAAACGGTCAACAAAGCACTCACTAACGGTCCTGCTGAGTCACAGACTGGTCCTGCACAACGGGGGGATAACCGCACCCTTCAAAAGCACCTGAAATTCCTTCTTGATGAACCGAAATATCGTAAAATATACAAATTGTTAAGTGATCAGCTTAAAGAAAGTTATTCTTGATCATGGATGACTCAGGTATACACTATTCTAAACCCTCCAATTTTTCCCTAAAGGGGATTCTCAAACTAATTCGATGGCCAAATCTGTTAATTATTGCTGTTTCTCAATATCTCAGCGCCATCTTTCTGGTAGGTCCTCCAAAACTCTTCACCCAATATTTAGGTGATTTTAAACTCTTCCTTATCTGTGGCGGCACTGTAATGATCGCAGCTGCCGGGTATATAATTAATGACTACTACGATGTAAAGATTGACTATATTAATAAACCCGATAAGGTGGTGGTGGGAAATATTCTTAAGCGTCGTGTGGCTATGTTAATCCATACTGGTTTAAATGTACTTGGATTGATAGCTGGACTATTGGTGTCCCTAAAGATAGCATTGATTAACCTTGGAGCGTCAGTTTGGTTATGGGGGTATTCCAATCAACTAAAACGCATGCCATTTGTAGGAAATCTAAGCGTGGCATTACTCAGCGGGTTGGCCATTGCAATAATAGGAATACATTATAAACCTGGGAATACAGTTGTTTATATTTATGCCATATTCGCTTTTTTTGTTTCATTGATTCGAGAGATTGTTAAAGATATTGAAGACCTCAAGGGAGACGCTACTTTTGGCAGTAGAACTTTGCCTGTGATTTGGGGTATTAGATCCACCAAGTCGCTGATTCTTGTTTTGATTTTATTGTTTACCCTGATATTTATTCAAATGACCACAGAAATAGAAAGTCGCAATATATACTATTTCTTTACCGCCCTGTCTGTCCCGGCGGTGGTTTTTGTTTACAAATTATGGATGGCTGATACCACCAAACACTTTAAACAATTAAGTAATTACCTCAAATTATTCATGCTATTGGGCATTTTCAGCATGACACTGGTTTAAAAATAGAAGTCTTGAAACAACTATATCTTTCAGTTTTGGCTTCCGGAAATGGCACTAACGCGGAAGAAATTTTTAAATACTTCAAACACCATTCTTCAATTTCAGTCCAAGGACTACTAACCAATAATCCTAAGGCCCATGTGATAAAGCGTGCGACCAGAAATAATATTCCATGCCGCATTTTTAACAGGGAAGAATTCACTAATGGAGACAAAATACTGAGGACACTGCAGCAGTGGAATATTGATGCCATCATCCTGGCTGGTTTTCTTTGGTTAATTCCCGAGTACCTGATAGACCAATACCAAAACCGTATTTTAAATATTCACCCTGCGCTTTTACCTCAATTTGGCGGAAAAGGTATGTACGGAATGTATGTACACCAGGCGGTATTGGATTCAGGTCAAAAAGAAAGCGGAATCACCATCCATTTAGTAAATAAACATTACGATAATGGAACAATCATTTTCCAGGAGCGATGTACTATTGATGCCCAGGATACCGCTGAAACATTGGCCGGGAAAATCCATATTTTAGAACATCGGTTTTACCCCCAGGTGATAGAGCAATGGTTATCCCAAGAATAATGTCCTGCAAAAGAACATACGTATAGCTATTCCAGGAGAATTTTAATTAGCTTTACACACGATTAAATTAAAGTATTAGAAATGAGTCAAAAACCCATCGGATCCGCTCTAATATCAGTGTACCATAAAGAACAACTTGCACCGGTTGTTACTAAATTGAACGAGTTGGGCATTACTATTTACAGTACCGGGGGAACTCAAAAATTCATAGAAAACCTGGGGCATCCGGTATTGACAGTAGAAGAGCTAACTGGCTATCCATCAATTCTGGGAGGCCGGGTTAAAACGCTGCACCCAAAAGTTTTTGGAGGTATTTTGGGAAGGCGCGACCAAAGTAAAGATGTTGATCAGTTAGAGTCCTACTCAATCCCTCCTATTGATCTGGTCATTGTTGATCTTTACCCGTTTGAGGAAACTGTAGCATCCGGTGCCGACGATCAAAGTATTATTGAAAAGATAGATATCGGGGGGATATCACTCATTAGGGCTGCTGCCAAGAATTTCAAGGATGTTCTGACTATCAGCTCCCGTGACCAATACCAGTCACTTATGGAACTTTTGGATGCTGGACAGGGGCACTCTACTCTTGAAGAACGAAAACATTTTGCAGCATGTGCCTTTGATATTTCCTCTCATTATGACACTCAAATTTTTAACTACTTCAATCGGGACACAGGCACTCCAATATTAAAGATCAGTGAACGAAACCACCGAAAGTTAAGATATGGAGAAAATCCCCATCAAGAGGGTTACTTTTTCGGGGATTTAGCTGATATGTTTGACCAGTTAAATGGAAAAGAATTGTCCTACAACAACCTGGTAGATATTGAGGCAGCGATGACGCTTATAGCGGAGTTTACCGATAAGCCTACCTTTGCAATTTTAAAGCATACCAATGCCTGCGGCATTGCATCTGCGGAAAATTTAGTTCTTGCCTACGAAAAAGCCTTCGAGGCAGACACAGTTTCTGCCTTTGGTGGTGTTCTAATAGCCAATAGCGAAATTAGCGAGGCTGTGGCCGAAGCAATGAAGGACTTGTTCTTTGAAGTCTTAATAGCACCTTCTTTTTCTGCGGCTGCACTTAAAATACTAACACAGAAGAAAAACAGAATACTTCTCCTACAGAAATCTTCGATTAATGAAAAGACTCAGGTAAAATCATTATTAAATGGGTATATCCTGCAGGAACGTGATTTAAGAACTGATTCCATCAATGATTTCCAACAGGCGTGTTCCCGGAAGGCAACCAAGGAAGAGTTGGAAGCATTGGTCTTTGCCAGTAAAGTATCGAAGCACACAAAATCCAATACTATTGTGCTTTGCAAAGGACAACAGCTGCTGGCCAGTGGTGTTGGACAAACTTCTCGAGTTGACGCCTTAAAACAGGCCATAGAAAAAGCTAGGCAATTTGGAATCGACCTGAAAGGGGCGGTAATGGCCTCTGATGCATTTTTCCCATTCCCTGATTGTGTTGAGATTGCCAGTAAAGCGGGAATTGTGGCAGTGGTGCAACCTGGAGGGTCCATTAGGGACCAAGCAACAATTGATTATTGTAACAGTAAAAATATGAGTATGGTTTTAACCGGATTAAGACATTTCAAACATTGAAATTGAATCAATAATTGTATTTTAAGTAAACAAATTTGTAAATTCCTACGATTTACGTAACTTTTTTAGGATTATACTAACATATGGGATTTCTGGATTTTTTCACCAGTGACATAGCTATTGACCTGGGAACTGCCAATACATTGATCATCCAAAAAGAGAAAATCGTTTTGGATGAGCCTTCTATTATTGCTATTGACAAAAGCTCTAACAAAGTTATAGCCATCGGACGTGAGGCAATGCAGATGCATGAGAAAACCCATGACAGTATTAAAACCATTCGTCCACTCAAGGATGGGGTGATAGCAGATTTCCACGCTGCTGAACATATGATTCGGGGGATGATCAAAATGAGTGATAATAATAAAAAACGTCTATTCCCCGCGTCTCACCGTATGGTCATTTGTATTCCTTCGGGTATCACTGAGGTTGAGAAAAGAGCAGTAAGGGATTCAGCTGAACATGCTGGTGGTAAAGAAGTGTACATGATACAGGAACCTTTGGCCGCTGCAATTGGAATAGGCATTGATATTGAGCAACCAATAGGTTCAATGATTGTCGATATCGGGGGTGGAACTTCAGAAATTGCCATAATAGCATTATCAGGTATTGTAGCCAATCAATCCATAAGGGTCGCTGGACATACCTTCAATAAAGACATTTTAGATTACATGCGCCGGCAGCATAACTTACTCATTGGTGAAAGGTCCGCGGAACAAATCAAAATAGAGGTTGGATCGGCACTTACCGAACTGGATGATGCTCCAGAAGATTATGAAATTCGGGGCAGGGACCTTATGACGGGTATCCCAAAAGTTATTAAAATATCATATTCAGAAATTGCCTTTGCAATCGATAAATCCGTTTCGAAAATAGAAGAAGCGGTGCTTCGTGCATTGGAATTATCTCCACCTGAACTCTCAGCTGATCTCTATGACAGCGGAATCCATCTTACCGGAGGTGGAGCCTTATTACGTGGCTTTGATAAACGCCTGGCATTAAAGACAAAATTGCCCATACATGTAGCGGAAGATCCTCTGAGAGTTGTTGTCCGGGGGACGGGAATTGCCTTGAAAAACCTGAGTACTTTTAAGGCTGTGCTTATGACCTAAGGTTATTAAATGCTCAGATTATTTCAGTTTATAATAAGATATCAGGCATTTCTCTTTTTTATTTTGTTAGAGGCACTAAGCGGCTGGCTGGTAATTAGAAACAACCACTACCAAAATGCTGCCTTTTTCAACTCGTCAAATAAAATTGTCGGTGACATCCTCAATTTCAATAATAATATCACCAGCTATTTCGATCTTCGGCTGATAAACAATGGTCTGGTACTTGAAAATGCCCAGCTACAAACGGAACTCTCCCGTTTGCGAAACCATTTGGGGCAAGTAAACCAAAATAACGCTGCTGACAGGGTCAAATTAGATAATTACAATTTTATACCTGCCAGGGTAATCAATAATTCCACCAGAAGGCTCAATAACTACCTGACCATCGATAAAGGCCAGATGGACCATATTCAACCCAATATGGCTGTTATTAATAATCAGGGAGTAGTAGGTAAAGTTAAGTCCGCATCCGAAAACTTCGCTACAGTAACTTCTATTTTGCACCCTGATGTACTAACATCGGCATTATTGAAAAGGACCAATACCCTATGTACGGTTAAATGGAATGGACGTAATCCTGAAAAAGCAGAAATATTGTATGTGCCCAGACATGTAGCTGTCAATGTGGGAGATAGTGTGGTTTGCTCTGGATATAATGCCGTATTTCCAGCAGGAGTAACTATTGGTGTGGTATCGAAGGTCGACCTCAAGGAAGAAAACACTTATTATGACTTGGAGATTGCGTTTGCCACCAAGTTCGACCAGCTATCTTTTGTCTTCGTGGTCTCCAATACTTTAAAGACTGAAAAGGACTCATTGGAAAATGTCATTAAGTAACATATGAACAATCAACACATTCCCGGGCTGATCATTTCATTTGTTTTGTACCTGTTATTACAGGTAACCGTAGTACGGAACATGGTTCTCTTTGATGTGGCTTTTTGCTATGTATATGTGGCTTTCCTTTTACTATTTCCTTTTGAAACAAGACCTGCACTGTTACTGATTATCGGATTCATTTGTGGTTTATTA
>CAZOJZ010000369.1:0-1694 GCA_964580205.1 uncultured Roseivirgaceae bacterium
TATGATTTCTTTTTTGACAATGAACTAAACACCCTAATAGATGGTGGTTCTTTGGGAATATTCATGTTGGGTTGGGGGATCGCTTTGATTATTATTGCTGTTCCGGTTTTTGTCTATTTTTTTGGAAAACGATGGTATTGCTCATGGGTTTGTGGCTGCGGGGGATTGGCAGAAACACTTGGAGATCCTTTCAGGCACCTGTCAAACAAGTCGCTAAAAGCCTGGAAAGTAGAACGATGGATGATACATTTGGTGCTGGTCTTTGCAATAATTATGACCGCTGGCGTGCTTTATACCTATTGGACCGGATCAAGTGAAATGTTTGGAGTAAGCAGTTATGCTATTAGGGAAACCTATGGAGCATGGATCGGAGCAGGATTCGCTGGAGTGATTGGAACAGGTTTTTACCCCTTGATGGGAAACAGAGTATGGTGCCGATTTGGATGCCCTCTGGCTGCATATTTAGGATTTGTTCAGCGATTTAAGTCAAGGTTCAGGATCACCACCAATGGGGGACAGTGCATTTCGTGCGGAAATTGTTCTACTTATTGCGAGATGGGAATCGATGTCAGGTGGTATGCCCAAAGAGGGCAGAATATCGTTCGGTCTTCCTGTGTTGGCTGTGGAATATGTTCATCGGTGTGCCCCCGGGGAGTCCTTAAACTTGAAAATAAAAGTGAGAAAGGAAGATTTGGAGAACCAGTTTTGATCGGGAGGAAAAATTTGACAATCTAAAAGGGTCTATTAAAAATCCGGTAAAATAACAATAAATGGATCTGAAACATTCACCCCTCCAAACACATCAGTCTCCCGTTACCGGGTAAATGAATAATACGGAATCAGATCTTACCGCTGATCCAAAAAACCCGATGGCACCCTCAATTTTAGATTTTAAAAAAATGGGCTCAATAAATGGATTGAGTATAGCTTGGCTTTGCTCATCCAAATCGGTGAGAAATTCGGCAGCATTTTTATCCAGTGATTGGATGAAAACGTAGGTAGAATCATCTTTTACATACTCAAATGCTACTTCTATTAACAATACCAAGCGTTGACCATCTACGTTTTCATCATTAAAGATAATTCTCCCCAAATCAGTAACCGCGTAAACTTCACCTTGTGTACAGTCGTCGATTAACCCTTCCAGCACATCCACATGATTCACCTCCCCGGTGACAGTGCGGTTCATTTGATACCGGTAAAAATGTCCGGGGCCTTCCGGATCAGTAAGCGAAATGATCACCCCATCGTGGCCTCCGAAAATATCAAAAAACTCTGCTATATATTCAACCGATTCTATTTCCACTTTATCCTGATCTATAGTAGTAGAAGCATTGTATGTTTTTCCATCGTAAACCACCATCAAGTCATAGGATTCTCCGTACTGTGTAAGGATAGATCCTTCATAGAAAGGCACCCACCTGCACCTGAATTTATCGAAAGTAGAATCTGCTAAAAGTGTTTCTGTACTTAAACTGCTTGAAATTGTAACCGTGGCTCCTCTGGCAAATATTTCCTGTGGAGTTACCCCGGAATCAAAAAATGGTAAGCTCCTGCTGAGATAAACACGGGGAGCTTCTCCGGGATATAATATGCTTTCGATGTACAATTGCCCTGTAAAGCTGGACGATGGCCTGATCTCGATATCTTTCTTACAGGCAAATAGAGAAAGAAGTACGATGGAAAATATTGCT
>CAZOJZ010000370.1:0-4667 GCA_964580205.1 uncultured Roseivirgaceae bacterium
GAGTGGAAATATCAGCGATATATTAATGATTACCTAAAATGCATTATGAGCGTTGACGACAATGTAGGAAGGTTACTTAATCATCTGGAGCAGCAAGGAATCCTGGACAACACACTGATTGTCTATACTTCTGATCAGGGATTCTATCTGGGTGAACACGGCTGGTACGATAAACGTTTTATGTATGAGGAAAGCTTTGGCATGCCATTGGTCATGAGATACCCTCCATTGATCAAACGAGGATCCGTGAACGATAACCTGGTACTTAATCTTGACTTTGCCCCTACCGTGATGGACCTACTGGGTATTGAAACTAACGAGCCCTGGCAAGGTAAATCAATGCTGCCACTATTGAAAGGAGAACAGCTGGAACTACACCCCGATGGGATCTATTATCACTACTACGAATACCCCCATGGCTGGCATAAGGTCAAGCGTCATTATGGTGTTAGCACTCAGCGATACAAATTAATCCATTTCTATAATGATATCGATCAATGGGAGTTGTATGATCTCCAGGAAGATCCACAGGAAATGAACAACATCTATGAGCGTGCCGATCCGGTACTGGTGGCAGATCTGAAAAAAAAGCTGGATAAATTACAAGAACAATATGCAGATGTTGAGTTTGAGTGAGGGTTTGAGTACAGAGTGTGAAGATGCATATTGAATCTCACACTACACACTCACACTCACACTTCCGTATTCGCCCAAAGGGCTATGACGGGTGAAGCACACTCAATCTATGGATTATCCTGCGGATATACGAAAAGCACAGAATCCGACAGCACTGCAGACCCGAAAAAACCCACCGCACCACCGTCGATCTTGCTTTCCAGAAAAACCGGTTCTACGAAGGGGTTTATAATTGAAATAAGTTGGTCGTCCAGTTCTTTGTAGAAAAGGGCTGCTTTTTCATCCAGGGATTGCATGGTGATCCAGGTGGAGTCTCCTTCGCTGTATTCAAATGATACCTCAACCAAGAGGTCCAAATCGCGGCCGTCATTCCCTGCATCACTGAATACAGTACGACCCAAATCAGTAACCCAGAACTTCTCCCCCTCTTCGGTGCAGGTACTTTGAATAACATCCAATATATGTGCATGGGCCACCGAATTATCAATCCTCCGGTTCATTTGAAATCGATAGTAATTACCCGGCCCTTCAGGGTCTCTAAGGATGATATTGACCCCGTCATGGCCGCCGTATATGTCGAAAAATTCCGGATTATATCCAATTTTCTCAATGGATGGTTTGATTTGATTAATAGTAGTGGTTGCAATGAAAGAATTCCCTTTATACTTGATCAAAAGATCATAGGTTGCGCCAAATAAAATCTTGTTTTCACCGGAGTAAAAAGGCTCCCATCGGCAGCGAAAACTATTAAATACAGAATCCGCTAACAAGAGTTCAGAAAATCCGCTGGTAGACAGCATCACTTCAGCTCCTCTGGCAAAAACCTGCTGGGGTGTTACTTTAGACTGAGCAAAGGGCAATGCCTCACTAAAGTATATGCGCGGTTGCTGACCCACTACCAGAAGGCCTTCCACGAATACTGATCCCTTAAAATCGTTGTCTGTCTTTAGCTCAATTACTTGTTCACAGCCCATAAACACCATAGCGTATACCATAAATTTAAAGTACTTAATCATGTTGCTTAGAATTTAAAATTATAAGAAACGCTGGGGATAATGGGCAACAGGGTTACCTGTATCGCTTCGGGTTTGTCGGTTACCGGGTCTACTTTCAAATAAACGAAGTATGGATTTTGTCTACTGTAAATGTTATAAATTCCAAAAACCCATTCAGATATAAATGGCCTCCCCCATAATGTTCCTTCTTTTCGACGAATAGCAGAAATATCCAATCGATGATAGGCACCCAAACGCTGATTATTTCGATTTTCATATACAAAATAATTGCCTTCAAATAAAGAAGGCCCTAGCACGGAAGGGAACCTTCCAACAGGAAGTGTGTATGCAATTCCCGTATTAAAAACAAAGGCCCCTGACAACTTCCAACGATCATTTAATTTGTAAGTGCCAACCACATTTAGCGCGTGCCTGCGGTCATACCGGAATGGGAACTTTTCACCAAAATTCAGGTCATCGAATTGCCGCCAACTCCATGAAAGCGTATATGATATCCAGCCGGTAAATGGGCCTTTATTTTTTCGTAGGAACAGCTCTGCTCCATAACTCTCTCCCGTGCCATAAACCAAGGCAGTATCTACCGCAAAATTCTCCACTAACTGATTTCCCTCCGGAAACAACACCAGGTTGTCCATATCTTTGTAATATCCTTCAATACTAAAGTCCAGGTCAGGTTTGAATTTTCGAAAATACCCCAAAGCGTATTGTGCTGAGCGCTGTGGTTTGGTGCGCTCGGTTGATGGGATCCAAATATCCGTAGGCACCGATGCAGTGGAGCTGGGAATTTGGTGCAAAAATTGATTCATTTGAGTATAAGATGCTTTTATTGATGAGCGTGCTCCAGTAGACAATTTAATGGAAGCCCTGGGTTCTACATAGTAGTAACTAACTTCGCTTGAGATCAGGCCTGGAAAACGAACACCCAGGCTTGCGGTAACCTTTTTACTAAACTTGATCTCATCGTTTAGATAAAAGGCGTATTCATCGAGGTCTTTACTTGGAATCCCCTGTCTGTTAATGTTTTGATTTAAACCTGATTCCGCCTCAGATTTACCGCCGGATAAAAAGTGGTGCCGGATATAATGGGCGCCAAAACGAATTGAATGACTGGGACTGGGAAAATATTGAAATTCAGTTTTCCCGTTAACATCTTCTAAACGGGTAATTGTCTGGGAGAAAAAATTGTCCTGAATGGCACTAACATCCTGATCATACTTATTATAAATTATTGAGGTGTTTACAAATAGTTTAGGGCCAAATAAATGATTCCAACGGAAGGTCCCGGTGGTATTCCCAAACAAAATTGTATAATTAATTCCATCTCCTGATTTTAATCTAGCCTTGTCCTTGCCCTGATAAAAGCTAAGATATAAACGGTCCTTACTATTAATTTTCCAATTTAACTTCGCGTTAACATCATGGAAGTTGTAATTTGATTCATTGCCTTTGGGAAGAAATGGCGTGATCAGAGCATCCAGATAAGTACGTCTGCCAGATACGATAAATGAAGCTACATCCTTCTTTATAGGACCTTCCAAAGTCAAGTTAGCGCTGACAATGCCAATTCCTCCCTCAACATGATATTCCTGATTATTTCCTTCCTTCATGGTAAGATCCAGGATACTACTCAAACGGCCGCCATATTGAGCAGGGAACCCGCCCTTAATCAGGGTGGCACTTTTTAACATCCTTGGATTAAAAGTGCTTACCACACCTAACAAATGATTTGGATTATATACCACGGCCTCGTCCAATTGCACCAGGTTTTGATCCGCATTACCACCCCGTACATAAAATCCAGTGGTCCCTTCGTTCCCAAATTGTACTCCCGGCATCAATTGAATCAGTTTCAGCACATCGGCTTCACCAAGCAAAGACGGGATCTCAGAAATATTCCTTAATGGGACGTCCACCACCCCCATTTGTACTCCATCAATGTGTTCATTGGGAGCATTTCCAAGTATTACCAATTCGTCAAGGTCAATTTGACCGGGTCGAAGTTTAGTGCTGAGATTAACGTTTTCATGAAGCCGGAGGCTTTTAACCTGGGGTTCAAACCCCAAATGAGAGATCACTACCACCATACTGTCATTCTCTGGAAGTGTAAGCGAAAAGAATCCATAGTTGTTGGTAGTGGTGCCCACGTTTGCTGCGCTGTAGTAAATATTGACACCTATGAGCGCTTCACCAGATTCTGAATCAGATATTATTCCGCTAATGGTATATTTTCCCTGTCCATAAATACCAACAGAGCATAAAAGAATGAAGAAATTAATTGTCAGGGTTCTCATTGGGTATTCCTACAGTCTATTGACACAACGACCACAGCAGCAAGAAGGGTTGGTTCGGAAAGGTTTCAAAGTTGTTAAATTCGGACAGAATAATTGGCTTCTATTGACCAAAGTCCTATATTCCTAACCAAACTAACAATTTGGACAGTATGGATGAAAATCAGCCGGTAGAAAAGATAAGATTGGGCACCAGACGAAGTATACAAACCTTGTTTCGAGCCACTATGAGACAACAGATCAATCACATCGCAATCGCGGACAATAAGGCGGGTATGATCATTGGTATTGACACCTTGATTATAGGTTTGATTATGACTCTATTGGCTTCGAGTATTACTATGAATGGGTCAGATTTTTTAGAAATGGACCTATTGGCCATCCCCTTTGGCATATTACTGGTAATGTGTCTTATATCAGCCGTTTTCTCTGTAGCTGCCGCCAAACCAAAAATAATAAAAACTGTATCGGATAAACCGGCAATAAGACAAAGTCGACTATTCTTTGGATATATAAACGAACAATCTCAGGAAGATTACCTAAAAGAGATGAGCAAGATTCTCAGTTCCGGCCAGGAGATACATGATAACCTGATTATCGACATACATAACCAGGGAAAAATTCTTAGTACGAAATACCGCAGATTACATTGGGCCTACACATTTTTTATGTGGGGACTGATAGCCAGTGTGGGCTCTTTTCTGGTTCTTTGGCTAGCCATCTGATA
>CAZOJZ010000371.1:0-1535 GCA_964580205.1 uncultured Roseivirgaceae bacterium
TTCCCATATACCAACTATGAGCGTTATTTGCAGTGGAGGCAAAAATGTCAAATGTTTCAGAAAACCCTATCCCCCAAGTGTTATTGCTGGTAGATGTGACAAACTCGAAGTCACTAACATCAGGTTTGAACCTGTAGAGACCTTGACTAAATTCGTGATTTTTCCCTGCCACTTTTCCCTTATACGAGGAATAACCAACAGTGCCCCATATGTAATTGTCAAAACCGTACTTAAGATTAGAGGGCCCGGCATGGGTATCAAACGTGCCCCATCCACTGATTAATATTTCTTTCAGGTCAGCTTTGTCATCCCCATCTGTATCTTTCAAAAATAGAAAGTCAGGCGCTGCGGAGACTATTACACCACCATTGCTAAATACCAAACTGGTAGGAATATTTAGACTGTCCGCAAATACCGTAAATTTATCAGCCCTGCCATCTCCATTGGTATCTTCACAAATTCTAATTCGGTCATTTCCTATACCACCGTCCTTAACCTCATTTGGATAATCTAGCGTTTCAATCACCCACAGGCGTCCTTTTTCATCCCAGTTCATAAATATAGGATTGACGACATCTGGTTCAGTGACAAACACTTCTAATTTGAAATCAGGAGGGACCTGAATGAATTTTTCGGACTCGGGTTGTTCAAATGGTTCCTGCAACATCAATGGTTGAGCCCGTTTTTCATAGTTGGCAATGTTATCAGCCACCCGATACCGATGGTCTGGAATTTCCAACTGTTCCCATAAACCTTTTACCCGATCACCCACAGTCCAAAGAATCCCTCTTAATATTAAATCATGGAAACCAGGATGGCTCCAGGTACGCTGATCATGACCCGAGGCCGTATAGAACACCCGCCCTTTTCCGTGTTCGAGTACCCAGGTCCAAGGCTCGCTATGCGTACTGTCTGTACGCTCCATCAACAATGTGCGGTTCAGGTTGTGCTTATCGCTTACATACGTTTCGTCCCAACTTTCAAAAGATTCATAACCACTGGTAACCGGATGCTCTGAGTTAACGACTTCCGCCTTAAATACGCCAGTCCCGTGAGATTTGAATTGTGCACCTACCAGTTTTACATACTTTTCTGAATTTCGAAAACACCAACTTGCACAGTGAATAGGAAGAAACCCCTTTCCACTTGCTACGTAATTCAGCAACGCAGATTCCTGGTCGCTGGTGATACTGTCGTGATTGGCATAAATCATCAATGCATCGTATTTAGATAGGTAATCAGTATTTAAGTCCGTTGTTTTAGTAGTGTAGGTAAAATTGATTCCTTTATTGGCCAGAGCCGCTGCCAAAAGTGGCAGGTTTTTTTCAGAATTGTGATGTACACTATTGTGTCCTAAAAAAAGTATCTCAATTTTTCTTGGATCAGGTTTAGAACAATTAAAGCCAATCAAGAGAACAAAAACCCATAAGCTGAGAAAATTGGTTTTCATAATGTGGGGTTGTTAGGACAACTATTTCAGGTTTTAAAACTTTATCAATATCAATATAAGACTTTTCAAATCTTCTATTCTGTTT
>CAZOJZ010000372.1:0-9556 GCA_964580205.1 uncultured Roseivirgaceae bacterium
CGTAGAAGAAGGACACCCCACCTCTGCTCAGTTTATAGTTGTAGAGACGGGAGATAAAAGAGGCAGAGGACTTAAGGCGAAAGTATTATTTGAAAAAGGTGAGTGTGTAGCTAGATTGTCCGGAATCCTAGTAAAGAATACCACACTCGATACCATCCAGATCACCCCAACACTATATTTTTCCGATCCATGGTTCTGTCGTTTTCTTTTACATAGCTGTGATCCAAGCTTGGAAATTAATGTGGCAGACCTTGAAGTGCGGGCATTAAAAGATATTTCCTCCGACGAATACCTGACGATCGATTATGCCACCACTGACGATGCGATTACCTTTCAGTTTGCCTGCAACTGTGGGGCACCGAATTGTCGCAGTTGGGTTACGGGTCGTGCTGAGGAGATAAACGAGCAAGGACGCTCTTTCCTTGCACTGCGGGGTTTGTAAGCACTGCAAAGATATAAAAAGGGTTTCAGCCACAGACTGAAATATTTAACATAATATCATTGCTAGTGGTACAAACGGGTATTCCCATTGACTTCTATTTGGCCGTATTTTTCAAAATCATAGGTCAGAGTCCAACGGGCATGGTGCGATCGGAACTCGCCCCACCGTTTCTGCCAAATGGGATCCTCTTCTTCGCCGGCAGTATCCTGTTCCAGCACCGGCTGCACTTCCATTTCCACTTCAAAAGAGACGGCAGAATTTGGGGGTATTGATAAGGATTTCAGGCTGTCCCCGAAAGATATGTTTTCACTATTGGTGAATTCAACTTTGGATTCTACCGGTGTGTCATGATGATTGAATAGTGTAAACTTAAGTACTTGGCTCTCTGGAGGTTTACTGTCATCAAATTCCGTGTCTACCCGCATTACTTTATGCCGCATGGTGAGTTCCAGGTGCTTCTCGATATCCTCCTTACTAAAATCTTCATCGAAAATGCCTTCCAAAAGTAAATTGGCCATCACAGGTCCGTCATCGGTCATGGTTACCCACAACACATGATCAAACTGACCAAAAATCGGTCCTCCCAGTGCGCTACCACCACCAGTGGTGGCCAGGGTGATATAGTCACTATTATTTCTTTTCTGATGTACATACCGATGGATATGGCCGGCAAAAACCGTATGTTTTCTCTGTTTTAGTAGGTCCTCCACCTCAGGCCAGCCACTTTTGGGCACTAGTTCCTGATGTACGGGATTATCAGAATCCTGGTACAGCCACACCGGCTTGTGCCAGAACACAAAAGTCCAGCGTACATCGGCATGTGCTGACAGGGTTTCTTTAGTATAGGCCCGTTGTTCTTTTGAAAGATAGAAATCCGAGGTATGGTAAACGCCCTCCAGGCTTCCTTCCTCAGGAATGGGCTCTTCACTGTTTAAACACAAAAACAACACATTCTGGTAAACAAAATGATAATAGGTTCGGCCATAACGTTCGGCCCACAGGTCTTCCATCACCTGGTTGGTGATATCATGGTTGCCCGGGACGTAGAAGAAGGGCATCTCCAAGCCGTCCACAAATCCATCGAATTCATCCCACTGCCGGTTTAGTTCATCCACATCCTTGGTGTAGCCTTGAATCAGGTCGCCTACGCTCATTACAAACTCAGGTTGCAGCAGGTTTACTTTCTCCATCCCTTGTTCGAACACTCCGGGTCTGTTACCCCCGGTGCGGTCAGTAACCACCACGAACTGAAAATTCTCCGTATGATTGTTCCAGTTCAAGTTGGACCATGGATTTGGGCCTTGTGCTTGATCGATTTCAATGGTGTATTCTTGTTGGTTGCTTCTGACCGCACAGGAAAAGAGGAGCAGAGAACATCCAAAGGCAAAGGCTAAACAGATCGGTCGGTAGTAGGAAAAAATGTACATCATAAAACAAGATCAAGAAAATTTTGATAGGGGCCAATACTTTCTTATACACAATGATATAGAGAGTGAAGTAAAGCCAGGTTATTGTGACATCTTCAAGATAACATTTTGCCTCTTTAATTCGTTGAAATTAATAGGATATAGAAAAGGAGGAAAGTATGAAAAGTGTATTCGGATTAATCGTAATAATAATCTTACTAATTGGTTGTACATCATCTAGTCCGTTGTCAAGAGTACCCGCTGAGAATATAATTGACTTATCACAAAATGAGGAAGAGCATGAATTGATTATACTTGACCCTGGTTTTGAAACCTGGTTTGCTACTACTTGGAATTTGGGAAAAGATCGTAGTGTTGATTACTATTCACATTGGAACTATCGATATGTATCTGAATGGAATTACAAAGTTACGCGCCCACATACATCTCAATTCTTCGATACTATGATTCAATATGATCCAACCATCGATTATGGAATTGAGATAGAGCGTAAATTATACTACTACTTCAGGTGGGTTGATACCAAGTTGGGTATCCAGATACTCGATACACCACCACTTGGTGGAATTTTATAAAATTCCAAGGGTGTTACCCCGGTGGAATAGACTCAAATCTGTTACCATTGCCTGTATGTATTTCACATCTATTCAACCAAGGCTAGTTGGCTACTCCCTTTTGGCCATAGATAATACCCCACATCCAAAAATTCATTTCCAATCAGCTTTTCGCCAGGATAACCGTCACTTTCGATGATTTCAATTAACCTATTAAGGCGCAATTCATTCTTAGGCGCAAATTTCTTCTCTCCATATTTTGCCTGGGCTTTTTCACTAAGCCTGAATATGGCCAGAAGAGCCTTAGATTGATCCTTCCAACTCATTTTCCGAACTTCCCAACGCAGTTCGGATTTGATTCGATCAGTATAAATGGTGCGTAGGGAGTCGTATTGCTGGGGATTTGATTCAAATTCCTTTGTTCTTCTGAGGTCTTTGAGAAATTTGTTTTTCTTGAGATACTTCATTTTCCAACCACCAGCTATCCCGTATTTAAGGAATTCGCAGGCTTTTCCGCTATCACCCAGATGCCATGCAAGCTGGGTTGCCAGCTGATAATCTCTTAAGAATACAAATGAATAGGCATTAAAAATTTGTTCATAAACGACCAAAGCGCCTTCAAATGATTTTCTTGCGATCAGTTCTTCGGCGCGGGCGATCCGGATGTGGTATTCATGGTAATCATTACTTTGGTTGGCCCTGATATCCAGGAGATTCAGGAAAACATGTATCAAAACGGCAACAACAGTTTTCTTCAATTTATTTGTGCTTAACCTGCATGTGTATCGAAACCAAAAATAACAGGAAAACTTGCCAGGTATATTATCACTGTAGTTAAATTTGTTAAGATTCAGGTTAAAAAGTGTTACCATCGAACAGGAAGTGTACCATGGTAAAACCATATATATTTGGAGGCAACCTGGACGATGGTACTGCATTGAGGTAAGGTGCGTGGGTGCTCATTTATACGGTTCATGGTTGTTAACGGCAGAACGTGAGAGATCAGGATTAATTGAGTAATTTACACACACCACCTATGACCCGGGATATAATAGACATCAATGATTTCACCATTCTGGTAGAGGAATCTAGTGCCCAAAAAATTACTAGTGATTCCTGTACATTTGATGAAGGAGTGATTGCAGTGGCGTTTTATGGATCTGGAGATGTAGACTTGTCCGTGAAGTATGGCGAGAAACAAAAAGACTTTAGTCACACCAAGGGCATGGTGCTTTCCTTTTATGCCGACGCCCAGGTGCAGTTTGTGCATACCGTTTCTGCGGAAAAACCACTGGAATGTATCGTGATCGCCACTGCTACCAGGAACCTGCATAATCTACCTAATCAGGAAGGTGAGATATTTTCACATTTACTTCATCAGCTGGTCAATCCTGCCGATCACTATGTAGAGGGCCCACATTTTTACATGACACCTCAAATGCAAATGGTGGTAGACCAGGTGTTTCATATACAGTATCAGGGAAAGACCAAGATGATGTTCTTTAGAAGTCAGATGACCACCTTATTGTCTCATTTTTTTGGACACCTATCGGAAATGACAGAGGGAGGACTGAAACAGGAAGAGCGTGAAAAGTTGTTTCAGGCCAAAGAGATCCTTTCCCAAAACCTGGAAACACCACCTTCTCTTACCGAGTTGTCCAGGCATATTGGGCTAAACAGCTTCAAACTCAAGAAGAACTTTAAACAACTCTTTGGGGTCCCGGTCTTCAAGTATCTACAAAATGAGCGTCTAACCAAAGCTTTTGAGCTATTGCAGGATCAGCATTTGTCCATCCAGGAAGCGGCCTGGCAGGTAGGATATGATAGCTTGAGCTCCTTTTCAAATGCTTTTACCAAGAAATTTGGCTTCCGACCCAGTGAAATAAAGCGATAATCCCTTTCGAACAAATTTTGATCCATTTCGGACAAAGAGCTATGTAGAACAAGCTGCATATTTGTCTTATCAATCAATTAACTGAAAAGCACAATGGAATATTCATTTAAAATCAGCTCACTGTTTCTTGCTATACTGCTAACCGGTCTGTCAGCAGGATTATTCTTTGCATGGGAAGTATCCGTAATCCCAGGAACCAAACAAGTATCCGATAGAACTTATCTGGATACCATGCAGTCAATAAATCGGGCAATTTTTAACCCAGGATTTTACACAATTTTTTTTGGTAGCCTGTTACTACTGTCAATTAGTAGTTACAGCCAATACCGGGAAGTGGTTAACGGTTCTTTCTGGTTAATACTAACCGCAACCCTGATCTATCTCATCGGAACAATTGGGGTCACTGTATTTGGAAATGTACCCATGAACGAAGCATTGGACGCGGTGAATCTAAGCGATTTGAATAGTACAGAAGCCCGTCACACCAGAATGGATTATGAAGCAAAGTGGAATCAATGGCACACCATTCGGACAGTCTGTGCAGTACTGGCATTTATACTCTGTATACTTGCTGCCTTTAGTGAAAAGGCCATACAGGAGTCAGTAACGTTATAAGTAATTCATTAATAATCGAAAATAAAACAAGCATAACAATGAAAAACAAGATATTAGTACTAGGAGGAAAAGGTAAAACCGGCCGCAAGGTAGCTGATCGTTTGACCAAACTTGATCAGATGGTACGCATTGGATCCAGAAATGAAACACCATCATTCGATTGGCAAGATCCATCGACATGGTCGGCAGCATTGAATGGTATGGATAAGGTTTACATCACCTTCCAACCGGACTTAGCAGTCCCTGGCGCATTAGCAGCTATAGAAGGATTGACTAAAGAAGCCAAAAGAAGTGGAATCAAAAAGTTGGTACTACTTTCCGGTAAAGGAGAAAGAGAAGCTGAGTTGTGTGAACAAGTGGTCATCCATTCCGGAATCGACTATATCATCGTCAGGGCCAGTTGGTTTAATCAAAATTTCAGTGAAAGTTTCTTGCTGGATCCAATTCTCGCAGGGCATGTTGCCTTGCCTCAGGCTAAAGTTAAAATACCCTTTGTAGATACCGATGATATTGCAGACGTAGTAATAGAAGCACTATTAAATGATCAACACCATGGCCAAATTTACCAGTTGACCGGCCCCGAATTACTGACTTTTGAAGAGGTCATTAGTGAAATAGCCTTGGCCACAGACAGGGACATAGTGTTTACGGCCATCTCCCTAAGTGCGTATACCAAAATGCTGGAGGAATTTAAGGTGCCTGCGGATTATGTCTGGCTGATTAATTACCTATTTACGGAGGTATTGGGCAATGACCAAATTTCGGAGGTAACCAGCGATATCGAAAAAGTGCTCGGAAGAAAACCGAAGAAGTTCTCAGAATATGTGCAAGAGGCAGCAGCTGCAGGAGTATGGAACCCCGTTGCTGATACCCCGACAGAAAAAGTGGCTTTTTAAGGAACGACTTAGAATTATCTGGGTTTAGAAGGCAGGCATTGGGACTTGGTTCTCAAGCTTTGTTAATTTCCAGATATTACATTTACTAGATTAAAATATACATGCAAAACGATTTGCAAAAATCGGTGCTGAAATTTTCAATTGGGTTACCAAAAGGATAGAAAATGAAAATTAGGGTTATTATAACAGGAGCCACAGGAATGGTTGGAAAATCCGTATTAACAGAATGTTTTGTGCACCCATCTGTTGAATCTATTTTGATAATAAATAGAAAAACAACTGAATTGAAACACCCAAAATTAAAAGAGATCATCCACAAAGATTTCCTACATTTAGCATCTATTAAGAGTGAATTGAGCGGATATAACGCCTGTTTTTTCTGTATGGGTGTTTCTTCTCTGGGAATGAGTGAAGAAAAATATACGGAACTAACGTATGGAATCACATCTCATTTTGCCAAGGTATTAAAAGAGCAAAATCCGGAGATGGTATTCAACTACGTTTCTGGCGCTGGGACTGATAGTAGTGAACAGGGTAAGGTTATGTGGGCAAGAGTGAAGGGAAAAACAGAGAATATGCTCTTAAATATGAGATTTAAGGATGCCTATCTATTTCGCTTGGGAGCACTGTTACCAGAAAGAGGCGTCAAGTCCAATACAAGATGGATTAATATTTTGCTCACCATTCTAAGACCTCTATATCCAATAATGAAAAGGATGAGGTCAGTTACTACCAGTTCGAAGATTGGTTTGGCAATGATTAATTCGGTTCTATTTCCTCAAGATCTAAAGCATTTAAAAACTAAGGATATCAATGATTTGGCCAATAAATCAGAATTATGAAAATTACCCTTTTGCTCAATGTAGCAGCATTAAGAAAAATGTACTACCCAAATGCCTTGAGAGTTACCATATGTAGTGTTGCATAATGGCCTTGCATGACCCGGCTGATGCTTGTCGGACGTTGTTAAGTTGCTTTGTTTGAGTGGTAGAATGAATAGTATAGGTTATACCTTTGAAAAAACATTGGCTTTTATTTTATAACTTCTATCTTTACATTCAAATATTACGAAACTTTAACTAAAAATAGTTATGACTTCTATCTTGAATAAGTTTAAATCATTGGCCATTGGAGTACTGGTACTTTTATTTTTTATAGGTGTGACCCTGGGATCTTGTAGTACCCAAGACAAAGGATCGGATTCGGAAACCGTTGAAGCGTCGGCAGCTGAAGGCGAAGAACACCCGGAAGGTGAAGGTGAAGAACACCCGGAAGGTGAAGGAGATGAAGAACACCCAGAAGGTGAAGGTGAAGAAAAGGACAAAGAGGAGAAGTAGATAATTAACTACCCGAATTTACTCTTGTAAATGAGAAGGTGGTTTCAACATAACCCGGTTCACCATCGATTTCCAGGACCGGGTAGGCCAAAAAGTTTATAGGACCAGACTGGGGTATGGGATCTGGCGCAAGATCTCTGCCCCGGCTGAATTCTATACGGTTTGCCGGATGATGCCCGAAGTAATAGGTGGCCAAAGGAGTGTATTTATTCCCTTCGCTGATATCAACCGGCCACCATTTGCCCTCGGCATAGAATTCTGCCCAGCAATGATACCCGTCGACCCCTCCCTCATTTCGCTCGGAAGGAATGGCGGCTCCCACGGCAAAGCGGGCGGGTATTCCAGCCGACCTTGACAAGGAGATGAAGAAGGAGTGAAATTCCGTACAATTACCTGACTTTGAATCACAGGCGTAATTGGCATCTCCGGTGCCATAGATACCTTCTTTGGCGTAGCGCATATTATCAATAATGTAGTCGTAAAGGGCTCTTGCCTTGGTGAGTGGGCTATCGGCTTGCTTTTCCTTGATTACTCTGTTGGCAATAATGCTGAAACGGTCGCCCACCGGCATCAGAGATGCAGCTTCGAGATATTTTTGGAGATCGGTATCCTGTTCCTGGTACGCAGCTTTTTCTTCCCGCTCCACCCGATAGCTCATGGTTATTTTCTGGTTGCTGTGCTCCGGCAGTAACTGAAGATACAAGATGTCGTTGCCATATTCATCCTCTTGTATCACCTCCTGTATGCCAGGCGCCTGCAGAGATATAATCTCAATGGTTTGAAAACGATCGCTCTGGGCAATGGGCACCCACATTTTCGCAGATCCTGATATTTCGGGTAACAGTACCTCATAGGTGAAAGTAAAGTGATCTTTGCCTTCCACCACACCCAGAAGATCATTCGAAGCATCCTGCACGGGAACGGTAAACCATGTCTTCTTGACTTTGTCCTTTTTCCAGGTATAATAGGGTTTTCCATTAAGCTTATGCAAATCAGTGCTGGTCACCTGCATATCTCCGGGAACACCTTTCAGGAAAAAGTCCATATCATACACGTCTCCATTTTCTGTAGCCAGATCCACGCAGGCAAAAAACCTGTTGGGTCCCAGCACAGAAAGGTATTCCGTATGCACTCGTACCAGTTTCAGGCTGAAATCTAGCGTATCATTTTTAAAATTGAAATAACCTCCTCCTTCCTGGGTCCTGGCTTTAATATTGGCTCTAATTCCCCGCTCCACATCGCTAATGGTTACTTTATTGCGGTCCTGATCCGTTTCATGGGGTTGGAGTGCTGTTTTTTCCTGTTTGGTCTGACAGGTGGCAAGAAGTAAGAGGAGTGAGCCTATGAGCAGTGGTACTGATTTGTGCATACGATTTGGAATTTATCATTCTGTTTGGTGAACATAAATATTTTAACGCTAAAATAACCAATCATTGGATTATAAGGTTCGCATTTGGGAAACTTGTTTCCAGGTGGAATAAGATTTGCCAGCATTTGCTATGTGCACGCATAATAAAGGATTTGAGTCTATTCCACTGGGCTTAGGTATTCATCCATCTCCAAAACTTGCCTAGAAGTGTCTTGGGTTTGGGACGTTGTTCCTTTTCTTCTGACGACGACTGTGGCCCTTGTGTTTTGTCTTTATGCTTAAGTTGGTTGTACTTGGTTCGCTGCATTTTTTGTTGGTAACGAGCTTCATTTAGGGCTTTTCTTTGCTTTTTTTCTTTTTCTTTTCTTCGTTTTTCCTGACGTAGCTGGTATTCTTCTTTCTTTTTTTTGGCTTTTAACCTCCTTTTCTCCAGCTCTTCTTCGCTTAATTGTCGACGTTGGTGCCCAGATCGCAGCTCACTTTTTTTTACTGTTTTATTTTTCGGTTCTGGCAACTCGATTTTGCCAACAACTTTCAAGCCGGTTAGCTGTTTTTTTGGTGCCTTTATCAAGGTAATTTTACTTAGATCAACGGATGATTCCTCTGATTCCAATAACTCCAGTAACCTGTCAGTTTCAATCACTACCTCCTCCTTTACTACCTCATCCTTCTTTTGCAGGTCTTTCAGTTTAGCTTCTGGCAAAGGTGGGTCCAACTCACTCTGAGTTGCTTCTATAGACTGTTCTAGCTCAACTACTTCTGGTTTCGTGAGTTTTTGCTCTATCTCTTCAGATGCATCTTCACTTAGTTGTTCAACATAATTGAAATGTTTTGCCAGCAATGTTTCTGTTTGCTCATTCAACTTGGAATTGTGATGGAGCGTATCTTGGGTAGATCCTGTTTCTTTAAGGTATGAAATGATTTCTTTTGGAGAAACCTCGAATTTTCGGGCTAGCTGTCCTAGTCTCATTATTCAATTATTTGAGCTGTGTAAAGCTAATCAGACTTTTGAAAAAGCACAA
>CAZOJZ010000373.1:0-4475 GCA_964580205.1 uncultured Roseivirgaceae bacterium
ATGAACATCACCTGGGCGCCCTTTTTGAGCTTCAGGTGGAGGTCTACCGGGAACATTTTTTCAGGGAAATCCCCTTCGATGATAGCACTGTATATTTTTTCTTTTTGGTCGAGGCTCCTGAGTCTCATCTGGTTGATGCGGTCGGCTTTATGATTGTGGGTGGTTAGGTAGATCCTGCCTTCAGTTTCGGTCTGGCCGATGCCGGGCTGGCATTGCTCATTTAATTTTTGGATATCCTCTGTGGTTTGCTGGTTGTGCCGGAACCTGTTGAGCAGTTGTATAAAGGACTGGTCTTTCTGGCGGTACACCTTTTGCAACTCGATGAGGATGGGAGGGTTTTTTTGTAACGCCCTGGCATGAAAGAAAAAGAGGCTGGGGTAGAAAGGCTGAAGCCATGGTTTTTCCTGTTCACGAACTACCGGGGGCAACTGCAAAAGGTCTCCGATAAACAGCATCTGAATACCGCCAAAAGGCTGGTGATGCTTTGACCGCAAATGCCGTAAGGTGTGATCAATGCAGTCCAGCAAGTCGGCCCGCAACATGCTTACCTCATCAATGATGAGCAATTCTATTTCCCTGATTAGCTTTCGCTTCTGCGCATTAAATCGGGTCTCCCGGAAGAGCGTGCTTGGAGTGTTGACTGGACCGGAAACCTGAGTACCCTGGGAAACCTGCGCCAAGTCAGTCGAAGCATTGGAAGAGCTTATCGAGATATTTTCAGGGACAAACAGGCCAAAAGGAAGTTGCAGCAACGAGTGGAGGGTTACACCTCCGGCATTAATGGCTGCCACGCCGGTAGGTGCAGCGACTACTGCTTTTTTAAAGGTGTGTTCTTTGATGTATTTCAGGAAAGTGGTCTTGCCAGTACCGGCCTTGCCTGTCAGGAAGATATGCCGGTCCGTAGTGTTGACGTATTTGGCGGCCAGGGCGGCGATATGGTTAAGTTCTTCCATATCTCTAAAATAATACAGATCAGTCTGAAAATAAAAAAGAGGAGACTAATTCTTCGAAACTATATTCGAATATTACACGTATATATATTTATATAATCACACGTGTTAAATACGATTTATACACGTGTGTTTTCAAATTAATTACACGTGTATGGATACTAAATTAACCTTAACGATCGAAAAAGACGTGATTCATGATGCCAAGCAGTATGCAAAGCAAAGAGGAGTCAGTTTATCTGAAATCGTCGAAAACTACTTTGTACTACTAACCATGGATTCAAGATCAGAAAGATTTGAACTATCATCTACTGTAAAATCATTAAAAGGGGCTTTTAGTGCACCGAAGGATTTTGATTATAAAGCAATTCTGAAAGAAGAACTTCTTAAGAAACATCTATGAAGCCATCTATTTTTATGGATACCGATGTAGTTCTGGATTTTCTTCTAGACAGAGAACCATTTTCTTCCTATGCATCAATTATTTTAACACATAGTGAAGAGAATAAAAATCAAACATACATTTCGCCTCTTACTATAAGTAATTGCTACTATATATTAAGGAGACTGGCCAGTCATAATAAGGTAATTGGCAGCCTGCAGAAACTTCTTGTGATAACAAATATTACCAGCATCAGTAAAAAGGACGTGGTGCTGGCGCTTAATTCTAAGTTTAGGGACCTTGAGGATGCTTTACAACATTACAGCGCAATTAGTCATGCAAAAATTGATGTCATTCTTACTAGAAATATTAAAGATTACAAGCATAGTGAAATACCAGTGATGACTCCTGAAACTTATTTGAAGACTAATTTTGATTCCAGTACCTAATATCGTTGGTAAAGCGCAAAAAACAGCTCAAAGACTTGACTTATGGTGTTTTCGGGGCGGCCATGCCTAAATTACTTCCTCCGGACTGTAAACCGGTATCTGACTGTTTTTAAAATCCTTAGTATTTCTAGAAATGATTGCTTCTATTTTTCCATGGGTCAGGGCACAAGAATGCTGAACACCATCTTCAAAGTCCTTGAATTTGGAAACTACCGCAGTTAATAAATCCTCTTTCCAAATGGGTTGAATAGAAATGTATTTTAATAAGGCTCCAATCCCTTTTTTGGCCATTTCACCTCCTAGTTCTTTTTCTAGAATGTAATAAGTAGTGGTAATTGAATTACTGGAAGTCCACAGGTCCCACTCTTTGGTTCGGCCCTGATTGAATATTCGTAATGCGTACTTCCCAAATGGTTTCCTGTTGCCGAGGAAATCAAGAATTATGTTTGTATCCAAGAAATATTCTTTCATACTTTATGCTTCTCAGCCAGGATGGACCGGATCATTTGCTTATCGTCCATATCGGATGTAAGGTCAACCGAACCAAATAATTGTTTAAATTCCTCTGGTACCTCTTCAGGCGATGCTTCCATTCTGGTAAGTTTTTCAAGGTAAGTTTCAATAAGGTTGGATAAGCTGCGGCCTGATCTTTTAGCATATCGTTTAGCCTTCTCGATGGTCGATTTTTCTATGGTCAGGGTTAATTTGGAATTCATTATACGTGTGTTTATAACAAAGATACGTATTTAATATTATTTTTATAAATACACGGGTAATACAGTGAAAAATATTTCTCTGCAATACCAATGCCATGGTTGAACTTTACCACGGTAATCCAGTTTGGCTATTTTGCTACACTATTTGGTTAAGTTGTAACCGTTATACTATATTTGCAACTCAATTGCGAGTCCAGGAGAGGTGGGTGAGTGGCTGAAACCAGCAGTTTGCTAAACTGCCGTACCTGGAAACGGGTACCGGGGGTTCGAATCCCCCTCTCTCCGCATTGAAGTGTGGGTTTGAGGTTGTGTGTGAGTTTGAGATAAAGAGCATATTATTATTTGAGACTCACACATTAGTATTTTGGTAAACCATGTTTGATTTTGAAAAGCTGACGGTTTACCAGAAAACTAAAAGTCAGAATGCTAGAATTCTGAAACTAATCTACCAATCCAAGGAGATTGATCCTTATATAAAAGACCAATGGAAAAGGGCGACTCTGAGCGTTGCTTTGAACATTGCAGAAGGATGCGGTAGAGTTGGTAAATCGGATAAGAAGTATTTTTATACGGTAGCACGTAGTTCTGTTTATGAATGTGTAGCTATTTTGGACGTACTTAGAGTTAGTGAATTAATAGAGTTAGATGTGTTGAGGGAAATTTATATGGACTACGAACAAATATCTAAAATGTTGTTAGCCCTATACAGAAGTGTTAGGTGATTTCTGCTGTATAGAATCACACCCACACTCAAACTCAAACTCAAACTCAATACGGGGTGTAGCGCAGTCCGGTTAGCGCACCTGCTTTGGGAGCAGGGGGTCGCAGGTTCGAATCCTGCCACCCCGACTTGATTATCAGAGAGTTACGATATATATTTCGTAACTCTCTTTTTTATTTGCATACGATTTGCATATAATGTCTACTATTTTGGAGACTGAGCACCATACTCCAGTATGTCAATATGTACCGAAGAACTGGGGTATTTGCCGCTTTCAAATTTTGAAAGTAGCTCTTCCCTGGTGATTCCAAATTTACTTGAGATGTAATGAAAATGAGCCTGCCCATCTTTCCAAGATTCTTTACCTCCAGAGCCACAACAGGGATCGAACACCCGTCCTTGATAGGGTTCCAGCATAGCTACCAGTAGCTCCACCACACTCCTGGGGGTGTAGAACTGTCCTCCCTTCTTACCCTCTGCCAGGGCAAACTCTCCTAAGAAATACTCAAACACATGCCCAAGTACATCCGCACTGCGTGCTTTGGCATCCCCCAGAGCTATATTACTTACCAGGTCAATCAATCCTCCAAGACTGGTAGGGTCCAAATTCTGCCGGGCATATACTTTTGGAAGCACTCCTTTTAATGAAGGGTTCTCCCGTTCAATAGCATCCATGGATTCGTCCACAGTCTTACCAATGGTGGGCTGCTTCGCACGGCTTTGAAGGTAACTCCAACGAGCTGAAGGAGGGACAACGAATACATTCTCTGCTTTGTACTCGTCTTTATCCTCGGGATCTGCCCCTGCATATTCCCCTTCACCACTTGTCAGCTTTGAATAAAGATCCTCAAAGGCATCTGAGATGTATTTTAAAAAGATAAGTCCTAGTAGGACGTGTTTATATTCAGCAGCATCGATATTCTTACGCAGTTTATCCGCTGCTTTCCAGAGCTGCTTTTCTAAGGGTTCTTCTTTTGTAGTTTTAGCTTTGGCCATATAATGAATAGTAAGAGGGCATAAATGATTGACATGGGTCCTTTGTTAGCAGGACCAGGGATATATTTAGATTAAGCTTTTGGTTTAATTTGGTTGAGTCTTAAAATGTATCAAAAACCAATCAATAAAACAAAGAAACGATAAATAAGCCGCATTTTTTAGAAAAGGGTTCACATGTAATAATGTAATTTAGAATGGCAGTAATAGAGGTCGATATATGCAAATCATATGCAAATAAAAAAGAGAGTTACGGTAATTAAT
>CAZOJZ010000374.1:0-4956 GCA_964580205.1 uncultured Roseivirgaceae bacterium
ATTGTCATAAAAAGTATCAAGCCCAAGGCTTGGTACTTTTTATGTATGGCAGGATCGATTCATCGATGCGATTACACACCCAGGTCACACCTATATTCATTAACTTTGTGTTTTATCCAATTTGGAAAAGAACTATTGCAATTTAATTGGTATGAAAACTTTATTGGGATGTTTTGCAGGGCTGTTACTAATCCTGATATCTTGTCAACCAACAACTGACGAGGCTAACAGCTTTGGTAAACTATTTACCCTTCTGCCTCCCGACTTTACGGGAGTTTATTTTAAAAACTCCATTATAGAAAGCGAAAAAGAAAACCATCTGGTCAATGACATGCTGATCTCCGGAGCAGGAGTGGCTGTTGGTGATATCAACAACGATGGCCTGCCAGATCTTTTTTTTACTGGGAATCAGGTACAAGACCGTCTTTATCTCAATAGAGGCAATTTAAAATTCGAGGATATTACGGATCAGGCTGGTATTCTACCGGACAATATATGGTCCTCGGGAGTTACTTTTGGGGATGTGAATAATGATGGGTATGTGGATATTTATGTATCTAAATACGCCTTCGATGAAAGCCAATTGAGTGATAACTTATTGTATATAAATAATGGGAATCTCACTTTTACCGAAATGGCAGCGGAATGGGGACTGGCAGACCGAGGGTTTTCTGTTCAAGCCACTTTTTTTGATTTTGATATGGATGGTTTTTTGGATCTTTATCTTATAAATCAGCCTCCATCCAAAGGGAACCGCAAGGGTAACAAAATCACACTTTCCAGGCTAAAAAGTTTGCGTTATACTGACAAAGTATACCGAAATAATGGCAAAGATCGTTTTCACGATGTTACTAATTGGTGTGGGGTCAGTAACCTTGCCTTCGGTCTGTCGGCCACGGTGGGTGATTTCAACAATGACCTGCTGCCGGATATTTATGTTGCCAATGATTATGAAAAGCCCGATATCCTGTATATGAACAAAGGCATGGGGCAATTTGATAATCGTACCAACCATGCGCTAAAGCACATCTCCAATTTTAGTATGGGTACGGATGTTGCCGATTACGATAATGACGGCTTTTTGGATGTGGTGGTGGTAGATATGGTTCCAGAAGATCACAAAAGGATCAAGACCAACATGGGTGGTATGGATCCCTCGGCTTTTTGGGACATTGTAAAAAGAGGTTGGCACTATCAGTATATGTTCAATACACTGCAAAGAAATAATGGCAATGGAACATTTAGTGAGGTGGGTCATTTGGCAGGGATCTCTAATACGGACTGGAGTTGGTCGGCATTGTTTGGAGATTTCGACAATGATGGTTGGAAGGACCTGTTCATCACCAATGGGGTGAAACGGGCCATGCGTAACAGTGACCTGGACCTAAAATACGGTCAAATGCTGGACAGCCTGGATGCCTTAGCTGCTGCAGAAAATAAAAACCTTTGGGATGTGGTTGACATTATGGATCTGGTAGAAATGGCACCAATAGAAATGCTCAGCAATTATATTTTCCAAAATAATGGGGACCTGACCTTCAGGAATATGTCAGAAGAATGGGGGATAGACCTCCCCACATTATCTTATGGGGCTGCCTATGCCGATCTGGACAATGATGGGGACCTTGAACTGATTGTGAATAATACGGATGACTACGCTCATATTTATCGCAACAATGCAGTTGAACAACAGAGAGGAAATTATTTGCGATTGTCCATAAAAAATGAAAACGGAGCACCTGCCTATGGAGCTAAAGTGCGTATATACCGGGATGGTAAATTTTGGCAACTACAGGAACTGACCAATGCCAGAGGATATAAATCAAAAAGCGAAGATGTTCTTCATTTTGGACTGGGAAAGAATACTGTGGTGGACAAAGTGGAGGTTACCTGGTGCTACGGTGAGCAATTGATTTTAGAGGATATTGCTGCCAATCAATTACTTGAGCTGGATCCAGGTATGACGGATCAACAGGTAGCTGCCAAAGAGAGTAAGGAGTATTTATTTACGGATATAACCAAATCCTTGGGTATTCGACACCGGCATTTAGAAAATGACTATGATGATTTTCAGAAAGAAGTCCTGCTGCCACACAAAATGTCGAATTTTGGACCTGGCCTGGCCGTGGGAGATATTAACAGCGATGGATTGGAGGATTTTTATGTGGGTGGGGCCTCCGGTTTTCCAGGAGTGATCTATTTACAGCACCAAGACCGGACATTCACATCAGACGCCCAGGAAATATTCGAAAAAGACAAACTTCATGAAGACCTTGGAGCAGAGCTATTTGATGTGGACAGCGATGGAGACCTTGATCTGTATGTAGTTAGTGGAGGTAACGAATTTGTAGAAGGCGCGGCAGAGTTGCAGGATCGGTTATACCTGAACGATGGTGCCGGCAATTTCAGCAAAAGTAATGGTCTTCCCAAACTAACCAGTAGTGGTTCAAAAGTAGTTCCCGCCGACTTTGACGGGGATGGCGACCTGGATTTGTTCGTTGGTGGTAGATTGCTTTCAGGTACATATCCTTTACCCGGGAGGAGCTATTTACTGAGAAATGAAAATGGACAATTCATTGATGTAACTGAAGCAATTGCGCCTGAGCTAATGAATATCGGTCTGGTTACTGACGCCGGGTGGACCGATTACAACCAGGACGGTCTTTTGGACCTGGTGGTGGTTGGTGAGTGGATGCCGGTTACCTTGTTTGAAAATCAAAACGGAGCTTTTAAAGATATTACCCCAAATTCTGGATTGGAAAATACTAATGGTTGGTACTACAGCATTGCTGTGGGGGATTTTGACAATGATGGGGATGAAGATTTTGTAGTAGGGAATTTAGGCCTCAACTACAAATACAGGGCCTCTGTAGAAGCGCCCTTTGAAGTTTACAGCTATGACTTTGATGGAAATGGCCAGCGGGACATTGTTTTGAGTTACCATGAACATGGAAATCTGGTTCCTTTGCGAGGCAAATCCTGTTCCACAGATCAGATTCCCGGCCTCCAACAACAGTTTCCTACATATGAAGCTTTCGGCGATGCCAACCTTCGGGACGTTTATGGTCAACAGCTTGACCAAGCCTATAATTTACGGGCAAAAACATTTGCCACCAGCTACATCGAGAATTTAGGAGATGGATCTTTTAAGGTAACTCCATTGCCAAATGAGGCCCAATTTTCGTCTGTGAATAATATATTGGTGGCTGATTACAACTTGGATGGACACATGGACCTGTTGATTTCCGGTAATTTGTATGGATCTGAAATCGAGACCCCAAGGAATGATGCAGGCATGGGATTGTATCTAACCGGTGATGGGAAAGGTAATTTCACCCCTGTCCCTTTAGTAGAAAGCGGGTTTTTTGCACCTCATAATGCAAAAGACATGAAAATGATCCAACTGGGTGGAGGTCAGAATAAACAATCGGTAGTGTTGGTAGCTAATAATCAGCACTGGATGCAGGCCATTCGCTGCGATCCTAGTGTTTTACAAAACTCCGAGGAGCTAATCTCGTTGAAATGAACTTGTTGAAATTCATGCGGATTATAGTTGTAGCATCGCTGGCAATACCTATGGTCCAGAGCTGTGGCCCCCATGCTTCCACCAAAGAAGGTACCCTTTTCACTTTGCTAACTCCAAAACATACCGGGATAAATTTTAAAAATACCATTGTAGAGGATGAGCAACACAATCACCTGATCAATGACATGATTGTGGCCGGTGCTGGTGTAGCCATTGGGGACATTAACAACGACAGCCTTCCGGACATTTTTTTTGCGGGTAACCAGGTAGCGGATCGACTCTATTTGAACCAAGGTCAAATGCGGTTCCAGGACATTACCGAAGCAGCCGGTATTCATGGTGATGACCGCTGGTCTACTGGAGTTACTATGGCCGACATAAACAAAGATGGATTTATCGATATTTATGTGTGCCGTAGTGTCCAGGAAAACCCTCAACTTAGCCAGAATTTACTGTATATCAACAACGGGGACCTCACTTTTACGGAAAAAGCTGCGGCTTATGGCCTTTCGGACCGGGGATTTTCTATCCAGGCCACATTCTTTGATGCCGACCAGGATGGGCTGCTTGATATGTATCTGGTGAATCAACCACCAAGCTTAGGCAAGCGATCCGGAAAAGTACCTAAATACCTGAATGCCCAATCCATGATTTATTCAGATAGGTTTTATTGGAACAATGGGTCTGAGAAATTTGAGGATATGACCTTGGAAGCTGGATTACTCAACTTGGCCTACGGGCTATCTGCCTCTGTGGGAGATTTTAATGAAGACGGATGGCCTGATATATATGTAGCTAATGATTTTGACCGACCGGATCACCTTTATTTTAATCAAGGTGATGGGACATTTAAAAATGTTGCTAACCAGGCGCTAAAGCACATGTCTAGCTTTAGCATGGGGTCGGATGTGGCTGACTACAATAATGATGGCCTTTTAGACATTATGGTAGTAGATATGATGGCTGAAGATCATAAGAGTATTAAAACCAACATGGGTGGTATGAGCGTGGAGAGTTTCTGGAAGGTAGTAAACAGTGGTTGGCACTACCAATACATGTTCAATACCCTACAACGCAATAACGGTAACGGGACCTTCAGCGAACTGGCACAAATCGGTGGAGTGTCTAGTAGCGATTGGAGTTGGGGTCCTTTGTGGGCAGATTTTGACAATGATGGCTGGAAGGATTTGGTGATAACCAATGGAATTAAACGAAATCAGCGGCATAGTGATTTGAATCAAATAATAACTTCCAGATTGGACAGCCTGGAATATGTGGCCCACCAAGAGGGCAAGGAGTTACGCGAGATCATCGATATCATGGAATTTGTGCAAATGGCCCCTGCCATTGAAGTACCTAACTATATCTTTCGAAACAAGGGAAACCTTAGGTTTGAGAAAGTGACAGAAGAATGGGGGCTGCAAGATCCC
>CAZOJZ010000375.1:0-3985 GCA_964580205.1 uncultured Roseivirgaceae bacterium
AGAATCTGTACACCACTTTTTTAAGTACGTATCGGATAAGCCTCTTAAAAGACCTGCCTGGTTTTTCGACGTTACCCAGCAGGGAGAAGGGCTGGTGGATGTCATGGTGCATCTACTGGATATGATCCAGTGGGAATGTTATCCGGAGCAAATCATCGATTATGAAAAAGACATCGAAGTATTGGAAGCAAAGAGTTGGGCTACCGAACTCACTCCCTCCATGTTTGAGCGAATCACCCTATTGAAAGAATACCCTGACTATTTAAGCAAAGACATCATCAAGGATTCTGTGCTCAATGTATTTTCCAACGGGGAAATCAATTACACCCTAAAGGGCACCCATGCCAAAACTTTAGTCATCTGGAATTATGAAGCTCCCGAGGGAGCAAAAGATACCCATTACTCCATCATGCGCGGTACCAAGACCAATCTGATTATCAAACAGGGTAAAGAAGAAGACTATAAGGCAACCCTGTATGTTGAGCGCGCAGGAGATGGATCAAAAGAGGCATTTCTGGCATCTTTAACTCAGGCGATTGACAATTTACAGTCAACCCATCCAGGTATAACCATGGAGCAAGATGGAGCAATGATTAAGATCATTATTCCTAATAAATACAAGGTTGGCCATGAAGCCCATTTTAATCAGGTAGCAACTAAGTACCTCAACTATCTGAAAGCAGGCAAAATGCCGGATTGGGAAGTGCCTAATATGCTGGCCAAATATTATACCAGCACCAAGGCCTATGCAATGAGCAGAAAGTGATCCCTTGCCCTAATAATTAATAATGATCTTACCGTCACCCTTAGGAAGTTGAAGTTTTAATTCTTGAGTGGCAGGTTCATAGGAGAATCCTTCTACCGGTTGATCATTTAAAGTTATAGTAGTTGGGGCATCGTCTAAATGGAGGGAAAGTAACCCAACCTCCGCAACGTAATAGGTTAGCCGATTCTGTGTGTATTCAAATGTAATAGGCACCTCAGATGATAGCTTTAGGTCTTCGCCCTGATAGACAAGGGCTTTTGCTACAAATATCCGGTCATCATTCCAGGTAAAAGCGACCGCATCAGTGGAGACGTTCTCAACTTGATACATTTGACCGGGATTGGTAGAGAAGGCAAACTTTTTTCCCGCTGCAACTCCTGAAATAAAACCATTTCCGCTTTCACTGGTCACTTCGGGAGCACCACCGGAAACGGTAGTCGTCAGTAAATTCGCCATAACTAAAGGGCCACCATTTGTATGACTGCTGATGGTCAGCATCCCTTCCCGTTCCAACGGTCGTACTTTCTGCAGCGTCCGTAAATAATGTGGCGTTGCCACTGCTTTTGCAACCACATTGGCAGGTGCTAAATGCAACACATGCATGGTCGCATCATCCTTTACAATGGTTGATTTATCTTCACCAGGGTGTATATCTTCCAGTCGCTTGGTTTGGTAGAGCAAAGTGATTTCAGCATCCTCAGCCGCAGGAACTGCTACATCCAGCATTAATATAGCGCCAGGTTTAAGATATAACACATTGCGGCTAAGTTCAATTACTTTGTCCCAATACAACCTGCCAATGTTGCCTGATACAAAAGCCGTCTCCACCCCATCCATGAAATGAGACACAAATGCATGGTCATTAAAACCAGGAGCAAAGTTTAAGTGGTCCCCTACCCTTTGACTTTGATGATTTCCATTGACTAATATAGTTGAATGACCAACTGGCTGTGTCAACCAGGATTCATAAATCGGATCATCATAATAATCGGAACTACTGAGCGGCCTTTCCTCCACGAAGATCTTACCGCGATCGGCCAACCAAAAGCTACCTTGGTCCAAGTGCTGATGGTTATAGGCAGGACCGGTCCTCATTACAAAAACGAAATCATCTTTCTCCCAACCACTTTTGAACACGGTGGTACCCAGATCGCGGAATAATTTCACCGGATTTTCTTCAAATGGATCTTTCTGGGGAATGTTATTTGTATTATGAACTACATCCTCATAGTGCACTTTGTTTGAGCTGCTTTCATTTAGAAAGTGATAAAACCAACTCAAACGCGGTTCCTTATATTTCGCCAGTATATAAGCCCAATTTACTGCTGAGGTAAGACCTCTTGAATCACCGTATTCAAACCATTTTCGATCTTTTATCAAACCGGCCCAAATGTACTCATTGTAAGTGCCCACCAGCGGTTGAGATAGATCAATCTGAAACACCTGCTCCAGCGAAGTCAAACTATAAGACAGGTTTGAAAAACTATAGTTATTATAACCAAAGCCTTCACCCCAGGCGCCATCCTTTGAATCGGTTACATTATTGATAAATCGATCCAACTTCATTATTGCACCGGTAAAATAGGGTTCAATATTTCTAGTATCTTCCCCATCCTCAAAAATAGCAGCCTGACACATCAATGATCCACCCACGGTCATGGCCAGCCAATTGGAAGTAGCTGCGGTAATATTGTCGTTGTAAACATAAGTGCGATGGACACCCTCCACTATATTTTTCATAATGGCCTGGCGAATTTTTTCCCCTTCATCATCACTCATGAGATCAAAGACCAGGTCATATGCCTCGGCTACCCGGTGTGACCAACTGCCCGTGCGGTGCTCACTGAATCGCCCTCGTTTGGTTTGCCATGGATGCGTCCAATTCGGCCAGGATGCCAAACGCAACAGCACTTCTTTCACGTATTCTCCGGCCTCCTGATCGACATGAAAAGCATAAGCCCTGGCATTTTGTCGCAATGCCTCACCGGTGTGATAGATATGCGAACCCCATACCTCCCAGGTAGAAAGCCAATCTTCATCGGGAAACTGGTCCAAGTCAAAAATAAGGTCCTCCACCGGTATTTCCTCTCTTAACTCCTTTGCGCGTTGAGATATATCCTCATACAACTGCTCAAATCGTTCTTCTCGAAACCGTTTATCAATTTCCCTTTTCTTCCCGGCATCAAACAGTAATCGTGGGTGTTCACCAGCTATATTTTTTGGTGCAATATGAATAGTAAATTCGGTATCAGAAATTTGGTTGGCGCCATCATATGCCTTTAGGGTGCCAAGGTATAGTCCCTCCGGGAAATTAAGCTTAAGCGGCGGCAAAGACCATTGGGTACCCTGATGTGACAACTTCCCCTCAAACACCGGTTTATTTCTATCGGTATAAGACACAATTTCAAGCGATACTTCTTTTGCCTCTGGCAACCATGCTCCACTTAAACTGAACTCATCTCCGTGGTAATAATGATTTTTGGGAATATATGGCTTATGCTCAGGGAGCTTGAACATCGCCGGTTCGGAAAACCGGAATGGTATTACGCGGGCCCCTTTGAAGGTTATGTCATCAATTCCAAAATAGATTGGCATATCAGGGTCCGAATTTGGAAATTTCACCAAAAACGCCAACGCATATATTTTGATTCTTTCTTTATCAGCAATTACTGGGTTTTCTTTAACAAAATCATCGAAGCCTATGGTAACCCAGTTCCATTGATTGGCTTGCATGTCATGAATGGTGACGTCTAATTTTCCATAGGCTCCAGCGGCAAATCTCACCTTGAAAGATTCAGCCATTTGGATGGTTTTTAGATAAAACCTAAAACTAATGGTGGCTCCTGGAACCAGGTACATATCAAGCAACTTTTGCGCGCCTGCATAATTATCAACTGCAGTATAAGGAGTTACTTTCTGAACGATAGAAATATTGAGATCTCCCGGTACTATTTCATTTACTCTAAAGTTTTGGTTATAGGCAATATCCTGCCATAAGGGATACGACGCCCAGGCACCCAGGTCCCTGCCTTCAAAATCATCCGAGTAAGTCCAGGGTTCCAAAACGAAATAATCCAGGGAGACTTGTGCCAATAATATCGCTGGTTGTCCGGTTTGAGTGAATGCAGCAGAAAAAGTTGGCCAGGCAGCAACAATGGCCAATAAGTAATAGGTGAAGAAGAACATGAAATGTAAAGATGATTTGCAGTAAAGTAATGA
>CAZOJZ010000376.1:0-1710 GCA_964580205.1 uncultured Roseivirgaceae bacterium
ATCTTCCGGATTGGCCCATCCCTTGCTGGTTTTCCTGCTTATTGATAGTCCCATGCCTTTCTGTTGACCATCAGAAGTGTAGGTATTCATCAGCAGGAGCGTATTGCCATCCGGGCTTACGGAAAATACTGCATTTGGACCCTTGTTGTTAATAGGCCGCTTTAAATTCACCGATTTGGACCAACCATCGGGTCCGAATTTGGAGTAATAAACATCCTGAAGGTCACCAATGCCACCGATATTAGAAGGGTCGGACCTCCTGGAAAAATAGATTTCTTTTCCATTTGGAGTTATTACTGGAGTCATTTCTTCATATGCGGTATTAATAGAGGCACTGAGGTGTTCGGGTTTATGCGCATAATAAAGATCCCGATCAAGATTGATGCTTAAATTAGTGCCTTTTAGGGTAAAATCATCCGCTTGTATAGACCCCGAATTCCACATTGCCATTCCAAAGGCTTTACCAAAAACTCCTTCAAAAGGCTCCGAATGCACTATTACCTCATTGATTTTGTATTGAATGATGTTCCCGGCTTTCTCTACCCGCATAACATTGTAATCCGGCCGTACTTTGGCAGGTTTCTGATCAATACTACAGCTTACTTGTCCATTGACTACTGTACAAATCGAGTATTTTCGTCCCTTCAACAAAAAATAATGGGCATTCCGGGAGTTAACACCACCCCAGGAAAGGCCATACTCAGTAGTTGATTTCATGGATTTTAGACGGATCTCTACTGAAAAATTACTGTCGGTATTCAGCCGGTTGCAATAATAGGTCAAGGCGTGGAGCGATTGCCCGGAATATTTCCAGTGATACTTACCTGACTTTATTTCTCCCAGGTTGCTTTGATTGGCTATTTCCCGAAACAATGCCTCATTGGACCCTTCAAAGGATTCCTGATAAACTATTCCCTGTCCCAGGAGCTGCAGGCATGAGCAAATGAGTAGTAATACCCCTATTAATTTATTCATAAATGATTCATCTAAATAACAGAAATAATCGGTTATTATTTTCCTCTAATTCCTTATGGCCAACAAATGTAGGTTTTCATAATTCTCTAAACCAATGCTGGTAGTATCTCATAGGATTTTTTGTACATAGTTGGTGTTTTAGATCACCTCTCAGAAATCCCCCCGTCTGGCCCCCTTGCAAGATGCCAAACAGGCCATCCGCCTGGTTCGTAAAAATGCAGCGTCATGGAATCTTGATCCGAATAAAATTGGAGTGATGGGTTTCTCCGCTGGAGGACATCTGGCTGCTACTTTGGGGACCCATTTTGATGAACCCGAATCCGATTTCATGGTACTGGTTTATCCGGTTATATCTATGGCCGATGAAATAACCCATATGGGCAGCAGGAAAAATTTATTGGGAGAGGCCGCTTCTCAAGAGTTGCAAGATTATTATTCCAATGAATTGCAGGTTACCGAGCAAACACCCGCAACCTTTCTGGTGCATTCATCGGATGATAATGCCGTTCCTGTTGAGAACAGCCTTCGTTTTTACCAAGCTCTTCTTAGTAACCAGGTGTTGGAGTGTGAAATGCATCTTTATCCCCATGGAGGGCATGGTTACTCTCTGGCTTTGGATGACGGCCACTTGAAATATTGGCCTGAACTTCTCGCTCATTGGCTAAGTAGTTTGGAATAAATATCTTGCAGCTCTTGAGAAGCGGTCTCTCCCAATAAATTTTTCCTGCTGCCCAT
>CAZOJZ010000377.1:0-1712 GCA_964580205.1 uncultured Roseivirgaceae bacterium
AAGAACCAAATAGCAAAAGGAATGGCCGCAAAAACGCCTTGATAGCCATTAGGTAAAGCGTTCAAGGTTAGGTTTTTATATTCAAAATGGGGTAAGGTGACACCGGCAAATATCAGTAATTCCATCACTGCCAATACAGTAATAATGAGCTCGAAAGTAGCTGCGGCCTTCACTCCTGATATGTTTAAGGCGGTAAAAATCACATAAGAGAATATGGCGACACCCAATATTGGAACGGATGGGAAAAAAAGATTAAAATAAGCGCCCATGGCAAAAGCAATGGCCGGAGGTGCAAAAATAAACTCAATATTTTGGGCCATCCCAGCCAGGAACGCCCAACGCCTGCCCAAGGCCCGGTGTGCATAGACAAAAGCTCCTCCCGCCTTGGGTATGGCACAAGCCAATTCGGTGTACCCGAAGGTGAAAGTCACATACATGACGATTATAAACAGGGTTGATATTGCCAGGCCCAGGGTACCGCCTTTTTCCAGGCCCAGGTTCCAGCCAAAATACATACCCGATATCACATACCCCACTCCCAACCCCCATAACATTAAGGGGCCCAAAGTTCTTTTAAGGCCTTGGTTCGAAGGGTCACTCATTTGGTATGAGATGGCAACATGAGTACCTGGAATGTACGATACATTTTATCAAGTGTCCTGTCAACACTGGGCATTCTTAACCTCAAAAGATAGTAAATAGGATTTCAAAAAAAAATTAAACCCGGGTTATACCATGGGAAAAGGAACCAGGCTTTGATAAGTTCTCATCAATGTACTTTGTGAAAACCCAAATGCATATAAAAGATAGATCAAGAAGTATACCAGTTGTAATCTGAACGGTCCATTTTTTCGATATTTCCGGGCTGAGGTTACTACATAGTGGGGAAGTACCACAAATTGCCCATGGTGGGAAAGGCGTTTGACTATATCCTGATCTTCAAACATCCTTAAATTTTCATTGAAACCATTTACCTCCATAAAGACCTCTTTGTTGACAAATAAACTTTGATCGCCAAACCTGAATATGCTGGTATTAAACCTGGTAAACCAGCAATTAATGCTTAGAAACCAGTGACCCCAGTCAAAACGCAAGCGAAAACAACCGCTGACATTATGGTCTCTGGTTGCCTGCCAGATTTTCTGGGCATAACCAGTTGGAGGAAAGGTATCTGCATGTAAAAAGTACAGGACCTGACCTGAAGCCCGTTCTGCCCCCAAATTCATCTGTACTGCCCTGCTCCTGTGCTTGCTGCCAAGGACTGTGACGCCGGTCTTGGTGGCCATTTCCCTGGTCCGGTCCTCACTATTGCCATCCACTACAATAATTTCCGTTATCAGGGGATATGAAGGATCTCGCCGGAGGTATGCGATCAATTTTTCTATGTTTTCCTCCTCATTGAGTGTGGGGATGATTATGCTAATCAACATATCACCTTACAGGGCTTGAACATTGAGGTTTTCCAGTTCGATTTTTGATAGTAATTTCAGCGAACCACGGTTAAATTCCTTATGGTAGTCCTCCAATTTGACGCTATCATCAACCTGCTGGTAATTATCATAATCCGCAAAACGAATGCCCCCGACGGTCCTAACATTGAAGGGAGCTCTGAATCTCTTTCCTCCTCCGTCAGTGAAGTACAGGTAGGCTAAATAATCCATGGTCAGGTTTTTTGTGTGTATCCAGTATATAAATTCATCGCTATAGTCATC
>CAZOJZ010000378.1:0-3185 GCA_964580205.1 uncultured Roseivirgaceae bacterium
GAACACACGGTTAACATCACTATATCAGAAGTAAGTTTCCGACCGGATACACGCCCTGAGTACTTTAGTATTCCTGAAGGCAGTAGAGTAATGGATGGCTATAAGTTTGATGAATAAAACTAAGCTCAATCTGGGATAATGTAACATGATTTCCAACCCAACACCACAGACATCCACCCCCGACAAACCGCGCATAGGTTATTTTTTATTGGTCGCTGGTTTTTGGTTATTCCTGGGATGCTCCTCCCCTCTACCCGAAGAGGTTAAAATCGCCTATGATCAATTACCGGAAACCATCGATTTCAACTTCCATGTACGGCCCATTCTTTCTGATCGCTGCTATCCCTGTCATGGCCCCGATGAAAATGCCCGCAAAGGCGAATTCCGTCTGGATGACGAAACAGAGGTTTTCGCCAAGAGGGTCGACAGTGATGTCATTCCAGTAGTACCTGGCAATCCACGGAAAAGTGCCTTGATCTTCAGAATTCTTCAGGAAGACCCGGAAATGATGATGCCTCCGCCTGAATCAAAATTATCGCTTACAGCCCCTGAAAAAGCAATTTTGGTAAAATGGGTGCGTCAGGGGGCCGAGTGGAAAAAACACTGGGCATTTATCCCTCCTATAAAAGCTCTCCTACCCAAGGTTCAGAATAGCGATTGGCCTGAAAATGAAATTGACCATTTTGTACTGCACAGATTGGAGTCCATGGGTTTGTCACCATCTGATAAAGCAGAAAAACGGGTACTGATCAGGAGATTGAGTTTCGATCTAACCGGACTTCCTCCCAGTTTGGAGGAGATACAACGGTTTGAAGAAGATCAATCGGCAAACGCCTACGAACAGTTAGTAGACCGTCTATTGGCCTCTCCAAAATATGGAGAACGCTGGTGCTGGGAGTGGCTGGATGTAGCCCGGTATGCAGACACCAATGGATTTCAGGGTGATCCTACCAGAAATATGTGGCCCTGGCGGGACTGGGTGATCAATGCCTTCAACCAAAACATGCCTTACAATCAATTTACAGTTCAGCAATTGGCAGGGGACCTGTTTCCGAACGCTGCTACTGACCATATCCTGGCCACGGCTTTCAACCGCAATCATATGTACAATGGGGAGGGAGGAAGGATCCCGGAGGAAACCAGGGTTGAAAATGTATTCGACCGGTTGGAGACCATGAGCACCACCTGGCTGGGGCTTACCGTGGGCTGCAGTCGTTGTCACGACCATAAGTTCGACGCTATTTCTCAAAAAGAGTACTATCAGTTCTATGACTATTTCAATCAGACCAGTGAAGAGGGTATTGGCTATCATGGGCAAGTAGCTCCCATATTGGACCTCAGTCCACCGGAAAAAATAGAAAAGGTGGCCAAATTGCAAAAATACGTGGATGAAATATCCACTAAAGTGGCTGATAAAGAGCTGCATAAGTTTCCTCGAAGTGAAGATCTGCCGGCTTCCGAATCGGCAGCAGCAGCCGACCTGGATGGAGACAATCTTTATGCCCTGGGCTATACCCCTAACCAACGAAACCCATATTACATTGGGCTGCTTCAGAATTATTATCAGGAACGAGACCCAGAGTATGCAACCTTATTAAAGGACCTAAAAGATGCCAAGAATAATCGCGACCAACAGTCCTCGGAAAACCTACAGGTCATGGTAATGGACCAGCTTGAACATCCAAGAGCTACCTACGTGTTGGAACGCGGTGCCTACAACAAACCCATGGAACAGGTAACCAGGAACGTTCCTGAGGTATTGCCCGACCTTCCTGAAAATGTAACCAATGACAGACTTGCATTGGCCCGATGGCTGGTATCCAGGGAGCACCCGCTAACCGCCAGGGTCACTATTAACAGGTATTGGCAGAATTTTTTTGGCAATGGAATGGTAAAGACCATTGAAGATTTTGGGGTGCAGGGAGCATTGCCCACACATCCGGGTTTATTGGATTGGTTGGCAGTAGACTTCATGGAAAGCGGCTGGGACTTAAAGGCCTTTTTTAAGAAGATTGTAATGAGTGCGACCTATAAACAGTCTTCAAAGGTCACTGCAGCATTGCTTGAGGCAGACCCTGAAAACAAGTATTTCGCCAGAGCCACCAGAATGAGATGGCCTTCATGGATGTTGAGAGACCAGGCCCTCCGGATCAGCGGATTAATGGTAGATTCAATTGGGGGCCCATCGGTCAATCCCTATCAGCCTTCAGGTGTCTGGGAGGAAGCCACTTTTGGCAAGATCAAATACCATCAGGATCATGGTTATGCCCTGTATCGAAGGACGCTTTATACCTTTTGGAGGCGTATTGTGGGACCTACCATCTTGTTCGACAACGCCAGCAGGCAAATATGCACGGTGAAAGCATCCCGGACCAATACGCCGTTACACGCATTGACCACCCTAAACGATATCACTTTTATGGAAGCAGCCCGGGTAATGGCGTCACGGGTTTTAAATGCAGAAAATAGCGATAAGGCCCGATTGACCATGGCCTTTGAACTGGCTACCTCCAGAAAACCCAAAGAGCAAGAATTTGCCATCCTGGCTAGGCGCTTGCAAAATTTACAAAGCGAATACTCCAGTTCCATTAAAGAGGCCAAAAAGATCATCAGTATTGGGGAGCACCCGGTAGACCTGGCCCTAAGTACTACGGATCACGCTGCTTATACAGCCTTGTGTTCACTTTTGTTGAATTTAGATGAAACCCTGACCAGACAATAATGACTAACTCAAGTTTGTAAGCCATGCATCCAATCCAACATTTCCAGGCATCCATGAACAGAAGGAGTTTCTTCGGGAAGATGGCCCAGGGTATTGGCATTGCTGCGCTGGGTTCATTGTTAAATCCAGGAGTATTTTCTGCAAGGGCTCAGGGTGCCTCTGGACCCCCAGCCTACCTAAACTCAGGCCTGCCCCACTTTGCACCCAAGGCCAAACGTGTGATTTACCTGTTTCAGAACGGTGCACCTTCACATGTTGATCTCTTTGATTACAAGCCTATGCTTCAAAAATGGCATGGGACTCAAATCCCCGAAGAGCTGGTAGCAGGAAAACGTTTTTCCACCATGACCGGCAAGCAATTGAACCGCCCTTTGATCTCCGGAATTGGTGCGTTTGCCCAACATGGTAAGAGCGGTGCCTGGGTCTCAGATTTAATGCCCGAAACTGCCAAAATAGCAGATGA
>CAZOJZ010000379.1:0-2480 GCA_964580205.1 uncultured Roseivirgaceae bacterium
CACTGAAATGTGTTTGATTAAAGCAAGTGCATTGAGAAAAACTCAATAAACACTTGCATTTTTTTTTCAACTAACTAGAATTAGTTTAGTGCCTCTCCGGGCACTGGCCAGCCCTGGGATAGGGAATCGCGCATACTAAGGCGATTGTGCAGGTTCAACTCCTGCCTGGTCATTCCACACCAAACTAATTCTCTATTACACTTTATTATCTATTCTTTGTAAGTTATCTAACAGCAACCCGAACTTATTGCGGGTTATAAAAGTGTATGTGTCACTTTGTCACCTGTCAAGGTAAATTTACCCCTATATATGGCGCTATTTCCCTCTTTTGTGTATATCTGGTAGAAAGCACTAATAAGGCTGACAGCTCCACGACCGACAAATGGAGGTAAACCGGTTGTCCTGAAAGGGAAGTAACAGTATGTGTTAATGAGCATTCCAGCTTGTTATTCGATTCCCGCCGCCCACAATATTGAGTGTCTGCTTTGTGCCAAAAGCGGACGTTCAGATTCGAAGACTACTAGCTCGTTCTCCTCTAATTAACACAAATTGAAGCAGAATAAATGATGTAACTAACAGATCAAAATACTATACAATCTAAACAAAATTGATAGTTAGTGAATAAGTGAAGTTAAAGGGGACACTATGAAAGATGTCACGCAACTATTGAAGTGTATCATCGCTAATGATACCAAATACGTTGAATCAATGCGACATTCGCTTAAAGAGGATGGGTTAACGGTTCTTCAGCTACAGAATAAATCAAGGTTTAGAGAGAAAGAAATTGAAGAGCGTACGCAAATAATTGAAGGGTATAGGAGCTATTTGAGAGATATATCAGAAGCGACCACAAAGCTTGAGCTAGTAAAAAGTGTAGAGAAACAAGAATGACTTAGTCATGGAGCCCTTGGTGGCAGAAGTATCACTACAGTTAGACTCTGAATGTCCCGTTTGTGCCAAAAGCGGACATTCAAAGAAGACAGATTAATGAGGGTTTAAATCAGAACTAGAACGGGGATTTCGGTTCCCGTTTTGTTTTTGGGAGCAAGACAATATGAAGACAGACAGCCAAAACATGTGTGCGCTACTACAACGACGGGTTCCCTAATTGACACCCTGCCCGCCCACTTAAAAGGCTCATAATTTATGTGTTGCGATACAGCCTGCCACCTTATATAAATAATAATAGTGGTATTAGTCCAAGTGCAAATCCTACTATCAGTGCTAACTCGTTGCGTAATATTCTATCCATAATTTTCTATGCTCCTATGTAAGATTTATTATAAAGAAGGCTAGCAAGAATCAGGCCTGAAATTAAAGTTGCTATTTATCAGGGAGTTAAAATAGTCAATCAAAAACTTTGTATTAAACTGTAAAGTAAATCGACCAAGGCTTGAACGTCCGCTTTGTGCCAAAAGCGGACACTCATTTAATAGCCCCGAATCATCTCGATATCATACTGTGGGTTTTATCGCTGTAAAAACGATTTCCTGAAACTTTATTTTAAGTGGTGACGAACCGTAAGCTTTTTCAAGTGCATCGGCGGTCGCCTTTGTAACTAAGCTCACCTCTACGGTTGCCCGCTCATTAATCTCAATAACTCCTGGATTCCCCTCAACAAAGCCCTTTGCAATATGTGTAGCATCAAGTCCCTCTACTGTCTCCGAAACAATGTGAGACTCAATATTCGTAAATCCGGTTTGCGTCATGAGACTTTTGATGTGGTCAACATCGTAAAAGCCGAAAGGGGTGGTTAAGAATTGTGGCGGATCGATTTCAAAAAAACTGGTAATAGTTTCATGTGCAAGCGCTACAGATCTATTCTGCTCCATAGAGTCCCACACATTAAACGCTAGAATTCCACCCGGCTTTAGTGCGCGCGCCATCTCAGAGAGTCCCTCGCCTTTATCCGGAAAAAACATAATACCAAACTGGCATATAACTGCATCAAACACTTGATCATCAAAGGGAAGAGATAACGCATCGGCGATCTCAAATGTAACGCCTGACAAATTTGCATGTTTGCTTTTTGCAAAATCAAGCATGGCAGGATTTAGATCGGTCGCGGTGATATGAACGTTTTGCGGTAAAGCTTCTCGTAAGTAATGGGTTGATATCCCCGTTCCACAAGCCACTTCAAGTACTTTGCTGTTTGCAGAAATCTTGTCTTTTACTCGATTAGCCAAATCCTTCGCCGGAAATTCGAACAACATTGGCCCCAAATGGGCATCATAAATTTCGGGTATCGAGCCCGTAAAACTTGAATGTGTACTGGCCATGGCAGCCCTCCAAATTGATAACGCTAAAAATACAATAATTATCGGCTACGTTAGGGCAGGATATGATAAACATCAAGTTTGGATTAAGAAAAGAGGGGCTATCATGGATTTTCCCCTCCAAAACTTTGTGGTATTAGCTACAAAGATAGCTGAATATCCATTTTGTATCGATAGCAGTTTCTCCTCAATGTCTGCTTTGTG
>CAZOJZ010000380.1:0-1896 GCA_964580205.1 uncultured Roseivirgaceae bacterium
ATTGAAGGCTCTTGCGAAAAAAGAAATCCTTTTGTTTAAGGGCAATGTTTCTAATCACATGAGATTTGTGTCGGAAGGAAGCCTGAGAAGTTATTACATTGAAGAGGACGGAGAAGAACACATCATTCAATTTGGGATTCGAGGATGGTGGATCAATGACCTGTATAGTTATCTTACCCAGAAACCTGCCACTTGTTTCGTTCAGGCCATTAAACCTTCTAAAGTACTACTGATACATCGAGATCAACTGAATCAACTTTTTGATAAAGTTCCTCCCATTGAGCGATTTTTCAGAATAAAATTTCAGAACGCTTATGTTGCGCTGCAGGAGAGGACTCTGGAACGGATGAGTTTGTCAGCTAAAGAGCGATATGAAAAATTCAGGAAAAGATATCGAGACATCGAACAGAGCGTTCCCCAATATATGATAGCATCCTATCTTAATGTCACTCCCGAATTTCTTAGCTCGGTTCGAAGTGACAAATAATAAGCTAGTACTTTCTTAAGGTACCTTAATGTTTTGGAGTGCTCAGTCCATGAATTTTGATACTTCAATAATTCAAACATTAAATAAAGTACTTATGAAAGCAAAAACTTTAGTAATGCTATTGCAGCTAGGCTCAATAGCATACTTAAATGCCCAACACGAAAAGGTTGGTAAAAGTCCCTGGGGGCCGGAAGATGAAATCGGAACACTGAATATGATGGATGAGAGCTCAAAGCTCAAGATTCTTTCCAGCATTGGTTCAGGTAAAGTCTACGATCTGAGTGTAGAGTATTTTGTTGGAATGCCCAGTTTTAATGCTTTAGGTGATCCACCTTATCAATTCTGGTTAACACATACACCTGATGGAACAATGGTTGATAATCCCAATGGGCTGGGTCATACCATGAATAAAAAAGTAAGTTATACCGGAGATGCAATTTCCATGTATACCCATATGGGAACTCATATTGACGCCTTGAACCACTTTGGATTGAATGGGCAAATTTGGAATGGCTTCCAACCTGAGAAATATCTTGGTGATAAAGGATGGAGAAAAACTGGAGCAGAAACCATTCCTCCGATAATTGCCAGAGGGGTTCTCATAGATGTTGCAAAATATAAAGGGGTAGATATCCTTGAGAACAATTATCGGATCAATTCTGAAGATCTTCGGGGTGCATTGCAGCGACAAGGGATCACGCTCCATCGAGGTGACATTGTACTCATACGAACTGGTCAAGCTCAACGATATGCCAATGCAGCTGAATATCTAAATGGATACCCAGGAATTAACCTGGATGCTGTTAAGTGGTTGGTGGAAGATCAGAAAATAATGCTCTTGGGAGCAGATAACCTAAGTTTCGAAGCTTTCCCACCTGAACGTGAAGACAATTGGATACCGATTCACACATATCTTCTTGCAGAAAAAGGTGTAATGTTTATCGAACAAATGTTTTTAGAAGAACTGGCCGAGGACGAAGTATATCAATTCGCTTTTGTTGGGTCATCCCTCAAACTGCGAGGAGCAAGTGGGTCACCGTTGCGTCCAATTGCAATCCCAATCAAATAAGATCAATTTAATAAACAATATAAATTCTAAAATTATGAAAAGTACAAATAAACCAATAGGATTACTTAAAAAGTCAGGCATAAATAAATCGACTTCGATCTATACCCTGTCGATTATTATTTTTTCGCTATTCATCTTTCTTGGTTGTGTTGAAGAATCTAAAGAGGTAGTAGAGGGAGTTGGAAAGCTAGCCATTAACCCGGAACACCTGCCAAATACTACCCAATATGGATATTCACAAGCAGTGTCCGTTGGACCAACTAATAAGGTCGTTTATGTAGCTGGTCAAATTGGAATTTCTGAAAATGGCCCTAATGATTTCCAATCCCAGGTTGATCGT
>CAZOJZ010000381.1:0-4678 GCA_964580205.1 uncultured Roseivirgaceae bacterium
CCTCATTAATTTTGACAATCTCTTCTTTCGGACCTTCAAGAGGTAAGAACATATCTGCATGCAAGCGCTCTGCCAGGGTGCGGATTTTATCGCCTGTCTGTTGTTTGTGCTGTTCCCACAGCTTTTGACTACCCTTGTAAAAGGGTTCCTCCAGTGGCTTTGATTTCCCTTTTACTTCAACAAACCTTCCGTATCTATTTCTTTCTAAATAATGGAAAACAAAATTTGTTGCCATGTAACGGTAACGACCATCTTTGACTTCTACTGTGAATTCATATTTAATGAGGCCATGAGGGGAATGGACAGGAAAGTCACGGTACACTGTATAGGTCAGAGGCAGATAAACTTCGGTGCTGTCTTCGTTGATGTACGGGCCTTTTTTAAGTTTTTTATGGTTGTCCACCAATGAGAGCAGGTAGTTAAAGGCATTAGCCAGTAAAAGTTCTTTACCAGCCTCTTCCACCTGGACAACTTCACTGTAGGTAATTTGCCCCAGTTCATTTAAGGGCAGTGGCTGATTGGTTTGACCGACAACGGCCAGATAGACAATTGTTAGTGATAAGGATAATGTAATTTTTTTCATGGTAGTAAGTATTATTGGAGCTCCGCTATTAGCGGAGGCTCCTTATCAATATCTATTTAGAAAGCAAATACTGCTGCAACCAAGAATTGTGCGAATGAGTCAGTAGGGTTATCTCCATCCATGAAAATGTCCTCATCTGCTTTGTCAAATCGTATCTCTGGGATCAGTTTCAGAGGACCAGACCCAATGTTAGCTGAAATCGTAAAAGAATTCACCCTGCTGGATACATCTGCTAATATTCCACCATCTTCATCTTTATAGGTTTCTCCTCTTACTCCCAGAGCAAAACTGTCGCTGAAGGCGTAGTTGGCATATAACGCCACACCGTTGAAGTTTAACCCGGCACCGGCTTCTTCATCAAAGAACTCTCCGGTAGTACGCTTGGCTGTGTTCAGCCCGAACATTAACTGGTCAGTGACCTGATAAGTTGCGGTTAAGTCAATTTCCGTACCTGAATCATTACTGGTGACAAAGTTGAAGTATGCGTCCAGTCCTTCAACTGGCGACACATAGATTTGAGCGCCAAAATCCAATCCACCACTGCTATTTGTATAGGAATCAAACTCGTTGAATATCCCTACCATAAATCCGAATTTTTCGGAAATAGCAAAATCAAACTTTAGCCCGCCATTCTGAAAAGGTCCTGTAGAGAACAAATAAGAAGTAGAGTAGTTAAAGTTGCCTGTTGGCGAAATAATTTCATAGCCAACAAACGTTCCCATAAATCCGCCGGTAACAGATATCTTATCTGATAACGCATAGGATATATATAGTTGTTGGATGGCACCCGGTGCGCTGGCATCAGCTCTTGGTCCAAAAGCCAGGTCCGCAACGAAAGAAGCTTTTCCCACTTCCTTTGACAAAACTATATTGGCCATACCCAGAGAGAAGGAATTTATATCCTGAGCAAAACTGGTTTGACCGGTTACTTGTGAAAACTGATACTTATAGTAGGTGTCGACACTTCCGGAAATCACCAAAGGATTCTCGTCATCTTGAGCAAAACCGACAAATGATGCAATTAGCATCAGTGCTAATAGTAAAATTGTATTTTTCATGTTATTATTGAATAATGGTTTAAATAATACATTAAATGTTTTAACCAATGTAATACCAGGTAAGCCCTACTTACCTGGTATTTTTTTAATATTTATTCTAAAATTATGGTATAACCACGGATGCCATGTTCGTGGCTGTCCAGACCTTCGGTTTCGTGCTGTTCACTGACCCGGATACCGGCAATCAGATCCATTACTTTAAAAATGGTCAGAGCCGAAATGAAAGCAACTGCCCCTATCGCTAGTATACCCATCAGCTGGGTAAAAACAGAATGCTCGGCACTGAATATTCCAACCGCCAGGGTTCCCCATATTCCACAAGTAAGGTGTACAGAAACAGCGCCCACTACATCATCCAGTTTGAATTTATCCAGAGTAATGGCAGAAAGTACTACCAGCACCCCAGCTACTAATCCAACCAATAGAGACCACGCTGGGCTGATTACATCAGCTCCAGCGGTAATACCTACAAGTCCCGCCAGTATCCCATTTAGCACCATGCCCAGGTCCAGGCGTCTAAATACCAACCATCCGGTGATGTAACCTCCGATTCCGCCCATAGAAGCCGCCAGACAAGTGGTTACCAAAACTCTTGATACCGCTCCCGGATCCGCAGATAATACGGAGCCACCATTAAAACCGAACCAGCCAAACCACAGTAAGAATACACCCATGGTGGCCAAAGGAACACTTGAGCCTGGTTTGTCAATCACTTTACCGCCCACGTACTTCCCAAGACGCGGCCCGAGAATCATAATACCGGCCAGCGCTCCCCAACCGCCTACCGAGTGCACCAAAGTAGATCCGGCAAAGTCATAGAAGCCCATGGCATCAAGCCATCCAGCGCCCCATTTCCAACTGCCGACAAAAGGGTAAACCAGTCCAACAAATATTACTGTGAATATTAGGTAAGCATTGATCTTTATTCTTTCAGCAACCGCGCCCGAGACGATGGTGGCAGCTGTGGCAGCAAACATGGCCTGGAACAAAAAGTCAGTCCAGTAAGTATAGTTGCCGTCAGCATAGGCAACTCCTTCGCCGCCTTCAGGTAGTGACAGGAAAAACCCAGCAAAACCAAGCCAGTCTCCCAGGAAAAATTCTCCGGGATACATCAGGTTAAAGCCTATAACATAATAGGTAGTGATCCCTATTAGCGGGGTAAGGGTATTTTTAAAAAGTATGTTGACCGTATTCTTGGCCTGACCGAATCCTGCTTCTACACCGGCAAATCCCAGGTGCATGATGAATACTAGGAAAGTGGCCACCATCATCCATACATTATTTATGGTTAAAAAATTCTGCGCGACTTGTCCGCTGACTTCAGCAAGGCTTACGGCATCGGCTGCCGAAGTTGTAACAAGTTCTGTGATTCCTTCTTTCATAATTTGATAGCTTTTTTAATCCTGTTTTTTATTTGGTTTTTTAATGTAGCTCCAAATAAAGACCATCAGTGATACTTATGAAAGTATTTTGGTTAAAAATTACACCTGTAAAAATAAAAAAGACATAAAAATGATATTTATGCCATTAAAATAATACTGAAAATGTTCATTTTATTAAAAAAATGGAATTGTGACGGTAATTTTTACCCATACATTTTAAAAATAGTAAAAATATAGGCAAAATATTCCTTAAACTATAAAAATAAGCCTATTATAGCTATTAATATTAGAATAATACAATTATATAAACACTTCCGGAGGAGGAGCGATCCCAATTGCTATCGGGACCGGGGCCTTCCAGGGGGGGTGATATCAATTCTGGACTAACCAGAAGTACAGTACTCCTGAATGGCATCCTCGATTTTCTCAAATGTGGTAGTCAGTAAGTCGGGATCTTCCTCCAGCAAGGTTACCCGGAAGCCCAACAGTTCAGAGTGAAATGAGGACAGAGGTACTACACATACGCCGGTAGTGGCCAAAAGGTAGTAAGCAAATCGTTTGTCAAGCGGTAGTGCAGGATCAATCCACTCCTCCAATAGCTGTGCTATTCGAGGGTCTGTAGTTTTCAGATATTGTTCTGGTGTAAGTACCCCTTTTTTAAATACTATGGTATTAAAGAAGGCGCCAAAAGTTTCATTGAAATGAATGAACGGCAGCTCTCCCAGAATATTGGCTACAATTTTTCCTCTGGCGCCAATGGCCTGATTGAGTTGGCGGCGATATTCATCATAACGGGAATCTGACATGATCAGCGGAATGGCTTTCTGGGGGAGGGTGGTGGCACAAACTTCGGTCATTTTTACATTCTCTAGAGCAGTACATAGGTCCGAGAAGTCCTGGTCGACATTTCTGTTGTAGAACTCCATCCACCCGCATCGTGCTCCGGGCCAGGGGAGTTCCTTTGAGATGCCTGATAAAGCAATGCCGGGAACGTCTTCAATTATTTCAGATAATGCATAGGATGTGATCTCATGGTAGGTGATGTTGTTGTAAATTTCATCACTTACTAAAATTAGCTGGTAGTCCCGGGCCATCTGCACAATTTTCTTTAAGGTTTCCAGGGGATATACCATCCCGGTAGGATTATCAGGATTGATTACCAATATCCCGATGATGTTTGGGTTGTACCTGACCTGGTTGTGCATATCTTCCAAATCGGGATACCAACTGTTTTCAGGATCCAAACGATAAGTGAGCGGCGCTGCATTGGCGTGAGCAGCTTCGGCGGAACTATGGGTAGCATAGGCCGGGGATGGACCAATGATCCGGGAACTGGAGTGCAGAAACTGATATAATTTTGATATTGCATCACCCAAACCGTTGAAAAACAAAATATCATTTTCAGTAATTTGGGCGCCGCCCCTTCGATTAGTGCGCGCTGCTAAAAACTTTCTGGTATCTAAAATACCCATGGAGTGACAGTACCCATAGGTGGCGTCTTTATTTACCAGATCGGTGATGATCTCTTTTATCCACGGTGGGATTTTGGCATGCTTTTGTATGGGATCACCGATGTTTTCCCAATAAATGGTCAGTCCCAGTTGTTGCAGTTGTTCAGCTTTTTTTACAATGTTCCGGATCTCGTATTCCAGTTG
>CAZOJZ010000382.1:0-16297 GCA_964580205.1 uncultured Roseivirgaceae bacterium
GGCGGTTCTGCCATAGATGCAGCCATTGCTGCCAATGCTTTTTTGGGCCTGGCCGATCCAGGAATGAACGGAATAGGTGGTGATCTTTTCGCTATTGTTTGGGATGCCAAAACTGAAAAACTTTATGGGCTGAATGCCAGCGGCAAATCACCGGGAAAAATGACCATTGAACACCTTAGAGCTGCTAAGGAGCGTGGGGAAACAATATTGCAGGGTCCCTTATCGGTAACCACTCCGGGATGCGTTGATGGTTGGTTCGAACTGCATGAGCGTTTTGGAAAGCTGGCGTTCGAGAAGCTACTTAGTCCTACTATCCAATATGCCAGGGAAGGAGTAGCTATTACACAGGAAACTGCAGATATATTTGAAAGGATGGAAGAAAGCATTCAGCAAGAGGACAACCCTACCTTTAAAGAAGCCTATTTTGAAGATAATAAGTTTCCCAGGAAAGGCGAAATTTTCCGTAATCCAGACCTGGCAAATACCTTGGAAATAATTGCTGATAAAGGACATGACGGGTTTTACAAAGGCCAAATAGCATCACGGATTGAAGCTCATTTTAAACAAAGAGGTGGTTTTCTTTCAAAACAGGACCTTGCCAAACATTCATCCATCTGGGTAGAGCCTGTATCAATAAATTACAGAGGTTACGATATTTGGGAGATTCCCCCTCCTGGACAAGGAATGTCCGCGTTACAAATATTGAATATTTTAGAGGGTTTTGACATGGGTCAGATGCGTTTCGGTTCGTCCGAACATATTCATCACTTTGTGGAGGCCAAGAAACTGGCTTATGAAGACCTTGCTAAATATTATGGGGACCCTGAATTCGGAGATATACCTATGGAAACACTGCTGTCCAAAGAATACGCAAATGACCGCAGAAAATTAATCAACTCCAATAAAGCAGGCGAATACTACCCGGGTCTTGAATCGGGCGACCACACTATCTACCTTACAGTGGCTGACAAAGATGGTAACATGGTGTCATTTATTCAAAGTCTATCTTCGATATTTGGTTCCAAGGAAGTACCTCAAGGGTTGGGGTTTCCTTTACAAAATAGAGGTGGAACAGGATTTATATTGGAAGAAGACCACATAAGTATCTATGCTCCGAATAAACGTCCTTTTCATACCATTATCCCTGCTTTTGTCACTAAAGATGGTAAACCGTTCATCAGTTTCGGGCTCATGGGCGGAGATATGCAGCCCCAGGGACATGCTCAAATGATTTTGAACCTGATAGACTTTGGTATGAACCTCCAGGAGGCTGGAGATGCTCCCAGGATCCGTCATACAGGAACGGTTATTTGGAACGGGCATGTAAAAGGCGTCGGCAGTACTTACCTGGAATCCGGTTTTGACTATGAAACCATTAGTGAATTGATGGATAAAGGGCACAATATCAGAATGGGTAAAGGAATGTATGGTGGCTATCAAGCCATTATGCTCAAAGATGGGGTGTACTACGGCGCCTCAGAATCACGAAAAGACGGACAGGCGGCAGGGTATTAGGTTAATTATGAATTACGAATTACGAGGGAGACGAAGGACGAGGGACGAAGGAATTAGGGTGGAATAAGCTGTATGGAACACATTAAATGGGTAAAACAATAGTAGATAAATTAGAAATTAAGAAAATTCTCAAAAGACTGCTTATTTTCTCCTCAAAAGTGGTTTTGGGGTTTCTATTATTGGCATTTGTGTTACTTCTGGTGGTACATTCGCCTCCTTTCCAGAAATGGATCACCACTAAAGCTTCCCACTACCTCTCTGCAACCACCAAAGCCCGGGTAAGCATTGAAGAAATCAGTTTTTCCTTATGGGGTGAGATTACGGTGGAGGGATTAAACCTGAGCGAACCTGGAGGTAGTGTTTTATTAACTGCTAACAAAATTGGAGTCACGCCAAACATAATTTCTTTACTATCAGGGAACCTGGTTATTTCTAATGTTGAAGTAGTGGGCTTAAAAGGTCACCTCATTAATACCGAAGATGGGCTGAATATCCAGTTTATCATTGATGCTCTTGAGCCTTCGGAGATTGCTCCTTCTTCGGATAATGGAGGATTCGCCATCCAAATCACGGAGGTAAATCTTGAAAATATTCACCTGAATTACATTTCTACAACTGATAGTGTGGAATTAGTGATAAAGCTTGGAAGGCTCGATGCTAACGATATTGAACTATCCACCATCTCCAATATAATTCGCCTAAAGAAGATCTATCTTGAGCATGCGCGTCTAAGCACCCTTTTATCTAAAAATTCGACTGAAAGTGAATCACTAAACCTTTTCCCTCTTGATTTTGGCTCTGGATTTAATTTTGAAGTGGACGTTATTGAATTCAAGGACAATGATGTTGCTTTTCATGTTGGAGAAATGACTGAGGTACAGCACTTTGATCCAAATCATCTGGTACTTGGGAAAATCCAACTTTACCTAAAAGATCTCTTAGTAAGCAATGACACTTTGTCCTTTGATGTACAGCACTTTTCTACGGAACTTCCGAAATTTTCACTATCTCAATTTAAAGCCAAGGCTCAAGTCACACAAAGTCGGCTTATACTCTCTGATCTACAGATATCGTCCGGGGACTCTGAAGTTCGATTTGATATTTTAGCTTCCTACGATTCCTGGCCGGATTTATTGAATGATTTGGACCGGGCTGATATTGAACTATCCATGTTTGGCAGTATCGATCCTGATCATCTCGGATATTTCCTTCATGACTCTGTCTCAACGATTTTTGAAAATTGGCCCAGCACGGAATTAGAGATCAATGGGCACCTATCCTTGGGTAATGCTGAAATAAATAGACTTAGTATAAGTGCAGGGGAAAGTCATTTTATGGCTAATGGAAGAATTGGCCACTTGCTGGATATGGATAGTACATCGTGGCAGGATCTTAACATAAATGTTACCGTTGGACCAGCCTTTAGAAATTTACTGTCTCCATATTTTGGCAATCTTATGCTACCTCAAGAGCTGCAATTCCAACTGTTAAGTTCCGGCAGCCTAAACAGTTTTGATCTGCAAAGTAAAATTAGTTCTGCAGCAGGCATTATTCACACCGATGCCAAAGCCAGCTTCGAGCGAAATATCCTAGTGGTAGATCTATCGATAGATGCAATCGGGTTGGATCCGGGGGAGTTTATGGATATCCCCTGGCTGGGACCAATAGATCTGTCTATGCATGTAGTTGGTAATATAGGGAGTAAAACCAAAATGGAGATAGAAGGGCAGATAAAAAAGATGGATATTTTGGATCAGGAGATAAAAGATGTTGACTTTCAAGGCAATTTTGATGTGAATGGAGTAGCAGTTTTCATGCAGATTAATGATCCGGATTATCTTTCAATTATTCAATCCGAGGTTCAATTTGAACCACTAATTAGTATAAATGCCGGTCTTCAGCTAAATGACTTTAGATTGGGAAAATTGCTAGGCCGGGACACCACTTTACTGGTTTCAGGGGACCTCAAAGCAATAATAATGGTAGATCAGCCTTATATTGAGGCATCTCTGAAAGGCAAAGATATTTCATTGAAAACCAGCTCTGTTAACTACCTGATGGATTCTTTAGCATTGGGATTGATAACCTCCCCAACCACCAGCGTTATTAATCTTTATTCCGATGATATGAATGGTATCTTGGAGGCGAACTTCGATATTCAAAAAAGCCCTGAGGTAGTCGAAAATTTGTTCAGAAATTATTGGGGCTTACTAGATAGTATCCAATATAAACCAAAAGACAGGAGATTCAGTTTTGATTTTGAAGTGAAAAATGTAGCACCCCTCCAATTATTCAATAATGAAATTAAAGAATTTTCAAGGTTGCACATTTCCGGAAAATTTGATGAATATGACCAAGCCATGGAGGTTAAAGCGGGAATCCACAAGTTTAATGGATTTGGAATATCACTAGATACGCTTCAAGCAGTTTTCTCACTGCAGCATAGCATTAACTCCAACCTTCGGGTAGAAAACATATTCTATGATGACCTAAAAATTGGAAATCTAGACTTCAACATTCTCACAAAGCAAGACAGTGCGTATTCAAATTTAGTTCTATCCAGAGATTCTGTTGCTGTTTTGGGTATCACTTCTCATTTTCAACCAACACAAAATGGAATTTACATTTATCTGGATAGTCTTATTTCATTCGATGAAGAATATAACATTGACCGGAATAATCCTGTTTTCTTAGGCGATAATAATTTATTATTTGAGCATTTCATAGTTAGTAAGAACGATTTTGAGATGGTAGTAGATGGGGACTTGAGCAGATTTGATTTAAGTATAAACAACGCGGATTTAAGAAACTTAAACTATTTGATAGCCTCTGACTCTGCTGTGATCCACAGTGGCACCCTGAACGGGATGGTTTCATACTATAAAGCCATCAAACGGATCAATATCCAGGCAGAAATCGATAGCTTGTCTTACAAGAAAATCCCCCCCATTAACATCTCAGCCAAGGCAATCACTGAAGGAACCCGCGTTCCAATTGAATTTAGCCTCAGAAGTGCAACCAACAACATCGAATTAGCAGGAGACTACTTTGTTAATAATTCAGAAATAGACGCCCTATTGGAGGTGGATATTAATAACCTGGAAATGTTTCAATTCTTGTTTTCCGGAATAATAGATGAGATAAGTGGAAGGGTTCATGGTAAAACCAGGATAACCGGGACATTGCAAGAACCAAATTACCAAGGCACATTAAAATTCCAGGATGTGAACCTCACTACTACCAAGCCAAAATCAACCTTCCAATTGAGAGATGAAATCATAACGTTGGACAACTCAGGGATAACTTTATATGATTTTACAATTTACGATCAAAGGGAAAACCCGCTCACCCTCAATGGTGCGTTAATAACCAAAGATTATCAATCGTTTGAATATGATCTGACTCTTGATACCGACGACTATTTACTTGTGAACAATCCGGCCACTGAGGAGTACCCAGTTCAGGGTATCCTGGTGGTTGGCAGTAATTTAAAACTAAGGGGCAATGAAAAAGATACCTATGTTGAAGCCCGAATAATCATTAAAGATACCACTGAATTAACCTATGTGACACCTCAGGAAAACCTTGAGCTGCTTACCAGTGACGGTATCGTTGAGTTTATCGACCCTGAGCATGCCACCGATTCAATAAGAATTGCTCAAAATCAAAGTTTTTATGATTCATTAATCTCGACCCTCCCAAACTTTGACTTGACTTCAGCAATAACTCTTGAGGACCAAGCAGTTTTCAGAGTTATAGTGGATGCCCGCTCAGGCGATTATATTGAAGCTTCAGGAGCTGCTGATCTAAAGCTAAGCTTTGACCGAACCGGTAATATTCAACTCACTGGAAACTACACCATTACTAAAGGATTCTATCAACTTTCGTTTTACAATATAGTAAAGAAGAAGTTTACGATAGCTCCGGGGTCAACCGTCAATTGGACAGGAAACCCGAATAATGGAGATCTGCATATTATTGCGCTTCACACTATAACAACTTCATCCATTGGATTGATTGGTCATGAAATTGGAGAAAGTGAAAAGGCCCTCTACCAAAAAGCGCTTCCATATGAAGTTGGCATTGTCATTACCGGTAGTATTGAAAGTCCTCAAATATCCTTCTCATTGGATCTTCCGGAAGAAGAAAAGGTCAAATACCCTGCTTTGGCCAGTAAACTGGATCGTTTTAAACAACCGGAATTTGAATCAGAGTTAAATACTCAGGTATTTGGTTTATTGGTACTGGGTGGATTTATACCTGAGTCCAGCAGTAGCGATTTTGATCAGAGCCTGATCGCCGCCACCACCCTATCAAATAGTGTTAACAGTATACTAGCCAGTCAGTTCAATCGGTTTGCCAGCCAAATAATAAAAGGCGTTGATATCAATGTTGGGCTACAGACCTACGCCGATTTTACTGGCGGTGTCGGCCATACCAGAACCGCGATGGACTTTAGGGTTAGCAAGCGATTAATGGATGACCGATTGTCAATTCAAGTAGGGGGAGGGGTAGATATTAACTCAGATCAATCGGGAGTAAATATTGGAGGTGATAGCTTCAGAGGAGATATCACAGTCATTTATGATCTTACAGAATCAGGTTCCAAGCAACTCAAAGTCTTCAATAATGAAACATATGATATTATATATCATGAGATCAGAAATACTGGCATTTCTTTGATATTCATCCGAGAGTTCGACAAGGAAGATAAAAAAATCAAATGATGGAGCGGTATCAATTTTATTGCTGTCTTGTGTTGATTATTGCTTCCTATGGATGTGCCGGATTGAAAAATATCTCCTCCGAAGACCCGTTATTCATTGGAAATGAATTCAAACTGATAGATGGTGGAAAAAAGGCCAAACGTTACATTCGTGAAGCTTCCAACTACATACAACCAGTACCAAATGGTCAACTTTTATGGATGAGACCTGCATTGGCCCGCAACAATATGCTTTCAGATTCCGCTAAAAAGAAGAAATTCTGGAAGAATAAGGTTGAGGAACCTGTTCAACTATCTCAAACAAGTCCCCATAAAGCGAGCAAATCTTTACAAAACAGAATCTTCCATGAGGGCTTTTTTGGCAATTCCATAACATTTGATACCATTCGTGTTGGCAAGAAAAAAGCAAAATATCGCTATAAAATAACCTTAAATGATCCTTTTAGATTTGGGTCCATTGTTTTTCCTGAACCCAAGGACGATCTGACTGAAAACATCGGTTTATCACAACAAAGTTCATTGCTTAAAACAGGAGACTTGTATTCCCTGGAAACCATTAAGAATGAAAGAAAACGAATTGATAAATTTCTTAAGGACCGTGGATACATTTACTTCAATCCGGATTTCATCTTTTTACAAGCTGACTCCATTAGCGATGACCATGTTGTAAACATCAAGGTACTGGTAAAACCGGAAACTCCTCCCGAATCCAGAATACCATATACCATTGGGAAAATATATCTCCTTGATGACTATAGTTTGTATAATTACTCACCTGATACTCTGGATTTAGATCCCTTTTTCCTGCTCTCTGAAAATAATAATTTGAAATTTGAGGCTCTGAAAAGAGGTGTTTTCCTGGAGCCTGGTCAACCATATTCCTATACTAACCATCTCCAGACCATTCGTTACTTAAACAACCTGCCGATAATAAAATCTACCAGCATGAAATTTTCAACTGGTGAGCAGGAGGACCAACTTAATACAGTACTCTATTTGACAAAAAATAAGCGTCATGCATATAGTGCAGAAATTAATGCCATATTTCGGTCAACCAATTATTTCGGTCCAGGGGCTATCTTAAGTTACTCCAATCGCAATGCACGTCATGGTGGGGAACAACTAAAAATAAACTTGAGAGGGAGGTTTGAAATACAGATAGCGGATGGTACAGTAAATCCAGCTTATGAGTTGGGGCTTGATGTCAACTATAGGCTCGCGGGATTGCACCCTGCAATTCTGAAAAAATTAGGAAAAAGATGGTTGCCGCAAACTACCATCTCCGTTGGATACAATCTTTTTTATCGTCTGGATTTATATCGACTAAATTCTATTTTTATGGATTTTGGTTATCGCTGGAACAAAAAAGGTGTGATAAGTCATAAGTATAATCCTGCAGAAATAATCTTTACTCGAATTCCGGAATCTTCTATTTCTGATGAATTCAGGGATTACCTCGAGGAAAACCCTGGATTAAGAAGCAGTTTTGAGGAACAGTTTATAGTAGGTACAGGTTATGAAATTACTTACGATCCTAAGTCCACAGGTAAAAGCGATTTCTACTTCCGAGGTGGCCTTGATTTAGCTGGCAATTTACTATCCGGCGCATATGGAGCATTTAATGCAGAAAAGGATAGTAGTGGCAGATACACCCTTTTTGGAGTCCCTTTCTCTCAATACCTGAGAACAACACTTGATCTAAGGTACGGTTTCAACTTGAATCCAAATACAAGCTTAGCCACTCGATTTTATGTTGGCATAGGCTTTCCTTTTGGAAATTCTGAAATCCTCCCTTATATAAAGCAGTTCTATGTGGGTGGAAATAATAGTTTGCGATCCTTTATAGCTAGATCTGTTGGGCCGGGAAGTGAAGTTCCCCCTGAAGGATTTAGAGATCTTACCGGGGATATACGATTAGAATGGAACCTTGAATTTAGATTTACTATAGCAGGTAATTTAAAAAGCGCGCTTTTTTTGGATGCAGGAAACATTTGGCTATTCAACGACGACGAAACCAGGCCTGGCGGTGTTTTTCGCTTTAACAAATTACTGGATGAACTGGCGGTCAGCTCTGGATGGGGATTGAGATGGGATTTTGTCTTTGTGGTGGCCCGTCTTGATTTTGCATATACCCTACGTACACCCTACTTACCAGAGGGTGAACGATGGACCAAAAAACTTGAATTCTGGAATCCAACAATCAATATCGCAATTGGATATCCCTTCTGATTGCGTTATTATACAATTAATCAGCAAACGCCTTCGGTACTCTAAGCTCTATGCGAAATCCATCATGACGGGATATCGTCAGCTCGCTTGACATTTTGTCGGCCCTGCGCTGCATATTTTTTAAACCATTGCCACCACCATTCGAATTGCCTGGAGCAAATGCGTAACCGTTGTCGGAAATACTCATAAATAATCCTTTGTCACGACAACGCATGGTGATGTCCACTTTATCGGCATTGCTGTGCTTGACAATGTTTGTCAGTGCTTCCTTGAATATGAGAAAACAATTCTGCTTGACCACATCGTCAAGTTGCAATTCGCGAAAATCCTGGGGAAGCGACACCCGGCACTCGATCTCGCCCAGTGCCAGCATCATGTGTGTTTGCTCTTCGACTCTGTCCATGAAATCCCCTAGAGATCCTGTATCGTTTTGAAGGGACCAAACGATATCGCCAAGTTTCGAAACTGCATCCTGAATATGGCTAGATATTTCCGTGAGTTTTGACGCACGTTCGGACGAAGGTTCGGTGACGGTCAACAGCTGCGTTTGAATTCCAATACCCGTCAATGAGCTGCCTAACTCGTCGTGCAAATCCTCGGCTATCCGCAGTCGTATTCTTTGCAATTTTAATACCTGACTTAATCTGTAACGATAAATAAGCCACATGATGAGGGCCAGGATTGCTACTGAAGTCGACCTGAACCACCAGGTATTGTAATAGGCAGCATGCACGCTGATAGGTATAGTGGCCTGTTGAGTACTCCATCGCCCATCGCTACCTGCACCGCGTAGCAGCAATCTGTAGTCTCCCGGGGGCAGGTGTGGCAGCACAAGTTCAGTCTGATTGCCTACATAGTGCCATTTATTGTACAATCCCTCAAGAAGGTATTGATATCTGTTACCCTCCGGTTTGTTATAGTCGGCAATTGAATAACTTATGGTGACCTGATTGTCGTGAGGGCCAATGTGTACCCGCTCCGCCAATTGAGCGTAACGCGATTCCTCATACGTAGAGTCAAGCCGTGTATTGTGTACTATCAGGCCATTGATCATGAATGGAAGGTCCGATGTATTTATCCCAAACTCCAGGGGGTTAAAGCTCACCATGCCGTTTTGTGTTCCCATATATATGGTGCCATCACTGGCAATTAGTTGAGATTGAGAGTTAAATTCATTATGTGGCAGGCCATCAGTCACAAAGAAGTTGCTAAAAAGCTGCGTGGTAGTATCAAATCTGGCGAGTCCATCAAACGTACCAATCCACAAGTCGCCCTTGGGACCAGGTAAAATTGAATACAGTACGTCACTGGGCATGCCGTTTGATTCATTAAACTTGATCTGTGTTTTATCGTTTGGATAATAATGCACCAGACCTGCGTCCTCTGTAGCCAACCAAATATCTGAACCGGTTGTCAGACAAATCTCACGGATCTTGTAAGGAATGTCGTGGTACTTGTTGAGTATGAAGTGTACATCCGGTGACCGGCCCATACGTATCATTTGATACAAACCACGACTGGTTCCAAGCCAATACTGACCCTTTCTGGACTCCTTGATGTCATGAATGAAGGTATTTGGCAATAGGCGCTTATTGTTGAAATCTATGGCGATATGCAATTTATTATCATTATTTACACGATAACTGATCCCTTGATCGGTCCCGACCCAAAGTGTGTTCTCGGAATCTGTCACCAGCTCGCCGATCCAGTTTCCCGCTAGTTCATCATTGTTGTGAAGTGCGTTTATGTGATCATAAAATTTGTTATGCTGTGTATCAAACTTCATTAACCCATACCCATCACTGCCAATCCACATCACGTCATTGGCGTCCAGACACAATGAATATGGTTGTGCTATATTCCTTAATTCGGGTTGGATTAATTCGACTGTTGAATTAATAGGATTAAACCGATATAAACCATTGCTGTTGCAGCCGTAAATAAGTCCATTCCTATCTTCAACCAGCGCACGCATCCTCACACCATAGCGTTCATCATAAATTGTTGATGACATGTGCTTTTGAAATCTGGGATTCCGATCAGAAATATAAAATGCGCCATCGTCAGTTCCCAACCAGATGCATCCTGACTTGTCCCATTGTATAGCTTGCACGCGTCCATCAGTAATCTTCCCGATATATTCAGTGAATATAGTATCCCGAGTAATGATGCAACGTACAAGCCGTCCATATTTGCCCCCGACCAAAAAAGTAGTTGCACTCTCTTCTTTTATAACCGATGGTATGAAATTGGGGATATCAGCGAATATTGATTTATCAGCCAATTGATCAAACAGATTAGTTTCAGCATTGAATTGATATATCCCCGCCCATTCCATCAGAAATATTTTCTTATTCATTGCAAACATATGTGCTGTTCCAATTTCGGGCTTGTGCATTAATTTTGCAGTTGGATGATCACTTTGCGTGTCAATATGTATGAAAGCAACGCTATAGGCACATATCGCTTGCAAATAAATGTCTCCACGGTCATCCTCAAACATCCCTATGACTTCGAAACAATTGCCAAGTGGAAAATCCACTATTTCAAATTTGTATATCTGCAAGTCATTTCCGGAATTAATCCTGGCATATCTGTTGTGACTTAGTCCTAGCCAGATGGTGCTGTCGCTTGCCTGAAACAGGCAGGTTGGAATTAGATTCGCATTTAGCGTACTGTCTCTAAGCTCTATGGTATGTGGCTGAATCAGGTCATTCCTGGAATCCAACACCGCCAGGCCTCCATCTGTGGCAATCCAGATTTTATGGTCATGATTGATGAGAACTGAGTTGATGTCATCTGACGGTAATTCGGGATAAGCAGATTTAGTGTATTGACGTAGGTGATTGCCATCAAACCGATAAAGGCCGAAGTCAGAAGCTATCCACATGAATCCATCCTGGCCCTGTTCGATGGTTTGTATATTAGGATGAGCTGCAAATTGCCGGAGATTCACCTGGTTGATATTAAGGTCTTCAGTGGGCTGTCCGAACACACCTAAGGGTAGTAGCCAACAAGCAATACAGGCGGCAAACCAAGTGATATATTGCATTTTATGGAGCATTGCGAACAGATAAGTTAAGTAATAATGTGCAAGAAATAAAGGCCTGATGATGTTGCGCAACATATAACTCGTGCAGAAAACATTTGAAACCACACGATCATGGGATACAGCTTATAAAAAGATTGATTATTTAAGGTATGCCAAAGTATAGATGGTAAATTGGATAATATGCGCATTGCAATTATAGAGGATGATCCACGAATACGGCAAGGACTTCACCAATATATATGTGATCACACAGGTTTCACATGTGTGCTGGCTGAAGAGTCGGTGGAACATTTCATTCAGAAAATGCGAAATGTAGACCCTGTAGATGTAATCCTGTTGGATATTAACCTGCCTGGAATATCCGGTGTGGATGGAATCAGGCCCATCAAAAAACACTGGCCCGAATCGGCCATCATCATGCTGACCATTTACAGCGACACCAAGCATGTCTTCGATGCGCTTAAAGCAGGTGCAGACGGTTATTTACTCAAAAACACCCCAATGGAACGTATCATGGAGGGGATTCTTCAAATAAAAGAAGCCGGTGCACCGATGTCGCCAACTATAGCAAGGAAAGTTATAGAATTCTTCAATCCGCCCAAGACGCGCAAAAGATTTCGCCAATCACTTACATCGCGTGAAACTGATGTACTTCAGGGCCTGGCCGACGGATTAACATACCAGAAGGTGGGTGAAAAGTATTTTATTTCCATTGAGACAGTCCGCTATCATGTAAAAAATATTTACAGCAAATTGCATGTAAATAGCAAGGTGGAGGCAGTGACCAAATACCTGAGAGGAGATCTTTAAGTATTCTTCTTTAATAACCGGAAAGTCATTTTCAAAACTACATTATCATGTGAGGCATCCCAGCCCTGAGATATCGAGATTTGGATTGTTATTGATATTCACCAAACACTACACACAATGAGATCTGAGCAGCAAGGTTCCGCCCCGCAACCGACACTTCTTTTCATTCCTGATATCAGCGGCTTTACAAAATTCATTCATAGTACCGAGGTATCTCATAGCCAACATATTATTGAGGAGCTTCTGGAAGTTCTTATTGATGCAAACGAAATGGATCTTCAGATATCAGAAATTGAAGGTGATGCCATCTTGTTTTACAGAACTGGAATAGCGCCATCGGCAGCTGAGATTATCGCCCAGGTTGAAAAGATGTACATTAAGTTTCATACGCATTTGAAAATGTATGAGACCCAAAGGATTTGCCAATGCGGGGCTTGTGCTACTGTCAATGGCCTTGCGATCAAATTCATTATACACTATGGCGACATTTCGAAGAAACAAGTCAAGTCTTTTTCAAAACTCTTTGGAAGAGACCTGGTTGTTGCGCACCGCCTTATGAAAAATAAGATCGATCTGGATGAATATGTCCTTATCACGCACCAGCTGCTTAATGCCTGTTTTTCTTGGGTTGAAATGAAGCAGATAGCATGGGAGGATCCAAGCGAGGGAGAAGAACATTATGATTTTGGATCCGTCAAGTATTGTTATTTATCAATGGAGTCATTGTCAACTCATATTCCAAGTCCTACCATAGAGGACTTTGCGCTTTCAAATACATCAAAAAGTCTGGAAGTGGAAGCGGTGATCAAAGCGCCAATGGAAATGGTGTTTGATATTGTATCTGACACACGGGCCAAACACCTCTGGATGGTCGGTGTTACAGGTTCTGACCAATTAAATAGTAAAATTACTCAAAATGGCAGTGCACATCGTTGTATTCTGAATGAAGACGGCAGCGGCTTGTTCTTTATTTCACACGATTTTGACATAGGTCGTGATCTCATTACATGGACAGATACCAACCCAATTGATAAATACAGCCTGGTATTTACCTTCCGGCGTATAGGCAGTCAACTCACCAGGGTGACCTTAACTAAATTGGCAAAACTCAATTTTTTAAAGCGATTGCTGTATCGTTTTTTTCAAAAGAAAGGAGAAATTCAATTCTTTTCCAGCTCATTTGAGAAACTCGACGAACACTGCCAGGATCTGTTGAGAGAAGGTACTGGCCATGCTTCTAATATTCTGTTGGAACCATCTGATACTAAAGTGTTGGCATAAAAAACCACATTATTGTGGGAGGTAAAAGTGTTGAAAACCATGGACATTAGTCACATCATTATTTTTGAATATCAATTACTAATTAGCTAACCAAAAAAACTGAATCATGAAAAACGTAATGATTATAACTGGGAGTTCCAGGGAGCTCTGGAAGTTATGATGCATAACATTAAAATGTTTGATCGCGCAGGTCAATTGCAAACAGATGGATTTGAGAATAGTGGAGCAGACTGGATGCCACAATACAAACAATACATTAACGGAGGCAATGTAATCGTAACAAGCCCCCATAAAGTATACGGCCCCGAGAGCAATGATCTTATACTGCAGCTTAGAAAGCGGGGGATCGACAAAGTGATCCTTGCTGGAATGTCAGCAAACCTCTGCGTTGAAGCGCATATGCGTGAATTATTGGAGACAGGATTCGAAGTTTCGGTGGTTACAAATGCTACTGCAGGAGCAATTTTACCGGACATGAATGCGTATGAGGCAGCGCTCATCAATTTCAGAATGATGGCGAGCCATTTATATAGTACAGATGAAGTTTTGGCGGAACTGGATAATGCCAAAGCTGAAAACTAAAAATTCCTGTTAAATCAAACAGAATCACAATTATTTAATTTATTAAACCCAAAAAATCATGAATGTTGTAGATAATATTAATGTCGACAAATTGGAAGAATTCCGTTCCTTTTTAAAGGACAATCCGGACAAAGGCCGCTTGTCACTGGAAGCAAAAGCGGTCTATGAAGGCCAGGCAGGGCGTAGTACCGTACATATCGGGCCATATGCACTTGACGATACGCATATAGACCGACCTACGCGCCATTACACCATTCCTTTTGGAGCGTGGAGAGAAGTTGAAGACCTCATGGGTGTCAACGGACCTACTGATCGTATGGAGCCAGTAGAAATGGCTTTGGCAGCCACTGCAGCCTGTGTGGTTAACGCCATTTCATATAATGCCGTGCGCATGGGCATTCCCATTGAAGGGCTTGAAGTCAAAGTGCGTTCTAAAGTGGATCCACGAGTGCTTTTTGCATTAAAAGGACCGGAAGATCACGGTTCATGCCTTGGTCAGGTGGAATACGATGTAGACGTGCAAGGAGACATTAGCGATGAACAGTTGGAGACAATCGAGAAGCTGTGCATTCATTCTCCGGTGTACGGTCTTTTGGCTGAATCAATACCAATGAAGGCAAACGTGAGAAGGGCTGAACAAGAGGTAAGCCCGGCATAGGACAGACTTAATGAGTTCATATTATAAAGGACCAGAAAAGGTCACTGAAAAGTCAGTGACCTTTTCTTATAATAGCCCGATTGCCACCCAACTGCGGATGGCCTATAAGTCCCAGCCAAGAGTGGTCTGTAATACATAGTCATTTTTGGCAGCACCCTCGATTGGTTGGTTATCAAAGTTATGCGTGTAGCCCACATTAATATAAAAATCCAAAAACAGGTCATACTTAAGATCGAATTTGAAGTCTGCCCGGATTCTTCCACTTTCCGTAATACCGGGATAAACGGTTAGACTGGTAAAAAGATTGAGGTCCCTAATATCAAAAATGTCCAATTGACTTCCCAGGAATGCCTCTACTGATCTTTTATCTTCAACTGTTTCATCAGTAAAAACTTCATTATTCCACACACCCCCTCCACTAAATCCTAATATCATCTTATTGGAGTGCACCAATAATTTGCCAATCCCAGTACTGAATGCTGCTCGCAATTTCAATTTCTGCTCATCGTTCGATAAAAAATCAGACTGTGCTATTAAATACCAAGAGATAGGAAAATGTGTGAACCTTATCTCGCTGTATTGAAGGGCGTAGTCATTGCGTATTACTCCAAAATAGAAGTCAATCTGATGATCACGAAGTTTTTCAATCGCCTCGAGATGACTGAGTATTTTGAAATCAAAACATACCTGGGTGTTGGTTGGCAGGATGTTTGTTAATGCCTGCGATACAAAAGCTGTTTACCGAGCAACGTTTCGATTTTTCTGATGCTCTTGGTCAACGCCGGTTGACTGATATTGACTGCTTCGGCTGCCTTATGGAAATTCCCATATTTAGCCAGCGCCAGTAAATGTCTGAGATACCTTATTTCAAGCATTGCTTGATATCCAGTAGATCTCACTAAAAACCCATAATTCATCACTTATCACTATTTATAGCTCCCTAATCCAAATGTTACGATAACTCACTGGATTACTATGTTCTTGCAACCGTAATGGAAGTTTATCATCATGTGCCTGGTACTCCGGTTGACCATTATATACGGTAGATCCCTTTAGCTCCACATGATCTTGTACCAAAACCCCATTGTGGATTACCGTTACAAAGGCTGGAGTAACCAATTTACCTTCGGTATCAAAACTGGGGGCGGTATAGATGATATCGTAGGTTTGCCATTCACCAGCTGGACGGCTGGCGTTCACTAGTGGGATATGCTGCTTATATACGCTGGCGGCCTGACCATTGCTATAAGTGCGATTGTTATATGAGTCCAATACCTGGACTTCGTAGTTATCCTGAAAGAATATTCCGCTGTTACCACGACCTTGTCCTGCTCCCTCAATTTCAGATGGGGTCCTCCATTCAATATGCAGTTGAACACTCGCAAACCCGACCTTTGTTTTGATGGCCCCGGTTCCTTTAACCACGGTAACAATTTCGTCTTTA
>CAZOJZ010000383.1:0-16734 GCA_964580205.1 uncultured Roseivirgaceae bacterium
GTTTACTTCTTCCAGAGCTGCTAAAAACTCGTCAACACCCCCTCCTCCGGTGATATGGGCAGTGAACTTCCAACCGTGTTCATTGGCTGCCGTTGCAATCCTGATCAGTTCTTCTTTATTTAGGTTGAGCATACCACGATAATCCTGGTCAGTAATTCCGTAAATCTCACGGGCGCCCGCTCCCCAGGGCTCACGTAGGTAAGCAGTACCGGTTAGAATGCCCCCATCGATACGCGTTTTGAGAGCGCCAACTTTCACCCATTCATCACCATCACCTGTAGCATAGTTGAAGCTACTCAAGGCAGCCCGCATTTCATCCAAAGTGCTATGAGGATCAAAAGGAGTGTACATGTTCTGAAACACCCGGACCGTCAATGCACCTTTTTCTTTTAATGTCCTGAACATTTGAAGATCCTTGGGGTTACCAGAACCCACACATATAGATGTAATGCCCACTTCATTATATAACTCAAGCATTTCCTTTAATAACTTTAACTGCTGTTTCTGGCTAAGTTCGTGGTTTTCAGGAAGCGCAAGCAAACCAAAAGCCGAACCTCGAATAATACCTGTAGGTTCACCGGTTTGTTTATCTTTTAGAATGCCGGGGTGGTCGGAATTCGGGCTAATACCGGACATTTGCAAGGCCTGGGAATTTATCATGCCGCCATAACTTCCATCAAGGAAAACCGGATGATCAGGCGCTACCGAATCCAATTCAAATTTTGTGGGTTGACGCATTTCGAGCATCCGGGTGGCAAAATATTTGGGATGGATTATCCATTCTCCCGCATCTTTCCTGGCTGCCTCCTTCTGTATCCATCCCAGCAGTTCTTTGATAGAATGGATATCAGGGATTGGTTGAATATATTCACTTTGTGAGGCGGAAATAGGATGGACATGTCCTTCATTAATACCCGGTATGAGGGTCTTTCCATCAAGGTCTATTTGCTCGGTATCGCTACCAGCCAAAGCCATGATTTCATTGTTGCTCCCTACTGCCAATATATTCCCGTCTTTAATCGCTACTGCTTCCTGTATAGAAAAATTACTATCAACGGTAACTATTTTTCCACCGAACAGTATGATATCGGCTGGCTGGCTGGGCGCATTACAGCCCCATTGGATCAGTAGGATGGAAAACCAAACAAGTGCAACATAAAAAGAGTTTGGATTCATAGGATTATTGGGTAGAGTTATAGGGACTTCGTAAATTATGAATAATGATAAACTAAACTTTCGGACTATTTTCTACTGAGATCTTTTAAAAAATATTCAAAAAACAAATAAATCTGTTCATTTGATTTTGGATTCGGTGAATGCTCTTCACGGTTAGTCATGGCAACCCTGTTTTCAAACCCTAATAGCTTATTAACTTCAATAGTATTATTTAGCGCCAACCATCGGGACGGAGGATCTTCAGCCCCACCTGAGACCAGAAATGGTCGTGGTGCCATCAGAGAATGGAGTTCGTGTAAATCATAGCCTTCTGTGATAAGTCTTGGATACAACCCTTTAGCTGGATTAGCTTCTGTAATAAGACCACGTTTGCGCCATGGTTTTGGATGATACCCTAAATACCATGGTTCCCAGTAATTAATACTTTCTCTGTTATCATCAAAAACTATTCCAGGGTCTGACCAGGCGGCACAAGCAAATTTGTCAAATAAACAGGATGCAAACATTGCCCATTTTCCACCAAACGAATGGCCGACAATACCAATTCGTGTAGAATCCACTTCAGGGCGGTTTGCCAATACATACCATGCATTTGCTGCTGCATACCCTAACATTGATAATGGTTCTATTTCAGCATTTTGTATATCCGGATAGTATAATGAGTAGGTTTTTGCTTTTGTGGCATCGGCTGTACCTATTGATAAAGTCACAAAACCCCGTTTTGCCAATTGAAACGCAAAATCACGATCTGGTCCCCTTCCAAGGCCAATAGCAGTTTCCGGTTCATAATATACCGTCACAATAGCAGGTCTTTTCCCAGTACCCTCAGGAACAAGCAGATATCCTGTTGTTTGTTCGTTTGATGTCCAATAGAATCTGACGCGATGTTGTGTAACGTTCTCGCGGTGTGTTGTTTCAAGAATCTCCAGTTCCTGACTTTTAATTAGCGGAGGCCATTTCCCCATCATACTGTTCCACTGATTGAGAATCTCCTTTCTACGCTCTTCCCAGTCAGCAGGTGAATCAACCTGACGTCCGTCATAGAACTTTAATGGAGAACGGAAATCACCATAATTATTTCTATACTCTGCCGGTACCGAAAAGAAAGACGGTAATGTGATATCCTGAGCAGTTAAAGGTACTTGCTCTAAAAAAACATAAAATATTATAGATATGATTTTACACCACCTCAATGCAGTCTACATTTATTTATTGACATCCAACCAATCATTAACCATGGGGCGAATCTGTTCTTCTACCTGGATCATCCAGGTCAGGTCTTCCCTTTGGCTGGCAAAATGGAAGTACCTGTCCGGCCCCGTTCCACCATCTTACCAAAGCAGCTTTTCCAGATTCATCCTTCAGCAACATATTTTTATCCCTTAACATCCGATATGTATCACAGTCAGGGCTTACAAGCATGGGCTGCACCTGATTGCCGTAATTACTATTGGTGAAATCTGCTGAATAGCCATTTTGCAAGGCCATTAGATGTCCCTGGTTTATTACTCCGCTCCACCATGCAGTATTGCCAATATTTTGTACAACGATTTCACTTTGTTTTTTCTGCTGGCAGATTAAGTGTCCACAGAATGAAAGCATCAATACGTGTAAGCAGAAGTATTTAATACTGGTTTTCACGATATATTATTTATGTTGTAATCCATACAAGACTATAACTTAATGAGGCTAAGGGTAGTCCGCCAGATTTAGCCGTCCTACTGATCCAGCTCATGTCCGGCAGGATGTTCCAGGTATGGGCACCCGTCAGATAGACGGCCTTGCCGTTTTCGCATTCAAAGTACCTCGGGTTCTCCCCGCAGATCTGCAATGGCCTGTTTATTCTTTTGGTTTGTGCCTGTACTGAACAGCTTGAGATAGAAAAGATAACAATATCAAGATAGTGAGTGGTTTTAGCATGAAATTTCTCTTTATCCAATACTACAATTAGTTTAAATCGCTGGTTTATCTAAAATAAAATTAACAATTTAAGACCGGTTACAAAACCAAGTTAGCACAGCTTTTAGGTGGTTATACCATGAAATCATTATTTATTTTTGTTCTAATATTTTTAGTTATGATACCGGAAGTAAATAGTCAAAATTTATCAGAAAACAACATTACTGTGTCCCAAGTATTTACCAGAGTGCGTGCATATGAATTTCATCCCCTAAACGAAGACAACTCCTTTACAATCGATAGAAACTTAAGGGTCGATGGGATTGCAGATTTAAATAATGAAGACTGGCGGATCCGATTGTTGGCGGTAAGGGATTTAGTCCGAGTCGGCTCCACGGATATATTTGATTTAAAGAAAGGACTAGTAGACCAGTCTGTGAACGTTCGCCAGGTGAGTGCGATGGCACTGGGGATACTTGGGGCCCAATCTGCCATTGTTGGTCTGGAACAAATTGTTCGGGAAGATAAGAATGTAATGGTACGTTCCCAGGCAGTTATTGCCCTGGGACAAATTGAATCACAGAATTCCTTAAAACTTCTTCGTGAAAAATTGATTGACGACCCAAGCCGCGATGTCCGTCATCAATGTGAACTGGCGATTGATCAGATTGAAAAGCTAATGGGAACCACCGAGCAGCAGATATCTTCATTTTTGTCGTTAGATGAATCCAGTTTCGAATCAGTTCAGGCCGGATCCCAGGCACCCAATTTTGTATTGGAGGATACTGAGGGTAAAGAATGGCAGCTACAAGATTTCAGGGATAAAAAGTGGGTTGTGCTGATCTGGGTTTTTGCCGACTGGTGTCCTGTTTGTCATGGTGAATTTCGTGAGTTGATGAAGATGCAGGATGATTTTCAGAAAGAAGGGGTGCAGGTTTTTACTCTGGAAATACACGATCAATATCGTGGAAGAGTAATGGTAGGAAAAGAGCTCGATCCAACCTATTGGTTTTCAAAAGAATCCTTTCAGAAGTCTTACACAGAGCAAATATATTGGCCTCATCTGCTGGACCGGGCAGGTGCAGTCGGTGCTCAGTTTGGAGTGGATCCCATGGCCTACGCTGTTCATGCGGAATATATTAACCGTCCCGCTACAATTATTATTGACATGGATGGCGTTGTAAGGTTTACCTATTACGGAACCTTTTGGGGAGACCGTCCCACAATCGAAGAGACTCTGGAAATGATAAAAACGGAAAGCTTCGCATTCGAGCATCACCAACGACTGAAAGGTGAGTAATCCCCTTTGGATTTTCTAATTGGAGACGCCTCCAATTATGATGTATCCCCAATAGTTAGTTACAAGGGTTCCACTCCAAATCCCAGACCCACCGGCACCTCAATGCGACCCTTTTTCAATGCTAATGGACGATTCACAGAAGATTGCTCATAATACAAAGAGGAACCCAAATCACAGGCAATTTTCTCCACTGGGAAAGCTTCCAATCCTGCCGCAAGGCAAGCCATAGCCGCCTAACCCAGGTCTGATTCCAAATTCGATCCAATAGCACAGGTCTTGCCTGCTTGCCTGGCGATTTTAACCATGTCAAGGGTGTGAGTGAGGCCAGCATTTTTGCCTGGATACACAGAAAGAATATCAAACGCATCGTAATCCAATGCTTCTTGAAGATCACCAGGAGTAAATACCGCTTCATCGGCCAGAATAGGTACAGGGATCCTACGACGCACATCGGCAAGCATCTGCATCCGATCTCTGGGAGTAGGCTGTTCCACAAGATGCAGATTATAAGGCAAAAGTTTCTCTATCGCGGCCACCGCTTCATCTGCGGTAGGATACCCACCATTAGGATCTATGGTAAATATTGGCGCTTCACCCAATTGTTCGCGGACTGCTCGCAAACGGGCTACATCATCAAACGGAGGAACACCCACTTTAAACTTTAGTGTTCGAATACCCATTTCCCAAAAGACACAAGCAAGACTAACCGTTTCCTTAACGCCATAAGCTCCTATGCTCACACGGGTAGGAATAGAAGAGACCGGCTCTCGATCAGCAAAGAAGTGTGTAACTCGAACGTCTTGAGAACGAGCCCATAAATCCCAGAAAGCAGTATCTACTGAAGCCTTGGCAAATGGGTTGCCCACCACCAATTCATCCATGATGGATATGACTTCTCTCGGATGATCAAATGTATGGTTTTCCAATTTTGGAGCAAAAACTTTTTCCACCATGAATTGAGCAGTTTCTGCAGCTTCACCACTCCATATAGGGGTCGTTGCCGCTTCACCAAAGCCTTTTAGACCATTATCACTGTGCAGTGTCACTGTGAGAAAACGGGAGCAATCGTGAATGCCTATATTAGACACAATGATACGCTCTTTCCTCAGATGATGTTCCGATATGTGAGTTGTGATTTTCTTTATTTTAATACTCATTTCCCTACTTCTCTAAAACGATAACTTCATACTCCTCGATGAGGGGCACCACGAATAAATAGCATCCATTCTTTTGGTTTGTGCCTGGGTAAATAAGTTGGAGAATAACAATGACAACAATGTCGTGTATCATTTTAGCCTGGAATACTGCATCATGAGAGTAAATTATAAAATTTGAAGTAATACCTATCCTAAGAGATATGTTATTGCCAGAAAATATTCCTTTAAATATTAATACCACCAATGGAAATTTAGAATTTCAGGTTTGTAAGAATCAAGCCTTTAAAAAAATCTTCCGTTGGTAAAGAAACCAAAGAAACAGCCATTTTACCTGAACACGTCTATTAGTATGCATAACCAATGACGAGGTAAAGAAATAACAAATCCCAATTCGGCCGAGTACACTTGACCACCGCATGGTGTCCCAGTCAAAACGCAACAATCCGTAATTTATGAGTCCAAGAAAAATAAGCACCAGCGTGCGCTTTAGGATATGTGGATACAATTCCCCCGGATTTGTGCCTTTTTCAATCTTACTAAGTATAACGAATGGCAAAACCCCTCAGGGCATCTATGGAGACCATTCTTTTTGAGCCTGGTTGAATGGTATGGGAGTCGCTCTCTTTATTACTCATTAGATGTTGAATTCATTGTTATTGACACTATTTCACCCATACACCATTGAGCATCACTTTATCTACATTATACATATCACTGATGTCTTCCAAAGGGTCACCATCGATCAGGATCAAATCAGCTACTTTGTTGGCTTCAATGCTCCCGAGCCTTTCGTCAATACCAAAAAACTCAGCATTGAGCGAGGTAGATGCTATTATAACATCCATATTGCTTACGCCCGAAGCATTAACCAACTCCATTTCACGTTGAAAAGCTTGACCAAAGTCAGCAAATGGCACCCGGCCATGAGACCCCACCACAATGTTAACTCCTCCGCCATGGGCCTTCCCAACGAACTTCATCATGTTCGCAAAACCCTTGAGCTTTACCAAATCATCAGCTGCATTTTGCTCATTTTTTTCAAAGATCGCAAACGTGGGACAAACAAATGTTTGGTGAACAGCAAGAAAATTGATCAAGGAATCCACCAACTGGCTTTCCATATCGATCTGACTCCAGGTTTCGTACCTGCCATTACGGCGATATTCATTATCTGCCAATACATGCTGCCGGTATTCTACGGCCTGCAACCGGGGGATCAAGGCAATCCCCAGAGATACCAATATATTGCCAATTATGAAACACACTTCTACTATCTTTTTTATTCTTTTATTAACTGCCAGCTCATGTGGGAAAACTTCAAATCAGGACCATTCTTTAACCCCAGATGAATATACAAATTTTGGCATGCCCGATTACTCCACAATATGGAGCTTTGACGATTATAGAAATGCATGTGACGTAATGCGTGAAATCAAGGGAATAAAACCTTTATCGCTGCCAAAAAAAAACCAGTCATAGGTCTGGAATGTATTTTGATCGTATTATCAACCCCGATAATTTGGATTTCGTATTAGATGAAACGCTATCACTTCAACAAAGAGCTTTTAAAATTCAATCTTATAAACGTATTCACCAGTTTTTAATGGAAATATACTCAGATCCCGATAGCCCGGATCAGTACTACCACCAGGAATTGATAGACCTGTATATTTTTGGATTAACCATAACTCAAAAAATGTTGGACCTTGGGTTTCAAATTAATGAATCAACCGATGAATATGATATTGAGATGCAATCAATATTTCCTTCGATACAACATGGGTATATCAACATGGCATTGGTGGTTTTAGGAATGCAAGAAAAGGATTCTTTATTCGAAGTAGAAGATATCGAGAGATTGAGTGACTTCATTTCAAGTTCAATACTACTAAACAAAGATTGGATGGAAGCTTCTGCAATAGAAGATGTCAAGCAACAACTTCAGAAAGTGGATGACAACAGCTCTTCAGAGTATGTCATTGAGAAGTACAGTAAGCTAATTGAAAGTTTATAAAACCTTTCAGTATCAATTACAGCACAGGCACAGCCTTTATTAACAGGCTCTTATCAAATTCAACATTTATTTCATTCGCATTACCAGTAATATCTGAAAATAGAATTTTATTGTTGATATAATCAATTATCTGATAATTTACATCGGGAGCCAATCCTTTCATAGAGATTTTTCCTTTAAACTCCCCCTTTGAAAAAACACCGTAATAATAGACGTCTTCCTTTTGAAGCACGTGAATTTCCGGGTGGTCGTAAGCAATATCATACAGATTCAGGTAATGCCCCTGCGATGGCCTTTCTGTGGCGTAGGCCTCGAAATATCGTGCCCATAGTTGCTTATTTTCCGCTGTAAGCAGTTTTGAACCTTCTTCCATTTTCCTGGTTTCTACAAGTGTAAATTTTGTGCCGGGAACACCACCCACACCAATAGTGCTGGCAAAATCATTTTTGCCATCGGCCAGTTCAACATGATCTCCATAATAGGCCACTTTGGAGCCCAGCAGCGCATGATAAATTTTCCCGCGGTGTCTTATCTGCCAGGAAGACAGTGGATCTGAAGAAACCGTTTGGTTTGAAGCAGTCAAATTATAGATGGAGGAATTTGTACCACAAGCGCAAATTTCAAATACAGCATCCGGAACATTTGATAGGGCTTCATCATACATGGCTTTTAACAGCATGGAACCAGCATAGACGCTTTCTAAGGGATCATCGTGCTTATGGGCCGGATTATAACAAGGTGGGAACTGGTTCAAATATTCGCCGTCAACTTTAAAGCCCTCAAATCCCCATACGTTCATGGCCTTGCTTATAAAAGCCTTGTTGAAGTCTACCACAGCTTCATCCGCCGGACATAAGATACTAACTCCAAACCATTGCAAATCAACGGTATTCCCATCCTCATCCAACAACATCATGCTTTCATCGGGCACCACCAGCGGGCCCTTTTTTCCTCTACGTCCCTCCGGCCAGCCATAGGGGGCCGTCGCAGGAATAATCCACAATTTAGGGCGCATGCCTAATGCTTTTACCGAATCTGTAAATGCCCGCATAGAGGCATCCCCATTTGGATACTTTTTGGGATGTAAATCCCAGTAAGTGTCCCTGTCATACCAGCCGGCATCTAGAACCGCCCATTTAATATCCATCTCACGGGCAACCGGCAAAGTGGACAGAACTTCGTCACTGGTGTAATCATCTTCATAACCCCAACTGCACCATATAGGGTCAAAGCTTGATTTTGGAGATTCAGGGAATTTCATGCCTCTCACCTGCAGCAGATCCGACCACACCTCCAAACCGTTGTATACGTCACCGTTGTGGGTTAAAACTGCATACACGGACGAACTCCAGTGCTGACCTGGTTTCAATTTCCGCTTAACCGGTTCCTTTATGCAAATGTTTACTTTACTGTCCGCTTCGCGCATCACCGGGAATATCAGCGATACCTGGCGCAATTCAAGACTCATTATCCCAATACCGTATTCCGGATTCCATACGCCTGTATAGGGGTTTCCTCCGGTTGGATGCATAGGATTTTCCCGGTAAAATCCGTCTTTCATTGGTTCTATCCAGTCGAATCGTTCTTCATAATTACCACCGCAAAAAGCCCAGAAAGGCGCCTGATCTTCACTTACATCACCGTCCTGAGCTTGCAAAGTATATCGATGTGAAATCAGGGTATCTATAGTCAGTGCACCATTGCTGTTATTGATAATCTCTATTTGGGATATCAGTGTATTTTCATACTTTTCCGGAGCAGTCAGCTTGATCAGCAGGGAAAGACCCAAGCCCTTGTCATCCTTGGCGTGAACATTAAATATTTGTGCTTTCCCTCCAAATATTTCTCCACTATCCAACAAAACTTTTTTAATCACAAATCCAATTTCTTTTCCATCAGCAATAACTGCGAAATCAGGTTTATCTATCAGGCTTCGAGTTGTTTGGTTTTCATAACTATTAAAAACCATTCCTTTGACAGCAGCATCCAGGACAAGTTCTATGTTTTTATTTTGGATATGATAATATCCATCTTCTTGTTGCAATTCTTTTATGCTGTCACATTGGATAATGAGTGTGAGTAGAATGAATGACTGGATAATTCTTCTCATAACGTTTTCTGGGTTATGGGCTAATATTTTTTCTTTTTGAGGCCTCATTGGTTGTCCAATTTACGGCATTTATAGTGAGCATCATCCTGATAGTACGGAAGCGCTAACACATTGATATATTTTTCCATCAGGCTTGGTAAAAAGATACAATTCACCTAATGCGTCTCGGCCAAATCGTAGATCTACCCGTTTATCTTTACAGAGGTCTTCCAGGGAAATAAGCTGGCCTTCGAATGAAACCCGCCATTCTCTAATTTTTGCTTGCTGACCTAATTGCACCTCGTTCAGATTGATATAAAACAGCCGGCCGCTGGTAATGTCGCCAAAGAGATATTTGCCCCTGAGCTCCGGTATATTGGAGCCTGCGTATTCGTAGCCACCGGAAATGGCCGTTCCTTCATCGTGATCGTATTGGGCAATAGGATATACTAGTTCATAAAGGTGATCATCAGGCGGCAAAGGATAGACTTTATTAACATTAGCAGGATTGATCATGAATGTACCTTCTCTAATGGGCCAACCATGATTTCCCCCGGGTTGGACCTGATACAAGGCATCAATATTCTTTTGACCAATATTAGAAGCCAGCATCAAACCGGTTTGACTCCAGCTAATACGATGTGGATTTCTGAACCCATAAGCATACACTTCTCCAAGTACTTTCTCATCAGGGCTATTACTCCACGGATTTCCTGCAGGGATTCCATATTCCCCATTGACACTGTCATTCCTCCGAGGGTCAATGCGTAAAATAGTACCCCATATGCTCCCTCTGCTTTGAGTTAGCTGGGCATAGCCTTTCCCTACGCTACCCCCATCCCCAACACCAATATATAAGAGTCCATAATCTTCATCACCGGGTTTGGAAAAAGGGTTAAAAGTAATCTCCTGTACGCCATGTATACCTGTCACCATGTTAATACGCATCAGTTCTCGGGACCCACCTTTGAATGTGGGTGACTCTGGTTGTGAAGCCTTCCATTCGGAGAGCACCCATTGAACCTCAACAGGGATGCTATCAGCATATGCAAAATCGGCTTTCCCGGAATTGCCGGCCTCGGCATGGGTAGTATATAAAAGACCATTCTCCGCCCATTCAGGATGAAAAGCAAAGTTACCAAATCCAGTAGCCAGGCCCGGCTGATGAATAAAATTTGGTTGCTGCCGTGCAATATCCAGGTAGAGGTGTGGCTTAGTATCATCAATAGAGAACAGTTGACCCCTCAGGTCGACTACAAACAATTGCTGACTGGATGGCTGATGATCTAGTTTAGCAATTCTGGTTCGAGGCATTTGATCACTGGATGGAGGAATTTGGCAAATCAATTTCAGATCAACCACCAGATCATCCAGAGGAATTTTATCTGGTATTGGATCGCTCAGTTCTTCAGATATGCTACTGACTTTACCAATTGGGGCGACTTTTTGGGTATGTAAAAAAGCAATAATAGACTCAATATCGCGGTCAGGTAAATGTGCAAATCCCGGCATGACGGTATGGTATTGGTCAAATAAGTCATGAGCTCTTTGGTCACCCGCGTCGATGAATGCCTGGGGGTTCTTAATAAAATTATGTATCCAATCAGGGGAAATCAGCCTGGTCAAACCACCTAACTGAGGGCCGATACCATCTTGCCTAAAACTGTGGCAGCCACTACAATTTAAAGCGAATAATGACTTACCCTGGTCAATAGTCACCGAATCTGTAGCAATTGATGCTGCCTCTTCTGCTTTTTTCAATTCACAAGCGCTGGAGAGCAGTAGCAGACCAATGATTACGGCCAAACTCAAGATGTGTACTTTAACTCTGGTTCTCATCGACATACAGGATATTTAAGATTCAATAATATTGGCCATGGTTACTGCAATTCCCGCATTATATCTGGCAAACTAATAGCCATCACTTCGTGTTTAAGGGTGAACCGTTCCATACCCAACGCCCGCGTGGTTTTGCCCACCTGGCGCGATCCCAAAAGTCCAACACTGGAAAATGGACAAAGTATTCCGATTAGCTTATTATGCAGTATTCTTTCTTCCATTGTTGTAAATTTGCCAATGTTTGGAATATTTACAACGTTATTTATGCCATATAACCACCAATTCTGGGTTAATAGATCATTTCAATGGCCCTTCATTAATTTTTAACCAGATCAAAGTTTTTACCAAAATTATACCCGAACTTAATGAAGCTGGCCTCATCAGTATTATGCCCTAGTTCGAAGCCATATGTCTCCCTCTACCATGGCAAAATCCGGGTTATAAGTCAAATTAGCTATGAGGTTCGAACTGTATTGATACTGAAGGTCCACACCGGCATCTGCCTTGACTTTATCATAAACCCCGGTGATATCACTGTTCTCGTATCGCAGCGTTCCGTAAGGAAAAACGCGCAGATTATGTTTATTTTTTTGATCTGTTTGAATACCTGTAATCAATCCGCCCCGGTTGGCTCTGATCATATTGTACCGCCCGTACTGTGGTATTTCGAGTAGAGACAACTCCTTTGGAAGGCTCCAGTTGGTTGAGTTGAACTACAGAATCGGATTGCATCCACTGATCTTCCAACAGGCCATCAACTATAATTGGCTGATCCAGATGAGTTATTTCAAGAGCCTGCTGCGCATAACCATTGGTAGTCAACAGCATCAATAAAATAATATGTAGTCGATTTAATGCTATATGCACTTTTATATCAATAATATGGCGCTATGAAATAATGGAACAATCTAAGTGAATTCTTTAGAAAGCTTGACTTGTGAAGTTAATGTTTCTTAAATTTTCGTTTATTGTAAGGCAAAGAGAATTTAAACTATGAATTTTAAAAGCACTTTTGTACTGTTCGGCCTGCTGGTATTTGTTGGGGGTTGTGGAACTAACCAAGCACCAAATGAAATAGCCCGAGAGCCAGAATACCAACCAAATCTGTCCACCCCCGGTTTCTTCATTGATTCCCATGTGCACTATGTCCCAACCGATGAATGGGAAAATTCATTTATTGAGGTTTACACCAAATGGAATGCCATGGCCTGCATTATGATCGACCTTGGAGATCTTGACAGGGGCCTCCAATTCGCTGAAGCCTATCCCGACCGTGTGATACCTTACATCCAATTGGACATGGATTCTCCAACCGTTTTGGAAGACATTCAGAACTCCGTTGATAGTGGCTGCAGGGGAATTGGTGAACTAATAACACATTTGGACAAGAACTATGACGATCCGTCGTACGATCCAATTTGGGAGCTGGCTGAAAAACTGGGTATACCGGTACTTCCGCACACCGGAATCAGAGGGCCGGGATTTCTTTCACGGCTTCGACCTGGATACTTAGGTACTATCTCTTATAAGTTTCCCGATTTAATGATTCATGCAGCACATTTTGGCAACCCCTGGTACAATGAAGCGGGTGAAGTAGCCAGAAGAAATAAGAACATTTACTTTGATCTAACCGGCTCTTCATTATTGAAAAAGGACAACGACCCGGGCTTTTGGAAGCAATTCCTTTGGTGGACCCCCTACCTGGGGAAATCGCATATGCCTGCAGATGCCAGGCCTGCTTTCGAAAAACTGGTATTCGGAAGTGATGAAAATCCGGAATATCTGGAAGAAAATATTATGCGGTTCAATAAAATGCTGGATGCCTGTGGGGTATCAGAGGCATCTCGTAAAGTAATTTACTATGAAACCATGGCCAATATTCTTAACATTGATGTAAGCAAGTACTTAATTCTAAAACCATGAAAGACAATAGACGAACTTTTATAAAAAAGGCTGCCCTGGGGACCACAGGGATTGCTCTGGGTGGGTCATCCGTTATGGCCATGAGTGCTAAAAGTTATGGAGCAATTTCCGGCGCCAACGATCGTATCAATATGGCTGTGATCGGTGTTCGCGGCAAAGGATTTGATCACCTTAAAGAATGGGCGGCCATGTCCAAAACCCACAAGGTATTCATAAAGACCATTTGTGATGTAGATGAAAATCTTTTTGATGAAAGGGTACAAGCGGTCACGCAGATCCAAGGTGAGAAACCGGGGACTGAATGGGACATGCACCAGGTGTTTGAGGACCAGGAAATAGATGCTGTCACCATTGCAACTCCCAATCACTGGCATGCACTAGCCACCATTTGGGCGGTACAGGCTGGAAAGGATGTTTATGTTGAAAAACCATGTTGTCACAATGTATGGGAAGGCAGGCAGATGATAGAAGCAGCCAAAAAGTACCAGCGCATTGTACAAGTTGGCACCCAAAATCGTTCCAATACTTCCATTAGACAGGCGATGAAGGCTCTTCATGATGGAGTAATAGGTGATGTATATATGGCCAAAGGTCTATGCTACAAGGCCAGGGATTCTTTCGGACGAGCCGAAAATACCGAACCCCCAGAAGGGGTGCACTATGATATGTGGCTGGGGCCAGCCAAGTGGAGACCCTATAATGAAAAGAGGTTTCATTATAACTGGCACTGGCACTGGGATACCGGTAATGGAGATATAGGGAACCAGGGGCCACACCAATTTGACATTGCAAGGTGGGGAATGAAAAAAGACGAACATCCCGTCAAGGTGCAATCATCCGGAGGATACTTTAAGTTTACTGATTGCAGTCAGGAGACTGCCAACACCCAAACTGCCGTTTATGAATACGCAGACGGCAAAATTCTACAGTTTGAAGTAAGAGGATTGTACACTAATGCTGAAGCCAGTGTTGAGGTAAAGATCGGCAATCTATTTTATGGCACAGATGGATGGATGGAGATCAACGGCGGCACCTGGCACACATTTATGGGCAGAAAAGGAGAACCAGGACCTAGCTCAGATCAGCCTGAAATTGAAGAGGCCTCTGGATATCTGGCTGCGCCGGCAAGCGGCGGCCATTATGCAAACTTTCTTAAAGCGGTTCGATCGGGCAACCCTGCAGATCTTAATTGTGATATATATGAAGGATTCTTGTCCTCTGTCCTGCCGCATTTAGCCAATATTTCCTATAGATTGGGTGGAGAATCTCTGGAATTCAACCCGCTTACTGAGAAGTTCAGCAATCATCAGGGGGCCAATGATATGCTCACCAGAGAGTACAGGGAACCTTATGTGGTGCCTGAAAAGGTCTGATTGCGGAATGCAAGTGATTAACTCTACTTTCTCGGTTTTGTTGCTCATACTGGGAGGAATTTCGTGTACCTCTTCTCCAATTGAGCGGCAAACCTCCGATAACCCTGTTAATGAACCGGGACTAGCACCTAGATTTGAAGTTACACCTGTTGAAGCGGACAATAGGATAGACATAACTATCGATGGTGACTTGTTCACTTCATACTTATATCCCTCATCAATAATGAAACCGGTGCTTTTTCCATTGGTCGCAGCAGATGGTACGGAGGTCACCCGTGGATTCCCCGTTTCTCCCAAACCCGGAGAGCGCATGGATCATCGTCATCATGTTGGTTTTTGGTTTAATTATGGGGAAGTGAACGAGCTGGACTTTTGGGGTCATTCAGAAGCTACAGACCCTGCGGAAAGTGCTCGTTATGGAACCATCGATCATATTGAAACCGTTGCGACCATCAGCGGAGATAAACACGGTGTATTAAGAGTAAAAATGCGTTGGAACAACTCTAAAGGAAAAACCCTGATAGAGGAAAATACCACTTTTATTTTCAGAGCTAATGAGAACCTCCGCTTTATCGATCGAATTACTACACTGACAGCAGTGGATGAAATAGTGCATTTCAACGACAGCAAGGAAGGGGCTTTGGCAATTCGGGTGGCACGCTTCCTTGAACAACCCTCGGATAAACCCGAGATCTTAACTGATGCCAACGGTAATCCAACGGATGTTCCATTACTTGACAATGAAGGGGTAAGTGGACTCTATTTTAGCAGCGAAGGGTTGGAAGGAGATGACGTGTGGGGAACAAGGGCCAAATGGGTTCAATTGGCTTCCGAAAAGGATGGAGTACCCTATTCGGTGGTAATAATGGATCATCAGGACAACCCTGGTCACCCTACATTTTGGCATGCCCGGGGGTATGGATTGTTTGCAGCAAACCCCTTTGGACAAAAAGTATTTTCTGAGGGAAAATTGGAGATGAACTTCCGGTTGCAACCGGGTGAACCTATCACTTTCAGGCACCGGGTGATGATCGCTTCAGACGAAGTATTGAACATGGAGCAACTGGATAGCCATTACCAACAATTCATCACTCAAGCAGGGAGTATTTAAGCTTAAATAGAAATTCCAAATGAAAAGAAGAACATTCCTACAAAGAACAACGCTAGGGGCCGTAACGCTTGGTCTGCCATTATTCCACAATATTTCTTGCAGTGCGGGATATGCTAAATCAAAAATGAAATTGGGATTGGTAACCTATCTATGGGGGAAAGACATGGATATTCCAACCTTGATTTCCAGCTGTCAAAAAAGTGGTTTGGAAGGTGTGGAGCTAAGAGTGGAGCACGCGCATGGGGTCATGCCCAACATTTCAGCCCAACGACGAGCGGAAGTGAAAAGGCAATTTGAAGATAGCGGTATTGAACTGGTAGGATTGGGCACCAATCAGCAATATGACTATCCTGATGCTGTTGCGCTAAAAAAATCAATTGAAGGTACCAAAGAGTTTATAATCCTTAGCAGTGATGTGGGAGGAAGCGGTGTAAAGGTAAAACCAAACGCGTTTCATAAAGACGTTCCTAATGATCAGACCCTTGAACAGATAGGAAAATCTCTTCGAGAAGTGGGTGAGTTTGCGGCAGACTATGACCAGGAAATTCGCCTGGAGGTGCACGGAAAAGAAACTAGTGAACTACCCAATATCAAGGAAATAATGGAAGTAGCTGATCATTCTAATGTCCGGGTTTGCTGGAACAGCAATGATGCTGACCTAAACGGGCCAGGTCTTGAATACAATTACAATCTGGTCAAAGATTTTTTTGGAAACACCGTGCACATCCGAGAGCTCAATGTGGGAGATTATCCATACCAACAATTGATGGATCTATTGGTTGAAGCTAATTATAATGGTTGGATATTGCTTGAATGTCGTACTGAACAGCAAGACTACGTGGCGGCCATGGCC
>CAZOJZ010000384.1:0-4289 GCA_964580205.1 uncultured Roseivirgaceae bacterium
AAGCTGAAGAATGTAGCCTACGGCGTGCGTACATATGCAGTTCAAGGGGTAGGTCTGCCGCTTCCTGAGGTCAAGGCAGATAAAGAACTGAGTGGTCACCTATGGGCAGAAGTACAAAGACGGGGAGTGATAAGAGCGGCATTTGCTTACGTGGTTGCTGGTCTGTTGCTGGTCCTTCTATTGAGAGAGACTCAAAATTGGATAACGCTCCCGGACTGGTCATTAACAGCTGTACTCGCCGGTCTGTTAGTCTGTTTTCCGATTGCCATGTATCTGGCCTGGAACTATGAACACAGTCCTGAAGGCTTTGTGCGGACCTCCTCCCGGGAGTCTTGGCAGAACCCATACAGTACCGCCAAGCGGAAGCCGCTAACTGGTTCATTCGTTATTGCTGGACTGGTATTGGTGATAGCCATGATGTACTTCTATCCTGGTTTTCATTCTTCAGGACAAGAATCGGAAACTTCGGAATCTGTTATGAAGTCTAGTATTATTGATAAATCCATCGCCGTTTTGCCTTTCGTTAACATGAGCAATGATCCGGATCAGGAGTATTTTAGTGATGGGATGATGGAAGAAATACTAAATCACTTAATGCAAATAGAAGATTTGAAGGTAACCTCTAGAACAACAGCAATGCGATACAAGAGAACTGACAAGTCCCTTGCTGAAATTGGCCTAGAACTTGCGGTAGCCAACATATTGGAAGGCAGTGTTCGGAAACAAGGAAACCAAGTAAGGATTACTGTTCAACTCATAGACGTTAACACTGACCAGCATCTGTGGTCTGAAAGCTTTGACCGAAATTTGGACGATGTGTTTTCAATTCAAAGTGAAGTTGCTCAAAGTGTAGCGCGCTCCTTGCAGGCAGAAATTAGTCCTGAAATTAGAATTAAAATTCAATCTCAGCCAACCACTAACACAGAGGCCTACAACTTATACCTTCAGGCGCGTTTTCAAATTAGAACTGCTACAAGCGCTGGTTATGCAAAGGCTACCGAGTTACTGGAAAAAGCTATTCAACTTGACCCTGAATTCGCTGATGCCTATGTATATCTCGGACTAAGGAAATCGGCTTTTTCATGGACAGGGCTTAGTCGAGTTAAAAGCGCTAAGGAGGCTGTAGAAATAGGCAGACCTTATTATGATAAAGCGCTGGAAATTGATCCTGACAACATACAAGCACATCTATCTTTGGCTAGGAGCCACCTTTGGTATGAATGGGATTTCGAGGCAGCTGACAGAGAGTACCAAATCTTGATCGACCTTACCCCTAACTTTAGTTGGACGGATTTTCTGATCGCCTCAGGAAGGTTTGAAGAGGCACTTGAACGTTCAAAGATAAGGTTTGAATTAAATCCACTCTCACCGGGAGCTTTGACCTCGAGAATCCTAAGCAATTACTTCAATAATCAACCAACAGAGGCACTAGCAGCTATTGGCACTGCTCTTAGTGGTGATATTGCTGGTCATTATATGATTTCAGATGCAAGCAGGGTCTATTTATATCTAGAAAAATACGACAAAGTTATAGAAACAATCGATCGATTTTTCAATGAGTATGAGGACGTAAGAAGTCCGCGACCTTTGGGAACTCTGGCCATCGCCTACTACCATTTAGCTGATTTAGACAAGTCCAACCAACTATTGCAAGAATTAAAGAAACAATGCGAAGAATCTTCGGTTGGGAGCCCTTCGTTCTATTCTGCTATGGTTTACGCCCAGATGGGAGAATTTGATACTGCCTTTGAGTGGCTAGAAAAAGCCTACCAGGATCACGAAGTAGAAATGTATTGGCTGAAAGTGGAGCCACCCTTTAAACCACTCCATAACGATCCCCGCTGGCAGCAGATGTTAGATAAAGTGGGGTTTCCGAAGTAAGGGTGAACGGCCGCTATTGGCCGAAAGCAGCCGTTGACGAAAGACCGGAATCGACCCAAATCGGCCGGTCAATCCTCCCATTTTTAATTACATTTGCTCTGTACATATAGGGTATAAAGTGCATAACGGTCTTTACCCGTACGTTATGGGCAATGTATTAATCAACAATACCCTTAAATCATAAATTATGAAAACTTTTAAACTTTTATTCACAGTTCTTTCAATCGTCTTTGTATTTGCAATATTCAACACAGTTGATGCGCAAAATCGAAGGGAAGTTGGTAATATGGTTTTGGAGGATGTACCTGAAGTACCTGAAGACATCAAATCAAGAATACAGCAATATCAAAACACGAGATCAGCATCTTTTGAGGATTGGTTACCAAACGATGAGGGTATATTAATATCTACAAGATTTGGAAATACCACTCAACTGCATACTGTCAACAGTCCAAATGGATCCAGGAATCAAATAACCTTTTATGATGAGCCAGTTACTAATGGGTCTTTTTGTCCATCACCAAATTTCAATGGTTTTCTTTTTACCAAGGATATTGGTGGAAATGAGTTTACTCAGATTTACTGGTATGATATGAGTGTGAGGAAATCCGAAATGATCAGCGATGGAAGTTCTGTGAATTTCGGAATACAGTGGTCTAATAGTGGTGAACAGTTTGCCTTTACATCAACCCGAAGAAATAAAAAGGATTTTGATGTGTATGTTTCGAACATTTCATCCGCTAAAGAGGCTTCTATCAAAATAGACCGAGGGACTGGTTATTGGGTGGTTGCAGATTGGTCTCCAGATGACAGTAAGTTGATCGTAATACAATATTTGTCCAGTACAAAATCAAATTCATATATTCTGGATTTGAATAATAATGAACTTGCACAAATAAATGACAGCAAAAAAGAAGCTGTTTTTATTGCATTGGCATGGGGCAAGACCGGAAACAAGATTTATGCTTATACGAATGAAGGGAAGGAGTTTAACACACTGGTAGAATATGACATTAAGAAGAAAAAAATTAAATACATAACTGACGATATACCCTGGGACATTGAGGAATTTGCAACTAACTCTGATAATACCAAAGCCGCTTTTACTGCCAACGAAAATGGATTTAGTCAATTGTACTCATTTGATCTTCAAACGGGCCAGTATGAAAAAGTTCTCAATCTTCCCATTGGCCAAATTTATTCTCTCAAATTTCACCCTACAAAGAATGAACTTGCAATGGTTTTGAATACAACTGAAACTCCGGGTGATGTTTATTCACTCGACTTCAATTCCATGCAGAACAAAAGATGGACAACAAGCGAAGTTGGGGGGTTGAATACTGCCTCATTCCCAAAACCAGAGTTAATCACCTTTGATACATACGATGAGGTCAATGGGGTGAAAAGACAAATCCCTGCGTTTGTATATAAACCACAAAATACTGATGGCGAATTACCAGTTATGATATCAATACATGGAGGTCCTGAAGGGCAACATATTCCTTATTTTTCATCCTTCTATGCCTTTTTGGCGAATGAAATGGGAATCGCAGTTATTGCTCCTAATGTTCGTGGATCAGCAGGATATGGAAAAACTTACCTGAAATTGGATAATGGATTTAACAGAGAAAATTCAGTTAAGGACATAGGAAAGCTAATAGAATGGATCGAGGATCAACCAGAGTTTGACAAAGAAAGGATTGCAGTATTTGGAGGATCATATGGGGGTTATATGGTATTATCATCAATGTATAATTTCAATGATAAATTGAAGTGTGGAGTTGACATAGTAGGGATAAGCAATTTTGTAACTTTTTTAGAAAACACCGAAGAATATAGGAGAGATTTAAGAAGGGCTGAATATGGAGACGAAAGAGATCCGAAAATGAGAGAGTATTTGCTATCAATTTCACCTACAAATCATGTTGATGAATTTACGAAACCACTCTTCGTAATACAAGGAGCAAATGACCCTCGTGTCCCAGCTACTGAGTCAGAACAAATGGTAAAGTCTATAAGAGACAATAAGGGGATCGTGTGGTACATGTTGGCTAAGGACGAAGGTCATGGGTTTAGAAAAAAAGAAAATAGAGACCAGATGACAGAAGCTGTCGCATTGTTTTTAAAAATAAACTTACTGAATGAATAAAGGACAGAGCAGGATTTAAAAAATTAATATCCCAACACTTCCCCCCCGATAAGGACACGTGTCTGAATCATATATATACATGTTTAGTGTTAAACCACTAGTTGACCTGGACTCGTAAACGATTGAATAATTTAATTACGCATTTCATTTAATTGTTCTCTATCGTAATACTTTCCTTTCAGAAATAACCCCCTTATAGTTTTCGTATTGGATATATTTTCCAAAGGGTTTTTATCTAATAATACCATGCTAGCATACT
>CAZOJZ010000385.1:0-6151 GCA_964580205.1 uncultured Roseivirgaceae bacterium
GGTTCATTGAAAAAGCTCACCGAATACTGTCAGGATTTGGAGAGAGAAGGTCGAAGACATTCTTCTGGTATTTTGTTAGAACCTGCTGGCAAAACCTTGGCCACATAAAGGGTCAAAACTTTATTGGACTTGTAACAAAAAAGTGGACAATCGTTAAATCCATTGAGTGATACTTGGGCCGTAAGCAGCCGTTCAGCAAACCTTCATATCAGCGAGGTAAATGCGCCTTCATAGTATTTTTCGTAACTTATTCTCATGCCAGCTCAATCCCGTCAACTAGCTGCCATTATGTTTACCGACATCGTCGGTTGGTATTTTTTGAAATGGTCAGAAAACTCATTGAAAGACGCATCGCCCTGACCTGATACATCCATATTGGTGTCACATCACTATAAGGTTTTAGCCATTGGCTATCACTTATATAGTCAGAAAACGTTGTTTAAACAACTAATTGACCCCCATTGCTTTACTTACTTCCCGTACTTTGGTATATTATGTAATTCATGGAGTGTGAAATACCAAGTATATGATCTGCCCAGGCTGCACTTTTGATAATCCGGAAGGGACAAATTTCTGTGGATCGTGTGGACAGTCACTGCCTAAGCTGTGCTCCTCATGTGGGTTTGATAATCCTGCAGGATTTAAATTCTGCGGTAATTGTGGCAATCGACTGCAAACCGAGGATTCGGCCGAGGTATCGCATACCAGAGGGGATCCACCACCCTCAAGAACAACAGAAGGGGAAAGGAGGCGCCTGACAGTAATGTTTTGCGACTTGGTCGGTTCAACTGCCCTATCCCACCAACTGGATCCTGAAGACCTAAGGGTGGTGATTCAAAAGTACCAGGATGTTTGTGAAAAAGAAGTTGCAAAATATGATGGCCATGTTGCCCAGTATCTTGGTGATGGCATCCTGGCATATTTCGGGTACCCCAAAGCACACGAAAACGATGCCCACCGCGCTATTAGTTCAGGGTTGGGAATTCTAAATGCGATTACCGAACTGAATGAGCAATTGCATAATACTATCGAGATCTCAATATCCATCAGGATAGGCATCCATACCGGGTTGGTAGTTATTGGAAACATAGGAGAAAAAGAAGCATCCCAGCAATTAGCTCTGGGAGCAGCTCCAAATATTGCAGCTAAACTGGAAAGTCTGGCACAACCTAATTCTATGGTTATCAGCTATGATACCTACGAATTGGTTATGGAGCACTTCAAATGCAAGGATTTAGGGAAACAATCGATAAAGGGCGTGGATGAAGACTTAAATGTCTTCCAGGTAATCAGTGACTTAGCAATGCTAAAGCGATTTGAATTCCGCAGCTCGACCAACCTGTTACCACTTGTAGGACGTGACGAGGAAGTGCAGCAATTGCTCAAATATTGGGAGGAGGCGAAAAGGGGCAATTCACACCTGGTCATGCTCAGCGCTGAGGCCGGAATGGGGAAATCCCGGGTTCTTCAAACCATGGTGGAGCGGGTGGCACATGAAGAGGATCTCTGGCTCATCCCCCATCAATGTTCTCCATATCATCGCAATACCGCCTTTCATCCTATATCTCAAACCATGAAAAGACTGGGACTTAAACTCAAAGGAGATGAAGATGCTGAGAAACAACTGGCGCTTTTAGAACAGTTTCTGTCTCATTTTGGTCTCTCTTTGCAGGAGGTGGTACCCCTGTTCGCCGGAATATTGACCATACCACTGGAACAAAGCAACTACCACCCTACGCCATTTTCTGTTGAACAACAAAAAGTAAAAATCGTCAACGCCATGCTTTCGATCTTTATGAAACGGGCTCAGGAAAAGAATTTGCTGTTGGTGTTTGAGGACCTACATTGGATGGATGACGCCTCGCTTGAACTAATCAACCAACTGATCAATCAATCTCCTGACATGAACCTGCTGACCATTGTGAGCTTCAGGCCACAATTTGAACCCACCTGGCGATTGAGACCGCATTTGATAATGATGCCTTTGTCAAACCTTTTTGATCATGCGGTAAAAGCCATGATCAAAAGAATTGCCAAAGGAAAGAAATTGCCAGAAAATCTGGTGGAGCAGATAGTTAAAAAAACCGATGGGGTTCCCTTGTTTGTGGAGGAACTAACGAAAATGGTGTTGAATTCCGATATGGTAATTGAGAAGGATGATGGCTATGAACTTTGTGGGCCATTATCTTCACTGGCGATACCAAATACATTACACGATTCTTTACTGGCAAGGCTGGACACTATGAATACTGCCCGAAGAATTGCCCAAGTAGGTGCAGTGATAGGAAGGGATTTCGAATACTCATTAATAAGAGATGTCTCAGATATGCCGGAAGAACAACTCAGAAATTGCCTTGAGCAATTAGTTGATGCCGAGTTGTTGGTACAATCCGGAGCTCCTCCGGAAGCAGTTTTCACCTTCAGGCATGTCCTGATCAGAGACGCCGCCTACCAGGCACTATTAAAAAGTCAACAACAGGAACTGCACAAACAAGTGGCTTCCATCTTTACCACCCAATATGCGGATCAGGTTCAGGAACTACCAGCAACACTTGCCTACCACTTTGAAAAAGGGGGTGAGTGGGAACAGGCCATTTCCTATTGGATTTTAGCCGGGGGTAAGGCAAGGCAATATCAGGCTTTCGAAGAAGCTCTGGGCTACTTACAGCAGGCGATGGACTTATTGCCAAAATTAGAAGATAAAGAAACCAAACTAGCAATGGAATTAAGGGTGCTATCCATCCAGGCACCCATTTTACATATGACAGCCGGTTGGGGTTCAAGACTTACTTCCGATGCCAGCAAGAGGTTGGAAGAACTTTCAGAATCCCAGGGGGACAAAATGAATTTATTCAGGGCACTCAGTATATCAACTATTTATGAGCTTTTTCAGGGAGTTACATCCCTCGCCTTGAGCAATGCGGTAAAGGGATTGGCCATTGCAAAACAACTGGAAAGACCGGATTTCATTGCTGAATCATATCGTATGATCGGTCAGACATCACTGTTCAGCAGTGATTTAACCCAAAGTCGACGATCATTTTCTAAAGCGATTTCCCTCAAACCATCTGTGAATTGGGGAACCAGTGAATTCATCTCAGGCGATCCGATTATAATCAGTCAGGTTCAAAGTGGTCATGTGTTGTGGCTTCTCGGATACCCGGATCAAGCGTTGGAAATAGCTCAACTGGCGGTTGAACAAGCCCGAAAACGCAAACTTCCTTACGATCAAAGCATTTGTTTGTTTGTTAGTTCCTTCATTTCTTATTTTGTTGGAAATATAGCGTTGTGCCGTAACCTGGCCACCGAATGCAAAAAAGTAAGTGATGACTTCGGAAATAATATGCTTGCACTCGAAGCCATCACCTTCATTGGTGCCTGTGAAGTAATTGATGGAGAAGTACAAACTGGATTAAAAATGATAGGTGACTCCATTTCAATTCGAGAACAGCGGGCCAAAATAGGAATTAACCTACATACGGCTTCGTTTGCCGAACTTTGTCATAAAGCGGGAGAAATTGAAATGGGATTGCAGGCCATTTCCAAAGCTCTGCAGGTGGCGGGAAAAACCAATGATCAGCATTTCCGATCTGAAATCTTGCGGATCAAAGGTGACTTGTTATTAGCCAAAGACCGGGATTTATATGCGAGTAAGATAGATAATTGCTACCAGGAAAGTATGGCAATCTCCATAGAACAAAAGGCTAAATCTCTTGAGTTACGAACCGCCATGAGCCTGGCGCGATGGCAACAATCTCAAGGAAAGATATCTAAGGCAATAACTACCCTCTCAAGTGTATATTCCTGGTTTACTGAAGGATTTGAGACTAAGGACTTGCTCGAAGCAAAAGGATTAATTGATGAGATGTCAGTTAGTACTACCCCCAACTGAGCGAGCTCACAAGTTTGATGTCGGCAGCACTCCAATTGGGCCAATGACGTAATGATTTCACTTAGATTTCAATATCAATTCCTTAAATTCAATGAAACCAAAATTCAGAAAATATTGTCTGTTGATATCGTTGATAAGCTGAAGAGACAATATAATTCACGCAAGATCGAAATTCAATATTTAAAAAAGCATCTTAATGAACGATAAACGTTACCTAACCTGTAAGTCTATCAATAGACTGAACTAAACGGAATATTGAAATGACCAATCCCATATTTAATATTGATTTTTGAGATGATTCCGCTGTCTCCCCACCGGCCGCTTTTGGCCGAAAGCGGCCGGTGAGTGAAAGGCTGGTAACGACCCAAAGTCCTTTCGAATTTGCATGAAAGTATTTCTATTGAAATGCTCCATCTTTCATTAAGCCATATATAATAACAAGCGATAAGATAAACATTGGTAAACCAATCCATCTATATTTATTTGATTTATCCATTGTGACCTTCCCTATACTTGCCAAACCTATTGATGGTTCAAGTAAATAAATCAGCCCTTTCACTATTTGAGATAAACCATAGACAGTTATGAGTATTCTTGGCCAGGACCAAATAAAATGAAAAGACATAATAAAAGACCCCATACCAAGTGCTATTAATGCATTGACAATATTTCCAATATGTTTTTTGGCATGTAAAAAAACAAAAAAATCAACCCAGATTTTAGGTTATAAAAAGTGAGATAAACCAACTATACCCAAGTTTATTGCGGTAAATAGCTCTATGGATTGAGTAATATTCATCAGGTATCTCGAATGTTTACTAACGTTCAATGGTATGGCGTATATTGATGCGCTATAGACATAGTGTATGCCTTGAATAGCAATATGGCTTTTTAAGCCATATAAGCATATATATGAACCAGTAAATCTAGGCTATTGAACAATAAATAAAATGCTGCAACCGGAGAGCAGTTCCACCGGTCGCAGCATCAAATGACAACTGTTTGAGCGCGTTCAGTTACCAGACCAGCTACCTACCCCATTCTCTACTCCGCTTCCATTATATTGATAGGGCGATCCTCCATCTACGAAATCTCCTTCTGACCAAATACCCTTAGTCACAGCTATGTCGACCCGGCCATTAGTTCCTAAGTCCTGACCATACTGCATGAAATCTTCCATGGCATCAGTGGATGTAAATGCATTGGTGTTGTATAAACCCACGGCAGAAGCAGTATTATCGATAGGTCGATCCAATGCTATGGTCTCATCTGGTTCCAGGGTCAGGTCGTCAGAGGTTAATCCATTTACCTGAGCATAAGTTTTTAAGTTGCAGATCCAATAGCCCGAGATGTTCTGGGCTTTGCTTCCGAAATTCTTCAAAGTGATTTTATTCGTTAAGGGATTCACCGTTACTATTCTGATCACCGATTCCATATTACTGGGGGGTGGTCCTCCTAATTCATCATCATCTCCACAACTAATAGTTGCGAAAATCATTAGCACAAAGGTACTTACCTGTACCACTAGCTTGCTTCTTCTATTCATTTTTCAATTGTTAAAGTAATTTTATCTTTTTCAGCACTAACCCGTGTAACCAGTACAGTCCAAGGAAGAAAAGAGTTGCGTTACCAGGGAATTTATAGTATGTAATGTCAGTGAAATGACATTGGTGCTGTTATAGAATGAGGTTAAGGATTAGGTTATTTCCTTGCCTCATGGTCATTTGGCTATATTGAATGAGATATTTCTGAATAATTTAGACCGACCACTGACAACTGATAAAAGAAATGAAACACCTCTTTTTATCAATGTTATTTGAAATACGCCCAAAACCTATGTTTTTGAAGACTCTGAATGGCCGCTTTGTGCCGATAGCAGCCGTTCAGTTAATCCTTATAAGAGCGCCAAGCGTTGAGGTTTTTTAGGGAGATTTCACTTTTCTTGTGATAGGTCATTGATAGGCAATAAATATGCACACTGCACGAAGAAAGAGTTTAGGGCAAGGATTTCGGTGAAGGCAAAAGTTGTGGAGATCTTGACCCCCCCGATAAGGACACGTGTCTGAATCATATATATACGTGTTTAGTGTTAAACCACTAGTTGACCTGGACTCGTACACGATTGAATAATTTAATTACGCATTTCATTTAATTGTTCTCTATCGTAATACTTTCCTTTCAGAAATAACCCCCTTATAGTTTTCGTATTGGATATATTTTCCAAAGGGTTTTTATCTAATAATACCATGCTAGCATACT
>CAZOJZ010000386.1:0-1698 GCA_964580205.1 uncultured Roseivirgaceae bacterium
AATATGTTGAAATTTAATCCCTCTGAGTTGTATCTTGGAGGAATGTTTTATTCATTTAAATTTATTTTCAAATAAACTTTCAAATAGGAACCGAAGATGAAAAATTTTGTTACAGGAATAGTTCAATTATTGTGTATTAGTTTTATACTCTTTGCGGGGGTCGTATCGGCTCAAGATAATCCGAACATTGATAATACTTTTGGAATGGAGATCCCTGAAACAATTCCAGTTCAATCTCCACTGGGGAGAGTAGTTGAGACTTCTGAGGAAGGTTTTGATAACTTCTTTTTAGGAATTGATTTTGCTGAACCACATATATCATCCAATCCACTTGCCCCAACTGAATACTTTAATGCTTTTAATACTAATGCTATTCATTACACTTATGATGGAAACGAATGGTTCTTTCAAGTTCCCAGCTTCGGATTTAATATGCGGGGAGATCCGGCAACAGCTTGTGATAGTTTAGGAAATCTATACTACGAAAACATGTACGGTACTGCTGGCATACTTGGATGTAAGGTGATTGTTTCAACTGATAATGGAGCAACATGGTCACCTGCAGTTACATCGATTTCTGGTAATGACAAAAACTGGATTGCTGCTGATCAATCTGCTGGACCATACTCGAATTATGTTTATACTACTATGAGCATCTCAGGTGGTCATAGGGTTGCTCGAAGTACCAACCTTGGAGTTACATGGAATGCTACCGGCACATTCAATAGTAATAATCGACTACCTGGGGTTATGGTTGCCGTAGGACCAAATGTAATTGGCGGAGATGTTCCCGGCGGTGCCGTATATGTTGTAACTAACCATACCAGTACATTTGCTTCGCAATATTCGTTCTATGTATCAACAAATGGTGGATCTAGCTGGATATTAAAATCGACTCAGCAATTTGCTAACTACGTTGGTACGAACGTAAATGGTAGACACTCTGTTGAAAATATGCGTACAAGACCTTATCCTTTTATAGCTGCCGATAACAGTTATGGACCTTTTAGAGGTAGACTCTACCTCGTTTACGCTTCCAACAATCCGGTTGGCAATGGAAACAAACCCGATATTTACTGCAGGTATTCAGATGATCAGGGAGTTAACTGGTCATCTGCAGTAACGGTTAATGATGATCCTAATTCCCAGGGCAACCATCAATGGATGCCAGCAACCTGGTGTGATAAGGAATCAGGTAGATTGTATATAAAATGGTTTGATACGAGAAACGTATCAACAAGTGATAGTGCTGAAGTTTATGCATCATATTCGGATGATGGAGGTACTACATGGGTAGAAAATCAAAATCTATCAACATCAAAATTTAAGATTGATTGCAGTACTTGCGGTGGTGGCGGAACGCCACGCTATCAGGGAGATTATGATGCTATAACTTCCAACAGGATTACTTCCATGTCTGTTTGGTCGGATTTTCGAAATGGGAGTTTTGGTAGTTATGTCGCTTATTTTCCTGATTATGCAATGACAATTTCTGAAAATGTTGATACTGTAAGGGCAACAGACAGTCTGGAAATAACTATTAAAGTGCCTGCCGTAAAACTATATGATCATTCGGTTAAGTTTTCGGCTACGGTTTCTCCGCAGGCAAACTTCATTTTTGAATTCCCCGATGGCGATTCACTATCGAGTTATCCTGATTCCCTAACCATGCTAATAATTTTGAATAATATTCCAGAA
>CAZOJZ010000387.1:0-1993 GCA_964580205.1 uncultured Roseivirgaceae bacterium
AGAGTCAAAACGCTGCAGCGATTCATCAGCTCCTGGTGAATACAAAAAGCGGTGAGTCAGTAAACGATAGACTGCATAGCTCATTGCCTCCTCTTGGGCAGCTTTCAAGTCACTGACAGGGGCAACCTTACCAAAAGAACAAAAATAATCACCAACACTTTGACCAGTAAAATATGTGGTAGCAGTCGGATCATAGATGGCCCATGAATCGTACATAGCCACAGAAGCATGAAACAAATTCCTTGCATGCACAGTGGGTCTGGCAAAATCATTTCTGATGGCCTGTAACAGAACATCATTCCATTTTCTGGCCACGGAATGCTGAGCACCAAGGTTTACGGCCAAAAAATTTAGCAGACATAAAATGATAGTCTTTCTAAAGAATCGCTCCATTAGTTACATGCTTCCAATAAATCAAAGAATATTTGTCGCAAAGCTGACATTTATTTTTAACGATTGCAATCTGTCCCGGCCTGTATTTACTGGTAAGCCCAAATGATAGGCATGCGGATACTGGTATTTTATCCGGTAAATTCTTAAGATAGCGATCCGGATAATTAAATAACCAAAACAGCGACTGATGAAATTATGGAGCCTTACATTATTGGCATGCTTGGTTTGTGCCTGCTCGAATCTTAAGACAGAAACATCCACTCCTCCCCCAAATATTATTTTATTTTTAGTGGACGATCTGGGGTGGCAGGATACTTCTGTTCCTTTCTGGGACCGTGAGACTCCCTTTAATCAGCGCTATAGAACTCCTAACATGGAGCGATTGGCATCACAGGGCATGAAATTTACCCAAGCTTATGCTACCCCGGTTTGTTCACCCACCCGTGTTAGTCTGATGACTGGTATGAATACTGCTCGTCATCGGGTCACTAATTGGACCTTGCAACCGGACCAGATTAAGTCCATGGAGACCAATCACCAATCCCTGGAGTTTCCTTTATGGAATGTAAACGGACTTTCACCTGATTCAACTCTTCAAAATTCAGTTTTCGCCACCACCCTGCCTGAGATACTGCAAGAAAACGGATACCACACCATTCATGTGGGCAAAGCACACTTTGGCGCTATTGGCACACCTGGCGAGGACCCCTTGAATCTGGGTTTCGATGTTAACATCGCCGGCCATGCAGCAGGGGCCCCTAAAAGTTATTACGGATCTGAGAACTTTGGAAACACTCCTGAATTTCAGGACACTCCCTGGCCAGTACCTGGCCTGAGTAAATACCATGGCAAAGAAATTTTTCTTACAGACGCCCTTACTACTGAAGCTTTGAGCGCACTCGATCAAAGTACCAAGCCGTTCTTTCTTTACATGGCATACTATACCGTACACACGCCAATCATGGGCAATCCAATATATCTAAGCCGCTATTTAGAAATGGGACTGGACTCAATCGAGGCCAGCTATGCATCCATGATTGAAAGCATGGACTACAGTGTGGGTAGGATCATGGACTACCTTGATGAAAAACAACTTTCAGATAGTACCGTAATCCTCTTTATGTCTGATAATGGTGGATTAAGCGCAGTGGCCAGAGGAGGTGAACCGCATACACATAATAAACCATTGTCCAGCGGAAAAGGGTCTATTCACGAAGGAGGTATCCGGGAGCCCATGATGGTCAAGTGGCCCGGAGTGGTCGCACCGGGATCAGAGAACCATAACTACCTGATCATCGAAGATTTTTTTCCCACTATTCTGGAAATAGCGGGTATTGATCAGTATAAAACTGCTCAAATGGTGGATGGCAAAAGTTTTGTCAGCTTGTTGACAGAAAACCAAACCATGGCACAGGATAGGCCATTATACTGGCACTTCCCGAACGAATGGGGCCCCACCGGCCCCGGCATTGGTGCCTTCAGCGCGGTTCGAAAAGGTGATTGGAAACTTATCTATTATCACCTGGACCAACGATTTGAACTATTTAACATCAATAATGACATTGGGGAAACCACTAATTTGTCAGAAAGCCAACAAAAG
>CAZOJZ010000388.1:0-21175 GCA_964580205.1 uncultured Roseivirgaceae bacterium
CCCACTTCTTCCAATTCCTGCCAGAGTTGAGGGCTATCGTCCACTTTCACGTAGTGTAGCTGAATATTTTGACGGGTAGTGGTGTGCAGATTTCCGTTGCTATATTTTTCAGATATATCGGCGATGCGAATCAATTGTTCTCCTGTCATTCTACCGAATGGCAGTTTTATTCGAACCATTTGTACGCCCAGCTGTCTCTGGCCGTATACTCCCCGTGTCAGCCGGAATGCTTTGAATCGTTCTTCGGGGATCGCGCCTTCCTTAAAGTCATTGATCTTCCGGTCCAGCTCCAGAATATCTTTGCGAGCGGCTTTACTAATGGTATCAGTGGTGGATAAAGTCATTTTCTTTTCATTAATATTTTTTAAAATTCGATTATTAAAAAAGCCCCTGGAGATCCGAGGGGCTTCTATTATGATATATAAACTACAACTACATTCAATAATATCTATTTCCCCGGTCCTTTATAAAAGGCATATAGCAACAACAGCAACAACACTGGTTGATTCGTTGGATAAACATTCTGGAAATAGATTCAGTCATTTATTTAGTACTTCCTGTTTTAGTCAAACGTGTATTTATTTAAAATGATGCTCAATTTAAGACTTTTTTTTCATTTGAGGCTTCTAATGCCCCAATAATATCTTCCAATATGTCGTTTACATTCTCTAATCCCACTGAAATTCGGATTAACCCTGGTTCTATACCTACGCGTAACTGTTCTTCTTCAGTGAGTTTACTGTGGGTGGTCGATGAGGGATGTGTTACAGTTGTCCGGGTATCTCCTAAATTAGCAGTATGGGATAACATATTCAGGTTGTTTAGAAATTTTCCAGCCCGGTGGTACCCTCCTGAAACCACAAAAGTTACCAGCCCGCCTCCATAGCGCATTTGTTTTTTCGCCAGTTGCTGTTGCGGGTGAGAGGGTAGGAATGGGTATTTAACGAATACCAATTCTTCATGACCCTCCAGGTACTCGGCAATTTTCAAGGCATTCTCACAGTGCTTTTCCATCCTAACCGGCAATGTTTCCAAGCTCTTCGAAAGTATCCAGCCATTAAAAGGCGATAGGGATGGGCCGGTGTGCCTGGTGAAAAACCTGATGTCTTTAATCAATTCCTCAGACCCTACGATAGCCCCACCTACCGTTCTTCCTTGCCCGTCGATGAACTTAGTTGCAGAATGGGTCACCAGGTGTGCCCCAAATTTAGTTGGCTGCTGCAAAAACGGGGTAGCAAAGCAATTATCAATATTCAAGATCAGGCCATGGTCCGTAGCCAATTTACCCAACCACTCCAGATCAAGGATGTCCAAACCCGGATTGGATGGAGTTTCGGCAAAAATCATTTTGGTATTGGATTTTATGCTGCCGGCCCAGGTTTCCGGTTTATCAATATCCACATAGGTATGATCTATACCCCATTTGGGAAAGATTTCAGTGAACAATTGATGGGTAGATCCAAATACTGATCTGGAAGCCAGTACATGATCACCGGTTTTCAACAGACCGGCCATACTGCTGAACATAGCAGCCATACCTGATGCTGTGGCAATACCGCTTTCCGCTTCTTCCAACAAGCAAAGCTTGTCGATAAATTCATTGTTATTTGGGTTTGTGAAACGGGTATAGATGCTTCCTTCTATTTCATCCGCGAACATGGCCCGTGCCTGCTCCGCATTCTCAAAAGTGAATGAAGATGTCATAAAAATTGGAGTAGAATGCTCGCGGTGCAACTCATTATTACTTTGCGTCCTGATGGCTTTCGACTCGAAATGTTTGTAATTGCTCATCCCACTAAAATAATAAAGTTTCTTTGCTCATCTGACTGGTCGCCTTTACAGGATCTTGAAGCAAACCGGCGCTTATCACGGTAATACCCTGCTCTTCTATATAAGAATTTAAGGACCACAGGTTTTCAAGAGATGTTTTACCCAGCACGAAACCACCCTGCTCATATGGCCCTTCACTCCAAATATGTTGGAACCCAAACTCCTCCAGGTCCTTGGCGGTTTTATAACGCAAATAGATGGGAAGGCTGACATCATTGCTGTAAACCATGTCCTTATTAGCATTCCATTTATAATAATCGTAGTCCTTCTGGCCCTCAGTTGCGTAGATGTCCGCGATCACTGATGCAGCTGTGGGCGCGCCACCTGCACCTTTACCGGTAAACAAATGATCATCTGTATATTTTCCTTTAACCAATACGGCATTAAACTCATTGTTAACCTGACTAAGAGCATGTTGGCTTGCCACAAAGCAAGGCATCACATAGGCTTGTACCTTGTCCCCTTCGCGAACAGCCCTGGCCACCAACTTTATTTTGAACCCTCGCTGTTTTGCGAATTTCAGATCTTGTGACTTCAGGTTCTGAATACCAATAGTACACAAGTTACTGGGGCTGGCAGTTATTCCATAAGCATGACAAAGCAGAATAACCAGTTTATTCATGGTGTCATATCCACCTACGTCAAGCAATGGATCTGACTCGGCAAAACCCAATTCCTGGGCCTCGGTCAAAGCCTGTTGGTAATCAACACCCTTATTTTCTATTTGAGACAATATAAAGTTGCAGGAACCATTTAAAATACCGGATATCTCATGGATCGGTTCATGGTTGTAAAATTGGTCCATGGTTTTTACAATGGGGATACTTCCACACACAGCTGCTTCATACCATAATTTCCCTCCATTTTCCCTGAGCATCATAAGTTCTTCCAGATGTTCAGCTACCATCTTTTTATTAGCGGTAACCACCATTTTCCCAGCGATCAGTGCCTGTTTCACCATAAGAAATGCGGCATCGGCATCGTCAATCAATTCAACTATCACCTTTATTTCAGGGTCCTCTACCAATTCCCGGTATTGGAAGGTAAAGTTATCACTGGACAGCGACCTGTTCTTGTCCCTGTCTTTTACACATATCTTCACCACCTCAATTGGCAGGGACTCATTGGTAATAATATTGTATAACGCCTGGCCCACGCACCCGAATCCAACCAGACCCAATTTTATCTTCTCAACCATTAGCAATTATGTGTTTATGGTTAGGTTTCCTGTCTCCGTTAATAATCTTTGAAAGCTGGTCCAGCTCCAGTAAAAACCCGTCATGACCGTAATCTGAGTCAATCTCATGATATTCGGAATTCCTAATATGCATCGCCAGAAAGCGCTGTTCTGGTAGCGGGAACAAGATATCAGACCGGATACCGATGATGGTAGTTTGGGCTTCAACTTTTGCCAGAGCAGCAGCAATCCCATTTCTGCCTCGTCCAACATTGTGTGTGTCCATGGTTTTTGACAAGTACCAATAGGTATAGGCATTAAAACGCTGGTACAACTTCAGGCCCTGATACTGTTGGTAGGATGCCGCTTTGAAATTATCTGCGACCTGGTCATTATCCTCCCTTTGAGTATTCTGGTAACATTGATAGTTCCTGTATGACAATAAAGCAACAGCCCTTGCCGCCTTCATACCCACCATTCCTGCATCCTGGATAGACTCTATCCATGTAGGATCTGTTTCTATGGCCATCCTCTGTGACTCATTAAAAGCAATACCCCAAGCGCTGTGCACCGCGCTGGCAGCTATCAGCACCAAATTGGCAACAAACCTTGGCGACTGTACACTCCACTCCAGCGCCTGCTGCCCACCCATGGATCCGCCCATCAGCGTGTGAATAGCATTAATTCCCAAGTGATGACGGAGTTTTTCATAGCTGTTTACCACATCGCGGTTGGTTAAAGATGGGAAATCGTGAAAATACGGTTTCCCATCTTCAGGGTTGGTAGAAAGGGGCCCGGTACTTCCATAGCATCCTCCAAGCATGTTGGCACAGATTATGAAGTATTGGGAAGTGTCAAACAGACCCTCCACCAAACCAGACCACCAATCAGTAAATTCGGAGTTAGCCGTCAACGCATGACACACCCACACTACATTGTCCTTCTCTTTATTTAGCGTACCTAAGGTAGAGTAACTCAACTCGAAGCCCTTTAATTTACCTCCTAGTTCAAGGTTGAAATCCTCAGTATATCTAAATGTTTCCTGGTGCATTATGCGCATAACAAACTTAACCTACAGGCTCGAATGAAAATACTTTATCAAAGGCCTGTTGTAAATCCGATTTTATATCCTCAATATGTTCCAAACCAGCCGATATTCTTAAACTGGTAGGAGTCACCCCAGTTGCTAACTGCTCCTCATCGGATAACTGCGCATGAGTAGTGGATGAGGGATGAATTATTAAAGTCTTGGCATCTCCAACATTAGCCAGGTGACTTATCAACCCAAGGCTATTTACAAATTGCTCTGCATTTTCTTTACCCCCTTTGATTTCGAATGAAAGTACCCCTCCAAAACCTCGTTTCAGGTACTTACTGGCAATTTCATGGTACGGGCTTGATGAAAGTCCGGGGTAATTGACCCCTTCCACCAGGTCATGCTGCTCCAGCCAATTGGCCAGATCCAAAGCATTCTGACATATTCTGTCCATTCGTACTGAGAGTGTCTCCAGACCTGTAAGAAACAAAAAGGAATTAAAAGGACTAAGGGCTGATCCAAAATCACGCAGGCCTTCAACTCTGGCCCTGATTATAAAAGCTATGTTGCCAAAAGGACCATCAGTTCCGAAAATCTCCCAGAATTTCATGCCGTGATAACCTTCTGAAGGCTCAGTAAATTGAGGATACTTGCCATTTCCCCAATTATAATTACCACCATCCACAATCAGCCCGCCAATGCTGTTGCCATGTCCGCCAATCCACTTGGTAGCGGAGGTAACCACTACATGTGCACCATGTTCCAATGGTTTAAACAAATAGCCTGCGGCGCCGAAAGTATTGTCTACTATCAGGGGAAGGTCGTGGTCCTTAGCGACTTGTGCAATGGCTTCAAAATCCGGTACGTTGAACTCCGGGTTGCCAATAGTTTCCAGATAAAGGGCCTTGGTGTTTTCATCTATCAATTTTTCAAAGCTGGCCGGTTGATCATCTTCAGTGAACCGCACCTCTACCGCTAATCGTTTAAAGGTCACTTTAAATTGATTGTAGGTGCCTCCATACAAATAGCTGGTTGAAATAAAATTATCACCTGCCTGAAGAATATTATTTAAAGCGATGAATTGGGAGGCTTGCCCGGAGGCTACCGCCAAAGCGGCCACGCCCCCTTCCAGAGCGGCTATTCTCTTTTCCAGCACATCATTAGTGGGGTTCATTATTCTGGTATAAATGTTACCAAACTCCTTTAAGGCAAATAGATTGGCCCCATGTTCTGAGTCCTTGAAGGTATAGCTGGTTGTTTGGTAAATAGGAACTGCACGCGAACGGGTGGTTTCATCAATTTCCTGTCCTGCATGTAATTGTAAAGTTTCAAATCTTAAATTGTTAGGTTGTTCAGACATAATTTTATTTTTGATAGCTTAAACGTTTGATTAATTGATACTGTCTCTTTAAAGGATAATTTCTCAACGACAGAAATTCTACATACAACAACAGCAAGCTGAAGCAAATACTGAAAAGTAAGATATGCCACCCGGGGCACTTTGAACGGTAAAAATGTCTGTTGTTGTTTCCATATTGCAATTAACTTATATGTCCACGTCAATCCGCGTGGCAGGAATTGGCACCTTCCTGCATGTGCCGGTGGTTGCCAGAGGGTCTTCGAGCCTGTTCTCTCACCTCTTCTGTATAAATCAATTACACCTGAGGGTAATCGATTGTGCAAATCTAAAGTTAAATACACTACAATTACAACTATTACTTATAATATCTACTTTTTTCTTCGGATGATCAAAATCAGACAACTATTTAGAGCACTTTATTGTGCGGGTACTGATTATTTTACCATAAGCATTTACCTTGCGACTTGAATGAGAAAATTTTGGAAATGGATTAAGTACATCGGAGGGGTCATTATCCTATTGAGCCTGGTGGTATATTTTTCATTTCAAGGATATTACTGGTTGCTCAACAAAAGGGCCAAAGCAAAACTGGTAAAGAAACCCATCCTGACTGAGCAAGGTCACCAATTTCGTGACTTAAACGCCAATGGTGAATTGGATATCTATGAAGACAGTCGACAACCTGTGGAAGCAAGAGTGGATGACCTTTTAAGTCAGATGAGCCTGGAGGCTAAAGTGGGGATGTTTTGGCATCCTCCCATCGGAGTGGGCAATAGAGGCCAGGTACTTGGAAAACCGGCCATGATGAGCCCCGTATCTTCATACGATGTCATAATTAACCAAAAAGTCCGCCATTTTAATCTTTTCGAGGTTCCAAAAGCAAGGTTCCAGGCCAAATGGAACAACCGCATACAGAAGATAGCAGAAATGGACCGGCTGGGAATTCCTATTACCATAAGCTCAGATCCAAGGAACGGTGTTAATAATTTTCTGGGAAACAATCTTTTGGAAGGCGGCTATTCGAAATGGCCGGAGCCCATTGGTCTGGCGGCTATTGGTGATTCCAGCCTTACGGTGAAGTTTGCGCAAATTGCCAGCCATGAAATGCGTTCAGTAGGTATACGCACTGCTTTACATCCTATGGCGGATCTGGCTACAGAACCTCGCTGGGCCCGGATCAACGGTACCTTCGGTGAAAATGCCGAACTATCTGCCACCATGACCTCCGCCTACATCACAGGGTTTCAAGGAAAAAAACTAGGGACCAATAACGTGGCCTGCATGACTAAACATTGGCCGGGAGGAGGACCCCAAGCTGGTGGGGAGGATGCCCACTTCAGTTATGGAAAAGATCAGGTGTATCCGGGCAATAACTTTAAGTATCATCTCATACCCTTCAAAGCAGCGATTGAGGCGGGGACTGCCATGATGATGCCTTATTATGGTGTGCCTGTGGGCCAGACTACTCAGGATGTAGGAATGAGTTTCAATAGGGAAATAGTAAATGATCTGCTAAGAGATGAATTTGGCTATAATGGAATTGTGTGTACTGATTGGGGAATTCTTGAAGGTTTTTCCTTTGTCGGAATTGAGGTGGTGGAAGCGAAAGACTGGGGGGTTGAGCACCTAAGTATTGAAGACAAAATCGTAATGGCCATCGATGCAGGTGTGGATCAATTTGGTGGCAACAACCACGGTAAACAGCTATTGGCGGCAATCCAAAATGGCAAGGTTACTGAAAAACGACTTGACCAATCCGTGCGACGTTTGTTAAGAGTAAAGTTTGCACTTGGGTTGTTTGATAATCCCTATGTTGATGAGCAAGAAGCCGCCAGGGTGGTGGGGCAGGAATCTTATATGCAAGAAGGTGCAAAGGCTCAACGGAAGGCCATGGTACTGCTTAAGAACAACAAAACCAACCAGGGTGTCGTACTACCCTTACCAGAAGGAATTAAATTATATGTTGAAGCAATAGATCCTGTGCTGGCCTCAGAATATGGACGAATAGTAGCTGATCCGGAAGCAGCCGATGTTGCCCTGATCCGTTTACAAGCTCCTTGGGAACCGCGTGACGATGATTTTGTTGAACAGTTCTTTCATCAGGGTAGCCTGGAATTCGACAAAGAAGAACTTACCCGGTTGCTGACCATTGCCCGGAAAACACCAACCATTTTTTTTATTTACCTTGATCGACCCGCGGTGATGCCTGAAATAAATAATGCGTCTGCCGGTTTGGTAGTTGAATTCGGGGCATTTGATGATGCGGTGTTGGACGTGGCATTTGGACGCGCCAAACCTATGGGTCGACTTCCATTTGAAATCCCCTCCTCCATGGAAGCCGTCAATGCTCAATATGAAGATGTTCCTTATGATTCGCAAGCACCGCTTTATCCCTTTGGGTTTGGTCTGAATTATTAATCACCTATTATGAAACGAATAATTATTTTTTTGATAATGCTTATACACGCTTCTTGTCAACAGCAAACTGAAAAACCATTCACCGTAACTGACCTGAAAATTACCTGGTCTGTGATCGAGAACCTCGGAGGTAGCTACACAAGTAGTTGGAAAATATCAAATACCGGGGAATCCACTTTTCCGGATTCAGGATGGACAATTTATTACAATCAAGTAGGGGGTGTCCCGGTTCCCGAAAGTCTTTCCGGATCACTTCAGATAACTCTAGTCAACGGGACCTTGTATCGTATTATGCCCAAAGCGTCTTTCAAATCATTGGGTGCGGGGGAAAGCACGCGCACAGATTTAAAATGTTACGGATCAGCCATTAAGGTTACCGACGCCCCCGCGGGATTATATATAATCTTTGATGATCAACAGGGACCTCAAAGACTTGAAAACTATGATATTGGCCCTTTTCTTCAACCGCAGCAGATTAACAGATCGGACGGTGATAATGTCCCCATACCCACCACTGAGTTAAGATACCAACAAAATAAAACCCTTTCGGTGATCGCTGTCGCTGACATCCCGCCGGTCATTCCAACACCCCAACAAATTATTCCTGGCAATGGTCATTTCAACATCCCGGCTAGCTTGTCCATTGGCTACCAGCAGGGACTGGAGCATGAGGCCCGTTTATTAATGGACAAACTCAGTACTACCGATCTAAGGGTGTCCTTGACAGAAAGTCTTAATGAGGCCCGGGTAAGACTAACTTTTGGCTCATATGGTCAGAGTGAAACAGAGAACTACCGTTTGGCCATTGAACAAGAGGTGATCAGTATCGAAGGATCAGACCCTGCCGGTGTTTTCTACGGAACACAGTCCCTGATGGCACTTTGGCCGCTGGAGGCCTGGAAATCAGCAGGTGGACCCACGGTAATAAATTGTCAAACAGTGGTTGATGGCCCGCGATTTCCCTACAGGGGCATGCATCTTGACGTATCCAGAAATTTTCAAAAACCTGAAGCCATCAAGAAATTGCTGGACATCATGGCCTTTTACAAGCTGAATAAACTGCAGTTTGGCCTGACCAATGATGAAGGCTGGCGACTGGAAATAAAGGACATCCCGGAGCTAACCTCGGTAGGTGCAGTACGCGGCCACACCGAAGATGAACTGGACCACCTGCTGCCTGCTTATGGGTCCGGTCCCTTTCCTCAAGCCCCTGAAAATTATGGAACAGGGCATTACAGCCGGGAAGAATTCATCGACCTGCTTAAATATGCGGCGGCCAGACATATTGAGATCATACCAGAACTGAACTTCCCCGGTCACGCCAGGGCGGCAGTTATGGCCATGAGGGCCAGGGAACATAATATAAAGGCCAATGGAGGAACCAGTTACCTGCTGGATGATCCAAATGATCGCTCAGAATATCAATCCGTACAGGGCTATACAGACAATGTGATCTGCCCTTGTCAGGAATCCGTCTATCAATTTCTGGAGGTCATTATAGTAGAAGTGGTAGCTATGTATCAGGAAGCCGGGGCCACCTTAACCACCATTCATACCGGCGGGGACGAAGTACCTTCAGGTATCTGGGAAAAATCACCCCTTTGTGCAAAATTTCTGGAAGATAATCCCCAGGTGGAAGGAACAGAAGGTCTGCCTGCCTACTTCCTCAGGCGTTATCACGAAATCCTCCATCAACAAGAGTTAATAACCGGTGGATGGGAAGAGATTGCCATGCATAAAGTTCGACGGGAAAATCGCGGACAGGATAATTCTGCTGAAACAGGGGAAATAATGGTCCCCAATCCGGAATTTGTGGACAGTAATTTTCAGGCCTATGTGTGGAATGCAATTTGGGGACAAGCCGGTGAAGATCTGGCATACCGTTTGGCAAATGCCGGTTATAAGGTAGTAATGAGTAATGCCAGTAACCTCTATTTTGATTGTGCCTATGACAAAGATCCGCTGGAGCCCGGGTTCTATTGGGCCGGACTGGTGGACACCCGCAAGCCTTACGAGTTGGTACCCTTAGATGTACTCCAGATGGCCACGGTGGATGTGATGGGCAATCCTTTAGATATGGATCGATACCAGGACCATGTAAAGCTTACCGAGGCAGGCCGAAAGAACGTATTGGGTATTCAGGGGCAGCTTTGGACCGAAACCGTAAAGGGCCCCGATATGATGGAATACTACCTGTTTCCAAAGATGCTGGGATTGTCGGAGCGCGCCTGGGCCCCGGACCCGGATTGGGCGCATTTACCTAAGAAATCACAACGAATTAAGGGGCTTGACCAGGACTGGAACATCTTTGCCAATGCACTTGCCCAGCGGGAGTTGGTCAGGATGGACCACTTATGGAATGGTGTTAATTATCGGGTGCCACTACCCGGAGCCATCATTGAAGATGGCCAATTAAAGGCCAATGTGGCACTGCCCGGGCTGTCGATTCATTATACGCTGGATGGAAGCGAGCCGGATTTGAATTCGCCATTGTTTGAAGGGCCAGTGGAAGCCAAGAAGCCGGTAAGGTTGAAGGCGTTTACGGAAACCAGAAAGGGAAGTAGGGTAAGTGTGCTGAGTTATTGAGGGGGTGAAATTGGGGGTCTGCTCGGGGTGGTAACGTCTGCTCCAGACTATAAAACTCAAATCCCAATCTGGCAAATACCAAATAAATGACAAAAACCAAGGATCAAATTACCAAGGAAACTGCATTTGTATGAGGTATCTGACCAAATCACGGTTCAAACTTGCTCTGGAATGTCCAACCAAGCTTTACTATATCAGAAAACAAGGTTCCTGGAAACTTTGTTCATTTAGTTGCATGCATTTCTGAAAACGGGGACCCAATTTTTGACAGGATAACATATAACGATTAAATGTGTGTTAGTTCTTCTAATTTTGGATTTTTGGTAAGACTCCGATACCTCGTTTATAAGGTATAACTGTGGTTCCACAATTTCCAAAATTGTTCTTTGCGACAATCAATTCCATTTGATTTGTGGTCTTTTGGCCACTTTCATTTTCACAAATCCCATAATATTCCGGTCGGTACAAGAATGTAATTGTATCTGCAAGGTTTTCCAATTCATTAGGAAGATCAATTAGACAGGGACGCAAGTCCATTGCTCTTTCTTCTACATTGCTGCCTAATGAGTATGAACAGATCACCGGCACTTTAAACTTGTCGCTATTCAACTTGAAATATTCATATATTTCATATAGTCCAGGATTGTCCACCAAAATCAAGTCGTATTGAGAGAAGTCTACCTGATAAAGAGCAGCTAACTCGTCTTCTATGTCCAGGTTTAGCTTTTTAAGGGTCCTTTTAAGCATCTTTTTTTAAAAATGATAGGAGTACTTGACTCCATGCAAAATAGATCCGGCCGCCAAATAGATAAGCCGATTCAAAATATCATCGGAGGAATGTTGTAAGGAAACGATGAGCACACGGGAGAGATTGAGACATGCATAATAAGCTAGTGAACACAAGGTGATTGTATTTCCCATTCCAGGCCTGGATGCAACTAAATTCAATGATCCTTTGTGGTATCCTTTCAATAGTTTGTCTAACATAGGAATACCGGATGGAATAAAATCATCATCCACTAATTTGGCTTTGGTTCTTTCTATTTTGACTTTTCGATCCAGCAGTTCCCCTAACTTCATGGCAGTTTTGTTGGTAATTAAATGATAATATAAGATAGATAAAGTAGTAGGGTTTCCCAAGAATTTTATGGGATTGACTGAAGGCTGGGCTTTCCTCTTAGTACCTCCATGGGAATGATATTATTAGGACTTACTTTTATACCAAGTCCCATAAAAAACAGTTTTCTAACAGAAGTCCATTCCACCTGAATCTTATTTTGCTCAAACCTGCTGATGTAAGCTTTGTCGGTACCGCATTTTTCAGCAATATCCTCTTGAGTTAATCCCCTCCGTCTACGAATTAATCTAAAAGCATCACCTACCGACAACTCCTTACTTTCACTATATCCATAAGTATAGTTCGGGTCTAAATCAAACGGAAGAGTCTTTACCCCTTGAGGGGTTGGAACTTTTATTTTCACTGAGGGAAACACCAATATCCCTTCCGAAATGATACATTGTTTAATATCGTTTAAGGAAAATATCGCTACCCCAGTGTCATTCAGGTCGGCCAATAATCTATCAACCTGAAAAAAGCGATCTTCACCTGTTTCAAAAGTTAATTTTAACTTTGAATTGGTTAGTTCCTTTAATATTACTTTCGGGGCTCGCATAATTTTGGATTTAAACTACAGAAAAATTCAAGCATCATTTCTTTATGTTCTTCCCAGTATATTTTTATAATTCTTAAGTCTGTGCTCCTTATACCATTTGGACTTATTGCTACAAAGTCCCGTATAGTAAATCTTGCATTTTCATTTTTCTTTACAACATGAAAATGCGGCGGATTCTCTTCTCTTGGTGCACCATATATGAAAATCTTATATCCTGCAACTGCCTCAGTGCTAAATTGGGGCATAAATTGTTGTCTAATTATACAACATTACGAATGTACGAAAAGTTTTGTTGTGTTAACAAATTGCTTTATCTAAAAGTAACTCGTGTTAGTTTCAATTATGGATATTTATATTCTGATTCCCCACCCTATCCCTCCAATGGCATACTAAAATCCACCGCTAAATCACCCAAAAGCTGAGCTAAATGTTTTGTTACCACCCCCGGAACACCCTCTCCCACCGGGTGTCCATCGATTGCGCAAACCGGCACTATTCCTTTTGTGGTGGAAGTGAGGAATACCTCTTTTGCCTGTTTCAATTCTGACACGGTGATGTCTCTCAGGGTCGGCGAATAATGTTCTTTTGCCAGGTAGAGCACTGTTTTTCTGGTAATTCCAAGGAGCACATTTTTCGCAGGAGTGACTAGCTGATGCTGCTGATCCACCATAAAAATGTTACTGCGGGGAAACTCAGTTACTACGCCGCCCCAATGATACAACACATCATCCAATCCCCGGGCCTTTAAAACAGGGATTAACTGTATCCCCTGCAGGTAATTGATTGACTTTGCCGCCGGTGATTCACGCTGATATTCATGGGTCATTACCTTGAAGCCTTGCTCATATTTTTCTTTGGCAGGGAAATTGATTTTATGAGCGCTGATCACCAGGTTGGGTTCCAGGGGTGTGTAACTATCAGAGGAATACCCGCCGGTGAGGATCATTCTTATTCCTTCATCTACCAGCTGGTTTTTATCAATAAACTCCTGGATTACCGCCTTTAATTCAGATTTGCGCAATGGTACTTCCAAATTCAGTGCTTGAGCTGAATGGAAAAACCGTTCCAGGTACCAAGGTAAAAGAAAGGGTATCCCTTGCCGGCACCGAGCCGTCGCCATAGGACCTTGGCTATGGACTTCGGCCGATAGGGACGGCTTTGGCCGGCGGAGACTGAAGAAATCAAAGACACCATAACCCCTTTGAATGGCCAGGTCGCCCACACCCAGACTGGCCTGTGCGCTTTCTACATAATTACCGTTGATCCAGGTATAGGTCATAGTTCATTAATTCTGCATTTAGTCAGTCCGCAATTCAATCGTTTTGAAAGAATTATATAGTTAACTCTATAGCTTACTATATAGTTTTTTCGGCAAGCTAATTCGAATTAAAACTACTTTCTTTACTAGGATCACCGCTTCCATCATAAATGGCTTTCCCCGGATACGGAAAGACTGGTCGGGTAATGGTGACCTTGTCATCCTCGGTTTTTGATAAGAGCACTCTTTCAGGGGCATTATCGTTTTCAACCCACTCACGGACTAGCCCAATCCAATCCGTTTGACTTGGTCCAGGACCCCCGCCACAGTGTAATACTCCGGGAAGTAAGAAAAGCCGGATGTAACTTTCAATAGAGGCATCCTCCTTTTTGGCTTGATTATAATGGTCGATGGTAGCTAAGGCAGAAAGTGCAGGATCATTCCATCCGTGATAAATAATCATTTTACCTCCACGCTGTTTGAATTGGCTATAATTTGTAGAAGTGGCATCAAGATATGATGAAGCATACTGAGTAGTAGCTAAAAAGTCAGCGAAATCATAGGAGCTATAATCCCACATGGGATCCTGGAAAATCAGGTATTTGAACATTTCAGTGCCGAAACTAAAATGCAAACTTGGAAAATTTAATTTCATGGTTCCCTCATTGAGACCGGTAATCCAGTCTTGCCATCCACCTGGTTCATTTTCTCCTCCCGGTGGATATCCAGGGTAAATCTCTACTTGATTGTCACTCACTCCGGCATAAACAACCCTGATGGCTGCTATTTGATTGGTAGTAAAGCAATCATCCGATGGAACTTTGTCGGGGCACTTAGGGAGCAGTTCGAAGTCAAAATTACAATCCAGGGGATCATTCAATATCTGGTCTTTCAGTCCATCCATGGCATCACACTGCTCTAAAACTTTAGTTTGAAGCAGATTCAAATTAGCCAGCGAGATAACCGGCTCATCCAGTACCGCCCGATTTGGATAAACTGCCTGGGTATTCCTGATAAACTCAGCTCCGATTGCCGGCCAGTTGAAAGCTGGCGCTCCCGCCACAATACCATCAAAATCATTAGGATATCTTTGCGCTTCCATCATAGCCTGACCTCCTCCTCTTGAGCACCCCAGGAAATAATTGTAGGTCGATTCAGCACAATAGTACTGTCTGATGATCTCTTTTGAAGTTACAGTTGTGCGATGAACCGCAAGGTGGCCAAAATTCACTTGTCTTTCCATGTTATTCAACGCCCAATCAGCCTTGAGCCCATTGCCCTGATGACCGGTGTCAGTGCCTACGGTGGCATAGCCTTTATTTAAACTTGATATCGCCATATTCTGAATAGAGCCAACAAAACCTCCACCGCCTCCCATGACAAAACGGGAGTTCCAATCATTGGGAAGTAGTAATTCAAATTTGATCTCAGTGCTTATTGTTCCTGATATTTTACAATGTGGAACAGGTTCTTGCAGCTGTTCCGATTGTGAAATGATGACATCTGGTAAACTGATTTTTTTTATCTCCTCACAGGGTAGGCAAGGACTTTTTTGCGGATCATCAGCTGTTTGTGCCAGGGGTGCATTGAACAAGAGGAGTGCTGCTCCCAGGGAGAGAATAACTTTTATCTTTTTCATTTTCTTGATTTTTTAGACCCATATCACGATCATAAATTAAGTGAATTAATCCATGATTTATTCTACAAAAGAATTTATTTTGAAACCCTGTAATATTAGAAGACCCCGGTTATAATCTGAGATCTGAGGTCTGAGATCTAATATCTTATTAAACCAAATTTGCAATTATTAATCAAATTGTTATAAATTTGCCAACCATGTCACCAACAAAGACATATTTCACATCAATTAACGCCGCCGCACCAGCGTGTACCCCTGTTGCCCAGAGGAACAGAAGGCCCTTGGGGGTCTAGATTTCTTTTGCCGGGCTACGTGTCCGGTATTTTCCATCATTTATTGCATTATCCCAGCCTTTAAGGCTTTTGCTATTTTTAAAATTAGATAACATAAAATTATGGATGTGGTTATTTCCATCGCCGATGATTCCCATTTGAAATTCACCGCAGAGATCTGCGAAATAATGGCTGAGGCCGCCAAGGCCCGCGGTACCGGAATTGCTGAAAGAACCCCTGAATATTTGCAGGATAAGATTCACCAGGGCAAGGCGGTTATCGCCCTGGGTGGCAGTCAACTGGCTGGTTTTTGCTATATTGAAAGCTGGGGACATGAACAATATGTGGCAAACTCCGGCCTGATTGTACACCCTGACTTCAGACGGACAGGACTGGCCAAAAAGATCAAAAAGAAGATTTTTGAACTGTCAAAACTACGGTATCCACATGCCAAGATATTTGGAATTACTACCAGTCTGGCGGTGATGAAAATAAACTCAGGATTGGGTTACAAGCCGGTAACTTTCTCGGAGCTTACTACGGATGACTCTTTTTGGAAAGGTTGCCAAACTTGCCAGAATTATGACATCCTTCAGAGAACCAGCCGGCACCACTGCCTTTGTACCGGCATGCTGTACGATCCGGAGAAGAAACGGGAGACGAAGCAGACTAACGGAAATGGCAAACGATGGGAAAGATTTAAGAACTTCCTGAGCCGGAATTCTTCAAAAAAGAATACTGATGAAAAATAAAGTAGTACTGGCATTCAGTGGAGGTTTAGATACTTCATATTGTGTTAAATATCTTACCAAAGACAAAGGGATGGAGGTGCATTCCATTCTAGTGAATACCGGCGGGTTTGATGAACAAGAACTTTCCGAAATAGAGACCAGGGCCTATGACCTGGGGGTTACCTCCCATACCAGCCAGGAGTCCACCGAATTGTTTTACCACAATTGTGTAAAGTATCTGATATTTGGCAATGTACTTCGCAACAACACTTATCCATTGTCTGTAAGTGCGGAACGGGTTTTTCAGGCCATGGCGGTAGCTGATCATGCCCGGGAGTTACAGGCCTCCTACATTGCACATGGCAGTACCGGAGCCGGGAATGACCAGGTGCGTTTTGACCTGATTTTTGAAATCATGTGCCCGGAAATCGATATAATTACCCCCATCAGGGACCAGCAATTAAGTCGAAAACAAGAAATCGATTACTTGCAGGAACATGGGGTCGACTGGGACTGGGCCAAAGGCCAATACAGCATCAATAAAGGACTGTGGGGCACCAGCGTGGGCGGCAGCGAAACCCTTACCTCAAATCTATCATTACCGGAGGATGCCTATCCCTCACAACTTCAGGAAAAAGAGCCGCGAAAGTTGGACCTTAAATTTGAAAAAGGAGAACCGGTGGGCATTGACGACGTCACCTTTGAAAATCCGGTAGCCACCATAAAGGCCTTGCAGGAAATTGCCGGCAGTTATGCTATTGGCCGGGACATACACGTGGGTGATACCATTATCGGTATCAAAGGACGGGTAGGTTTTGAAGCCGCAGCCGCTTTGTTGATCATTAAATCTCACCATCTGATGGAAAAACACAACCTGACCAAGTGGCAGCAATACTGGAAAGAACAATTGGGAAATTGGTATGGAATGCTGTTGCATGAAGGCCAATTCCTTGACCCGGTTATGAGGAACATTGAGTGCTTCCTGGAGGATACCCAGAAAAATATTACCGGTACCGTTCATATTAAATTACATCCCTATCGATTCGAACTTTTGGGTATAACTTCGCCCTTTGATCTAATGTCCTCTGAGTTTGGTCAGTACGGGGAAATGAATAAGGGTTGGAGTGGCGAGGATGTAAAGGGTTTTACCAAAATCCTGGCCAATCAAAATAAAATATTCACTTCAATAAATAAGTCCAGTCATGATTAAAGTTGGGATCATTGGAGGCGCTGGTTTTACCGGTGGAGAATTATTGCGTCTGTTGGTCAATCACCCAGAGGCTGAAGTGGCTTTTGTGCACAGCAATTCACAAAAAGGTAAACCAGTGGCTTCAGTACACAAAGACCTTAAGGGAGAGATCAATATGGATTTTGAACAGCAGGCGCCTCCCCCGCTGGACCTTTTATTCCTATGTCTGGGCCATGGCAAAACCAGGGAATATCTGGAACAGCAGCCGGTTCAGGGGTCCACCAAAATTATTGACCTGAGCCAGGATTTTAGAATTTCGCATCCGGACAATCCGTTTGTTTACGGGCTGCCCGAACTTAACCGGGATACGCTCCAAAAGGCTAACAAAGTAGCCAATCCGGGTTGTTTCGCCACCGCCATACAACTGGCCTTATTACCACTGGCAGCCAATAATTTGATATCCCATGAAATACACGTGCATGCGGTTACCGGTGCCACCGGTGCCGGAGCCGGCCTGCTTTCAACCACTCATTTTTCCTGGCGTCAGAACAATCTGTCAGTATATAAGGCATTTGAGCACCAGCATCTGGCTGAAATCCGGCAAAGCCTGGAGCAAGCAGGAGGTTCACCGTTTCCTGAGATCAATTTTATACCGGTACGGGGTGATTTCACCAAAGGAATTTTCTGTACTGCTTATACTGCGGTAGACGGGAGCCTCAATCAATTCCAGAAAATCTATGGGGAATATTACCAAGACCACCCCTTTACGGTGGTTTCAGAGGAACCCATAAGCCTGAAGGAGGTAATCAATACCAACAAATGCTACCTGCATTTACAGTATCATCGGGGTAAACTATTGGTGACCAGTATTATTGACAACCTTATTAAAGGGGCTTCCGGACAAGCCGTACAAAACATGAATTTGATGTTTCAATTGCCAGAAAGAACCGGACTCAAACTAAAGGCCACTGGATTTTAAGAACAATCTTATGAAAATGTTTGATGTGTACCCAATTTATGATCTGCAGCCGGTAAGTGCATCCGGCTGTTACTTCACCGACCAATCCGGAAGAGATTACCTGGACTTCTATGGCGGTCATGCGGTAGTATCCATCGGGCATAGTCACCCGCATTATATCAGTCGCATTGAAAAGCAGTTGAAAACCATTGGCTATTATTCAAATTCTATTGTGAATCCCTTACAGGAAGAACTTGCAGAACTGCTGGGTACTTTGAGCGGATACCCCGATTATCAGCTGTTCCTGGTGAGTTCAGGGGCGGAAGCTAACGAAAATGCCCTAAAACTAGCGTCATTCGCTACCGGTAAAAAAGGAGTTGTTGCATTTAATAAAGCCTTCCACGGGCGTACTTCTGCCACGGTGGCGGTAACAGATAACCCTAAGATAAGGGCAGCCATTAATCCCAGTGACCATGTTTCTTTTCTTCCTTTAGAAAACCTGAAGGGAGTTGAAGCGGTGCTGAGCAACGGCGAGACCTGCGCGGTAATTATTGAAGGCATCCAGGGGATTGCCGGTATCAACGTACCTTCGGACCACTTTCTTAAGGGCCTGAGAAAATTATGCGATCAGTATGGTGTGGTACTTATTCTGGATGAGATACAGTGCGGCTATGGTAGAACAGGGAAGTTCTTTGCCCATCAATATGCTGACATACGGGCAGATATAGTTACCATGGCCAAAGGTATGGGCAATGGTTTCCCCATCGGAGGATTAATCATAAGTCCCTCTTTCGAAGCCAGTCACGGACTGCTGGGCACTACCTTTGGCGGCAATCATCTGGCTTGCGCTGCTGGGCTGGCGGTGCTGGAAATACTGCAGCAGGAAAGATTAATAGAAAATGCTCAATCCCGGGGCCTGCAGCTTAGGCAGTTACTATTGGAAATTGATGCCGTGAAGGAAGTAAAAGGCCACGGACTTATGCTGGGGGTCAACTTTGACTTCAAAGTCAAGTCGCTAAGACAACACTTATTGTTCAGTGAAAAGATATTTGTGGGCTCTTCCAGCGATCCAAATATTTTGAGGCTTTTGCCCCCACTTTGCATCGGGGACAACGAAATTGATCAATTAATTGAGGGGCTAACCAACAGCTTAAAAAATGAAGAACTTCTTATCCATTGAGGATGTAACTGATCTGGACGGGCTGCTAAATGAGGCTTTTGACCTAAAAGAATCACCGCTTTCCAGACAAAAACTTGGCAGGGGGAAAACCCTGGGGTTGATATTCATGAATCCGAGTTTAAGGACCCGGTTGAGCACCCAGAAAGCTGCCTATAATTTGGGAATGGATGTTATGGTGATGAACATGAATCAGGACAGCTGGCAGCTGGAATTTACCGATGGCAGCGTGATGGACGGTAGTACCGCTGAACATGTCCGGGAGGCAGCAGCGGTAATAAGCCAATATTGTGATATTGTGGGTATCAGGACATTTGCCGGATTGACAGACCTCACTGTTGACTACCAGGAGCAGGTATTGAAAAAGTTCGTGGCCCACACCCAGGTTCCGGTGATCAGCCTGGAAAGTGCAACTTTGCATCCCTTGCAGTCACTGGCGGATATTATGACATTAAGTGAAAATCAAACCAAGACCCATCCAAAAGTGGTGTTGACCTGGGCCCCTCATCCTAAAGCGCTGCCACAGGCGGTGGCCAACTCATTTTTGCAATGGGCCCGGCAATGGGATTGTGAACTGGTGGTAACCCATCCGGCCGGATATGAACTGGCTGAAGAGTTTACCAGCGGTGTCCCGGTTATGCATAATCAGGACCAGGCCTTGGAAGGGGCGGATTTTGTTTATGCCAAGAACTGGAGCAGCTATCGACAATACGGACAGGTACTATCAATAGACCGGACCTGGACCATAACCGAGGAGAAAATGTCCCTAACCAATGCGGGTCGGTTTATGCACTGTCTGCCTATTCGAAGAAATGTGGTGGCATCCGACAATGTAATTGATCAATCATTGGTGATACCCCAGGCAAAGAATCGATTATTTGCAGCCCAAGCGGTGTTAGCTCAAATATTGGACCATGAGTGAGCACTTATTCATATTAAAAATTGGCGGGCAGGTAATGGAAAACCCTGCACAGCTCAATACCATTCTGGATGAATTCGCCAAAATTTCAGGCCCAAAGGTCATGGTGCATGGTGGAGGAAACAAGGCATCTGAACTGAGCAGAAAACTTGGAATAAAACCCCGGATGGTAAACGGTAGACGAATCACAGATGGTGATACCCTTGAGGTGATCACCATGGTATATGCAGGATTGGTCAATAAAAACCTGGTGGCCAAACTACAATCAAAAAATGTGAATGCCATAGGTTTGTCGGGGGCTGATGGGAATACTATTCCCGCGATAAAACGGCCGGTCAAAGAAATTGACTATGGTTTTGCCGGAGACTTGCCGGATGAAGCGCCTTCGAGCCAGAGCCTGAAAGTTTTGCTGGACAACGATATGACTCCGGTTTTCTGCGCCCTGACGCACGATGGGAAAGGTCAGCTGCTCAACACCAATGCGGATACTATTGCCAGCTATCTGGCTAAGGTCCTGTGCCGCACTTATCAGGTAACCCTGGTGTACTGCCTTGACAAGCCGGGAGTTTTGCTCAATCCCGACCACCCTTCTACTATTGTTAAGCAGCTGAATCCATCCTATTACCAGGAATTGATCTCGAAAGGCATAATTGTAGAAGGGATGATCCCCAAACTTGACAACGCCTTTTCGGGGTTACGATTAGGGGTACAAGAGATATACTTATGTGATTGGCAGGATATTACCGGTGGATCCGGGACCAAAATAAGCCTGTCATGAAATCCAGCGAGCACCTGTTTAAAGAAACCGTAAAACTCCTGAATGAACTGATCTCCATTCCTTCGTTAAGTAGAGAGGAGGACCGGACGGCAGATGGTATTGAAGGATTTCTTAAAGCACAGGGGAAAAATACCAATAGAAAGTTCAACAATGTTTGGAGCGTGTGTGATAATT
>CAZOJZ010000389.1:0-9310 GCA_964580205.1 uncultured Roseivirgaceae bacterium
AGATTCATTTGAAGGACCTTGGCTGCAAAACTCAAATATCTTCAGACGGTGAAACTGGATTGCAAGCGGCCATTGATTTTCCATTTGATCTCATTGTCCTGGATATAATGTTACCAGGCATAGACGGCTTGGAAGTTTGCAGGCAGCTACGTGCCATGAAAATACCAACACCTGTGCTAATGCTCACTGCCCGGTCAGAGGAGATCGATAAGATATTGGGGCTGGAATTAGGAGCAGACGACTATTTGACCAAACCCTTTAGTGTCAGAGAGTTCATTGCCAGGGTAAAAGCCATTTTCCGCAGAGTAAAAATGATCAAAGAATCTGGCGAAGAACAGGCAGGCAAGATATTGGTCAAACAAGATCTGACCATCGATAAGAATAAAAGGAAGGTAACACTAAAGGGTGAAAGATTGGAGCTTACGCCTAAGGAGTTTGACCTATTGGTACTATTGGCGTTCAACCCCGGACACAGTTACTCCAGGAAACGATTACTCAGTGTTGTCTGGGGATATGATTTCGAAGGTTATGAACATACCGTAAATTCCCACATCAACCGGTTGCGGGCGAAGATTGAACCCGATCCAAATCAGCCCACCTACATATTAACCACTTGGGGCGTAGGATATAGATTCACAGATGATTAATCAAAAAACCATGAATAAAAGTTTTTTTAGTAACCTATATTGGAAAATTGCAGCCACCCTGCTATTACTCTTGGTGGTTATTGGCTGCGCTTATATATTCATTACTGCTGACACTGTCCAAAGGTATTTTCAGGAAAAAAATCAAAGATTGAATGCTGAACTTGCTGCTCATGTGGTCCAGGAAGTTAAGCCTACTTATCTGCATGGAAAAGTTGATGAAGCTTCCATGGATAAAATCATGCACAGCATGATGGCCATCAACCCCAGTATAGAAGTTTACCTATTGGATGTAGATGGAAATATCTTGAATTATGTAGCGCCTTATAAGAAGGTCAAGCTGGATAAAGTAGGACTAGCACCCATTCATGACTTCATTGAAACCAAGGGACAGCAGTTCATAAAGGGTGACGATCCCAGAAATCCAGGAGTGCAAAAAGAATTTTCTGCGGCACCGATAAATGAGGAGGACCAACTAATTGGGTATGTGTATGTGGTATTGGCCAGCGAAGAATACGACATCGCGGCCCGGGACCTGATAGGAAACTATATCATGAGACTAGGTGGCAAGACCATGATCATCACTCTTCTAACAGCATTAATGTTAGGGTTATTGATATTCTGGTTAATCACCCGTTATCTGAATCAGATCATTAAATCTGTAAAACGCTTTAAAGAAGGTCATCTAAAAGAAAGGATACCAGTGAAATCAAGCGGAGAGCTAAAAACATTGGCAGTGACTTTTAACGAAATGGCTGAAGAGATCTTAATCAGTATGGAAAAGATCAAAACTACCGAAAACCTCCGCCGTGAACTGGTGGCAAATGTTTCACATGATCTGCGAACACCCCTCAGTGTTATCCACGGATATGTGGAAACCATGTTGATGAAAGCAGAAACTATTACCAGTGAGCAACAAAAACAGTACCTGGAGACAATTTTAAAAAGTACTGAGCGGCTGAAAAAACTGGTGGGAGATCTTTTCGAGCTATCCAAACTCGAAGCTCATGAGATAACCCCGAAAAAAGAGCCCTTTTTCATTACTGAATTAGTTCAGGACGTCAGTCAAAAACACAAGCTGATTGCTGAGGAGAAAAATGTTACTATCGTTCCAGTGGTCGACAACAATGTCCCTATGGTGCACGCAGACATTTCCCTTATTGAAAGAGTGCTTCAAAATTTAATGGACAATGCCATAAAGTTCAGTGCTGATGGAGGAGTTATCACCATAGAAACGCACAATCATGGGAACAAAGTGGAAATAAAAGTCACGGATACCGGAAGGGGAATTCCGGAAGAAGATATTCCATTGGTGTTCGACCGATATTTCAATCTTTCAAAGTCAGCCTCCGGAGGTTTGAAGGATCAAGATCTGGTGGCTAAATCCAGTGTCGGATTGGGGCTGGCTATTGTAAAGAAAATCCTGGAAATACATAATGCTACTATACATCTCACCAGTAAATTGAATAAAGGAAGTGCATTCTCGTTTCGACTTCCTGTATACCAGGGCTACTAATCTTGTGAAGTTATCAGTACCTAATCTTTAATTTTCCGTGACTCTTCCGTGATAGTTATTGGGCAATTTTGAAGTATACCATTAAACAAAATTGTTCTTATCATGAAAAAGAGTCTATTATATACCTTGCCTTGGGTGCTACTTATGGCATGTAGTGATGATGATGAAGGCGGTGTTACGCTGCCCGTCACCTCAGATTTTACCGTGCGAATTGAAAATGTAAATCAACCCAAACCATTTTTTGCCAGTGGGGCTGTGCCCGGTCTGGTTATGCCAGGAATGGAACAGGAATTTACCTTTGATGCCGGTCCGGTAACCTTACCTGGAGCGGTAACCAAATTAAGCCTGGTAACTATGTTTGTGCAATCCAATGATCTATTCTTTGCCCCTGGTGAAGAAGGAATTACCTTATTTAACGGCGGCAATCGTGTCACTGGCAACGTGACGGACCAGATTGACCTTTGGGACGCAGGAACAGAGGTAAATGAGGAGCCCGGATCAGGGCCCAATCAGGCGCCCCGGCAGTCAGGCCCGGATACCGGCGATGATGAAAATGGCACAGTGGTGCTGGTAAGTGGAAACGGAGATGGATTTACTTATCCTGCAGTGAGCGAAGTAATCGAGGTTATCATTGAAGCGCTACCGGATTCAGAAACGGGGTTCAAGGTAGTGGTCCGTAATGTTTCCGGTAACGCTTCATTACCTACACCATTTGCCGGGCTTACCTGGGTGGTACATACAGCAGACGCACCAATATTTACCGTTGGCGAAGCAGATCGCGGCATGGGTCTTGAAGATATAGCCGAAGACGGGGATGGCACTGGTCTGATGGGCGCGCTCGGTGATGAAACGGGATTAGTTAGTCCATTGTCTCCGGGGGTATGGACAGTTCATGACAATGGAGTAAACCCACTATTCAACAGCGGGGCACCAGATCTTGGTGAAGGCCTGGAGAATATAGCAGAGGATGGCGATCCCGGAGCATTAGCCAGCATTTTACAAGGAAAATCCGGTGTAAACGCCAGTGCATTATTCAATACTCCGGTTGGAGCAGCAGACCCCGGGCCCGCCATACCAGGGGGAGCATATGAGTTTACTTTTAGCGCTGAGGAAGGTGATTATTTTACCTTTGCTACCATGTTTGTACAGTCCAATGATTTGTTTTATACCTTCCCGGAAGGAGGCATCGCCCTGTTCAATAATGGCGTTGCGTTGAGCGGTGATATGACCTCACAAGTGTTATTGTACGATGCAGGCACGGAAGTGAATGAATTCCCCGGCGCCGGATTGAGTCAAGTAATCAGACAATCTGCCCCCAATTCCGGGGTTGAGGAAAATGGAGTGGTCACCAACGTGATCAATGTAGGTGATGGGTTTACCTATCCGGATGTGGCGGATATTATCATGGTGACCGTTACGCCCCAGCAATAAAAATTTTATTGTAACCCATGAGAAAGCCGCTTGAAGGAGTGGCTTTTTCTGTTGAAATAGTCTTCCGTAGCTACAAGCTACGGAAAGCTGCAAGCTACGGAAAGCTGCTACAGTACCATGGATAGTCTTCCGTAGCTTCATGCTACGGATAGCTGCAAAAAATTAAGCTGGATACTATCACAATTATTGCAGCCAAGACAGTATCTGTATTAAGATATCATGGTGATCTATACCGGTGACTGACTGCAGTTTTTTTGGAACGCCTAAATTAGTAAACACCCGGTGCGGATATTCCAGCAATTTGTCAAGTTGACCCTGTTCGGAAATTATGACTCCTGTTGGGGTCTGCGGATTTACAACCAATACTTTCCTGGGGCATTGTATAGCTATCAAATCTGGCAGGTCATATTTTTCAATGGCCCCTGAAACTACAGAAGGTATGAAAGAAGGTTTGTAATCTGGTGCCTGGGCAATATCGGAGTAACTTAAAAATGGCCCTATCATTGCTATCTTTTCCAGACTGTTGTCGAAAGTTGAATAGTGTAGTAATTCACTGGCCAGGGCACCCACAGCAAGGGCCGAAATCGATTCAATATCCTTGATATTCGTTTTTACGAAGTTAACAATCCGGGCCAGGTCTTCGGATCGCATGGCAACAATTGACTTCCCGGTGAGGATCCCGGCAAACCATTGGTTGAAGGATGTGTTATCCACGTAGGCATCACCCTTCAGGTATCCGGGACCCAGGCTGCCAATCCCTGGTAGATCTACAACCAGCACCGTATAACCTTTTTTGACCAAAGGTTGAACCAATTGACCCTGGTTGGCAGCATGGTCCATCCCCTGCTGGTCAAGAACCAGCACTACTTCGCTCTTGGTACTATTTACCGGTTTGAATAAGGCTACTGGCAGCTGGTAGTCCCCTCCCCCCGGTATCAGGTATTTTTCAATAACATATGCCTCTGTATTATAACGCCCTGAAAAAATAGCCGGTACAAAGTGTTTTGGAGGCTCGAATCCACTTAACTGCCTGGCAGCAGCAACCACCTTAGTTAAATGCGAGCTCCCTTGGTTTCGCGATGTCTCCAGTTGCTCCATCTGCTTCTGCACTACTTTTTTGTTCAAAGTGAATAGGGTTTCCCCCTTTAACGAAGTAGCCAGCTGCCCGGTCTCGGTCGACCACAGGTCCTGCTCTTCAAAAATTTCCACCTCTATGTCTTCAGGACTTCCGGGATTGTTCAAATACTTCTGAAAGAAAGCATACATGGCTTCCCGGTTTTTCTTGGTGCTGGTATGCACGTCATCGTCCTCCACCATACTAATAAGCTCTTCCTTCCCAAGTCCCTTATAAAACTCCTGAACCTCCTTGAAAGTATCTCTGGCACCTTGTATGCTGAAGAAATCACCGGTGGTGGTGATCATAAGGCCAGGTTTAGGTGCCCTGACTTCAAGCAAGTCCGCATGATCAAGGCTCTCACTGATCATATGGAAAAGGTTTTGTTCGGCATCTTGTGGACCAATGGATTTTAGCACATACTCCATGCTGGTGATGAAACATTCAGGGGCCGATGCCAGGATGCGATCATCGAAGGCTGCGGTAAAAGCAGTCTGCGTCCCTCCACCGGATCTGCCAGTCATACCAATCCGATCTGGATCAATTTCCTTTCTGCTAAGCAGATAGTCTACGCTTCTGATACCATCCCATACGAAATAGTTGGTAGGTGAATAACCTGAAATATAACATTGGGCACCGGGGTAAGAATGTTCAATGGTGGCGCTGTTAAATCGACCCTTCTGCTGCTGTTTGTCATAGTATTGCAGGCGCTCACCCTGTCCAATTGGATCGAAGGCCAACACCGCAAATCCTTTTTTCACAAGATTGATGATTATATGTTGATAAGTTTCACTACGAAATCCATTAGTGGTATGCCCGCTGGCATAAATAACCGCAGGCAGCTTCCCCTTCCTTTTCCTGGGTAGGAATAAAGCCGCAGTAACGTAATAACCGGGTATTGATTCGTAAACCACTTTTTCCACCCGATAATCTTCATTTTTTATCACCCCGGTGGTTCGGGCATTTAATGGGGTCTTTTCAGGCATGGGCCCGATGAGCCTGTTCAATTTCTCCTTTACTAACTCTTGCCGGGCCTGGTAATCTCCTTGGGTCTTTAATTTAGCGATTTGTGCTTTTCTTTGATCCAATTGTTCAAAGGCCAGATTGCAAGAAGTCTTGTACATGCAATTCCGGGCATCGGAATAATATTTCCAAAAGTCAAATAAGTTGACATCATCTTGAGCGTGGGTTGGCAGCAATGTCAAGAGAAAGATGATTGGAAATGAGAGAAGATTTTTCATGAGGAAGAATTAGGAATTACAAATTGCAAATTAGGAATAATTAGATACTTGACCTAGAAGGCCGGGTACAATGGGCATATTCTTCCGTAGCTTCAAGCTACGGAAAGCTGCACAAAATTTAAATCGCAGCTGGTGGCATTCTGCTACCACCCAGTATCCTTAAAGCTCCCACTTCAATTGCACTCCACTCTTTACCAGCAGAGCCTGAAAATCTTTCAGTTCCTTAGGGATGTTTCTTATCATTCGCGGCACTGTTTTTCTGGTTATGGCATGGGCACACAACGAACCGGCCGCTTCCCCTATGGACCATTCTACCGGATGCAGCCGGTAACAGCCATTGGATATGTGGGTAGTACCAATGTTTTTGCAGCCCGGAATCAGGTTTTCCATTCTTTGCGGAATAAGCGAACCTAGTGGAATCTGGAACGGTACACTGGCAGTATCTATATAATTATCGCCACCGGTACTGGGATGCAGATCCAGGTGGTAGTAGCCAATGCCCACTGAATCGTGAAACGGTTTTGCTAAGATTTGCTTTGGTGAATTTCCTGCGACTTTCTTTCGTTCTTCCAGAGTAAGGTCCTGCTCCAGAACGGTATATTCTGCCAGGATACGTCGAGACTCCCTGATGTACGGGTATTTGGCCAGGCCATCTTCAGTACCCATAATGTCTTTTCGCAATCTCAGCCCCTTCCATCCTTGCTTCCCATCCGGTCTGGGAGTTTCGGTTTGCAGCCAGTAAAGTAATGAAAGACTCAGTTGCTTGGCCTGATAAATATTTTTACTCCGAACTTTTGCAGGTACATCGGTGATGTTTCCTAACATGTAATCATTCTGAGGCCAGTTGATTAGTGAAATATCACTGGGATAGGATCCGGGATTGAAGTTATCCCTATCGATCATTCGCCGATAAACCCATAGATTCAAGCTTTTGGTCTTTGGAGGTGGCGCGGTACGTCCACAGGGAACAAACGACAAAGTCTTTGGTATCAGGGTCTGGGGATAAGAATAGTCCATAGATAGTAGTGGCCCCGACCACGGGGGATCAAGCGCAGGAATATGATTCTTCCAGAAGTCATACATGGCCGGGCGGTCGATGGTGTGGTCTTCTCCTTCCAGATGGTCAAGGGCAAAGCAGTGAGTTAAAGCCTGAATATTAGCCGGATCAGCTTTTTCGGGGGCATGTGGTTCGTTAGTTTGTTTTTGTGATTCAGTTCCAATGATATATTCAGTTCCTGACAATGCCAACAGGTCCCCCTCTTCACTGGCATCAAGGAATATTTTAGCCTGTAACTCACTATGCTCATCCGTGTTGGTGTTCAGGCAGCTTACTGATTTAATACGATCACCATCAACTTCAGCAGCCGCCGGATTAGTGTTGAGAAGAATGCGTAACTGGCCCTTTGCTACAAATGGTGCCAACATTGATTGTAGCACGGCCACCGAAACTTTTGGCTCATGGCAGATCCTGGATACTGCACCATTTCCTGGATTGAGATATTGAGTTTCTCTGGCAGCAGTGGTTAATGGATAGTTTTTCTTATAATATTCCCGCACTAAAGACCGGTATTTTGAATAGCTGGTGGTACCCCCAATGGTTTCGATCCATTGATGCTCGTCCGGAGGAACTCCCTGCTGCGAAACCTGACCCCCGATCCAATCTGTAGGTTCTGTTAATATCACCTGCGCACCTAATTTACAGGATGCTAAAGCAGCAGCGCATCCGCCCAAACCCCCACCGACAATAACAATGTCGCTGGTAAGCTCTGCGCCATATTGTAGATTACAAAAATTAGATTGGGTAGCGCTAAGTAGAGAAGGTGAAAACACCCCGGCGCCTACCAGACCACACTTTTCTAAAAACTTTCTTCTTCTCATTCTATCACACTTATGGCATCAACCATCGCTCCAAAAACGGGACGCCACTGCCTATCCTGGCCTCGTGACCACCGTCAAATACTTCTATTTCCATGCGGTCAGCAATATTTAGTTTCTCATAATGTGTTTTGGCAATATCGAACTCTTCCACCACTTGTGGCCAGTAAGCAATCCTATCACTTTTACCGTGATGGACCATCAACGGACGCGGACAAATCAACGAAACCACGTCTGAATCTGTAAATTCAGTCAACCAACCCCGAAAGAAAGCATGTTCTTCATCTACTACCATAAAACTAACGTACCGGTCATCAGGTAAAGCCATTTTGTTCCGTCGGTGATTAAACCAGGCACTGACCACACCGGCCTTTATCCGAGGTTCCAGAGGCATCCAGAACATGGTGGCCAAGCCGCCCAACGACAGCCCCCACATTCCTACCCGTCCAGCGTCCACCCGAGGGTCCTGCAGTACAACATCCAGTAAATGCTGCATGCGCACCAGTTCAATACCCGGCAAGGTGGTGTCAATGAGTCGACAAAGCCGTTCGATATAGTTTCGAAAAGGCATGGAACGTAAGTTCATGGGAGCCAGAACAGCAAATCCTGCGTCTAATAGCTCTCTGGCGTAGGCGTGATAAAGGTCATGGTCCACAGAAAAAGGCGTTTCCGGATAAGAACCAATGCCATGCTGAACCACAATCAATGGCACAGGATTTTCGCTGCTGGCCCCGGCAGGAAATGCCAGTATACCCTGAGCTGTTACAGGGCCCAGTGGCAACTCAATCCATTCTGCCCCCAAGTCCTGAAGATAAGCGTGGGGCTCTTTACTTAAATTACCGGTCTTTCTCAGTTCTGGAGGATTGAGCAAGGCCATCCATCGCTCTCGATTGCCTTCCACGCTCCTCATGAATGCATCAATACTGCTGTAGTCCCGGTTCCATGCCTTATCTGCCCGATCCGGGTAATTCTCTATGATCCATTGCTGTAAGTAGTGTTCCAGTTGGTCTTTATATTGCTCAGTACGCGCCTCCTTTAGGCTGTCTGGCATCTCTGGCACAATCCCGGTGCTGTTTGCCACTTGACCTGACAGACAGGTACAAAGAAGAAAAAACCAGCACAAAAGTGAGGTGCTATGATAAACCATTTGCGGTAGTTGGTATGTTTTTTTCATGAGTTGACCATAATTTTGATGGAAGTAGTAATATCAAAAATATATCAGCATCTTTCAATAGGAGTATAGAAACTTAGTAACAGATTATGCGAATTTTAGTCATTTTCCTCTTATCCATGGCGCTATTCAGTGGTGGTAGTTGCCAGCATGAATCAAAGCTCAACCAATATGATCTGATAGTATACGGTGGCACTTCAGCAGGTATAGCAGCAGCGATCCAAGCCAAACGAATGGGAAAGTCGGTGATATTAATTCATCAAAATTCCAGGATAGGCGGGTTGGCCACCGGGGGACTCGGGCAAACGGATATAGGCA
>CAZOJZ010000390.1:0-1665 GCA_964580205.1 uncultured Roseivirgaceae bacterium
TTGGCCGATAGCAGACGTTTAAACCGCTAAACTTTTCTTGAAATGCCTATCAGTTGGAAGCCATAATAAACGTCCTGGAACGGAAGGGTATTCTGACCGCAAAGGAAGTCCTGGACGCACTGGAAGTGATCGTGGCGACCAAGGGGAGGGAAGAGGTTAGCTATCCACCACAACCACCCTCAGGGGCTTTCGGGTCTGTGGGGGATTGTCCTTGCCGGTCACTATCACTTTTCCGATTTAGATTAATATATTTACTTTTGGAGACAAAAATATGGGGGAAGAGCGCAATCTTTACATAACAATAATTCAGTTTGGCGAAGACAAGATTGAAAATGGGGTGAATTTTAAGGAACTAATAGAATACGTCAGAGGAACATTGAATAATGAATATAGACAAAAATAAAAAAATTCTTCTAATAGTCGCGCTTGGCATTTATCTTTTTTATAAAATTATGGGAGGTTGATACAAGAGGCTGGCGTGTTTTATGAGTTGGCGTTGAAGAGGGGTCTTATGACTGTCTCAAAAAAAAGAGAATGTTTTCTTGATAAGCAAGACATGGAGGAGCGAAGATCTCCGGAAGAACTCGAAAAGTGGGTGCAGAGTGTTCTTGCTAAAGCGGGAACCATTCCATACAAAGAAAGTTTACGCCTTAAAATAGGGCTTTTCAAAGAATTCCTTGAAGAGATTTTCCCAATAAATTTCTTACTACAATCTTTATTTGACGGCCGAGATGACGTGACCTACCAACCTCAAATAGGTAACCAACCTTATGATGGTATTTTAGAAATTCATGGATGTGATAAGCGTTATGTTGAAATCACGTTCCCCCATGATGGCGAGACAGATAAGCTACACATGGAATATTTGAATGAGCATGGGGGGGTGCATACATCAGGTGGGATAGGAAGAAATAAAAAGACTAGGAAGTTAGAAACCACGCCGGGAGCAAGGTTCGTTACTGATATAAAAAAAGACATCTTCAAATTGATTAAAAATGGCCTTGAGGCAAAGTACAACAAGAGATATGACAACGTCTATATGCTAGTATTATTTTTTGAGGACCGCCAAGTTTTTAAAAATGATAACGACCAGCAGGAGCTTAGGGATTTTGTTAAAAATGATCTACCCCCCCTTTCTTCCACCTTTGAGGTTGTTTATTTAGTAGGGGCCTCGCATGGAACAATTATGCCCGTTAAGCCATTAGCCCCATGATTCGCGGATGCCTTGCCCGTTCGTTAAGTGGGACAGCCACCATTTGCATGTACAGAGCTTGTAAAGAGAACTGGGTCCATCCTTTTTCAGTTGAAATTTGAACAGACGCTTATCGACCCAAAGCGGACATTCTCAAAGAGTAAAAAATAGGCTTACCGAGAAGATGTAAAGCTGGCTTCTCCTATTAATATATCTCTAGCCAATTTCCAACTTTGGTCCAGGTTCGTTTGAAGACCTACAGGTGGAACCATTTTTCAAAATGCGGCGGGGACCACTGTCTTATTCGAGTTGATCGGTCCCATAAGGACAAGGATGGCATTTGAAAGGGCGGGAGAAACTCCATCAAAATAATGGAAATAAGCCCCTTTACAATATTAAATGCAGAAAAGTCCCCTTTCCATCTCTAACGGTTTACCCACTCTTTGAAGCTTCAATCAGACGGAGGCCAAATC
>CAZOJZ010000391.1:0-5536 GCA_964580205.1 uncultured Roseivirgaceae bacterium
AACCACAACGATTTCAAGGATTTTTTCGGTGTTGGCAATGGGACCATAATAGATGACAGTTTAGATAATATAGGTTTTTATGAATCCAGATATAATACCTACGGCATCCGGGGTGGAGTTGCTCACCAATTCTGGAATAAAAGCAGCGTTTCCCTGTTGCTTAATTATGAAAACAATAAAACTGTAATAGCACCCGGCACCATACTGGACAACCCAAATCTGGAAAATTCACCAGGGTTAGGTGCCCTAAATCTAACAGAGTTTATCACAGAACTCGACCTGGATTTCAGGGACAGAGCGGATTTGCCGCAGAGGGGAATAAGACTCTACCTTAAGAATCAGATTGGAATTAATTCAAATAGTAGTGGTAACATCTACGGATTAGGCTTTGCAATGCTTGAGAAATATTTCAGCACAAGATCCAAAAAACCAACCACTCTAGCGCTAAGGTTTGGGGGTTCCAGGGCTTTTAATGAGGAAATAATTCCATTCTATAAACTATATTATCTTGGCCAACTGAATGGATTAAGAGGTTTTGAGAAGAATAGATTCACCGGGAAATCTACTTTATTCCTCAATACGGAATTACGACAGGAAATTGGTCAATTTGATACATCAATTGTTCCCATGAGATTTGGGATTAGGGCCTTTTACGACACCGGAAGGGTTTATTCAGATTTCGATACCAATGAGGATTTTCATGCCGGTTATGGTTTTGGTTTGTATCTGGTTCCTTATAGAGAAAGCTTTGCGATAAGTGTATCAGCTGCATTCTCGGATGAAAATTCCGGATTAATCTTATTTGCAATTGGTGCAACCTTTCGTTAAAGATCGACAGGTAAGAGTGGAAAGAATTACAGAACCCTAGACCTATATTTAAACAATCATATCACGAAAAATCTAAGACAGACATCTTCCGGTAAATTAGTTGGTACTATTAGAATGATACTGGGAATAATTTTCTTAATGACAGGAACTATGAAGCTTGCTTTAGTGGATTTTGGTGCAGCTTGGTCTATACAATTGATTGAAGCTGGAATTCCTTTCTATACATTTAATTATTGGTTCGTGCCTATATTTGAAATCCTTCTGGGAATCATCTTACTATTAGGATATTATTCCAGAATTGGGGCATTGCTAGTATTACCGATTATGTCAGTGGCTATTTACGTTCATTCTACTGTTAGTAACCCAGATGCTTTTCCTGCTCAACCCCAACAGCCATATATTCCAATTGTTGTTATTATAATGGCTCTTTTCATTCTAAAAAGAGGCGGCGGAAATTGGAGCATGGATTTGAAATCATCTAATAAAGGTCTGTAATAGTGATTAAGCGTATTATTAAACATTGGTTGCTCCTTAAACTATCAATGTATAAACCAGGAGAGAGACCACTTACTTGACTCTAAATAGATGTTGGGCCACCTTCTGTTATCATCCTGGCAGACCTGAATTAGTTTATAGTAAAAACTATCGAAAACAGCATTATCCCTAGTACTCCGGTTAGAACTATTCCTGTTGATACAAAGAGCTGAATGGTTGTCCCAGCGGTGATTTCACTGCGGATTTAACTCGAAGCTGCCTTTAATCGAATTTTTAAGAAACACACTGGCCTTACTCCTTCAAGCTACCTTAGGAACCAAAAAATCGCTGGAATTAAGCCGGCAATCTAAAAACATCATGGCTGATGCGACGACAAAGCCGGATACAGCACTGACCACAAAGAAAAAATGCACAATCACACACATTCACACAATCATGAAGAAGAACAATCTCAATCAAAACTAGCATTTAGGGCCACTCTCCATTGCTTGTTGCCGGCTATACTTAATTCTACCATCTATAATGTTGGAACCCAAGTTAGATCCATCTTCGAATCTCTCGCTCCTGCCCTCGCTGATGCTGTGTGGAATTCAGACTTTTGTATCATTGCTTCGTTGAATGTTCAGCTTTTTCATTCGGGCATTGAGTGTGGTGCGTTTGATTCCCAGTAATATTGCAGCACCTCCGTCCCCACCGATTCGCCAATTGGTGGCTTTCAATGCCCTTAATATGTGACGCTTTTCGTTTTCATGCAGACTGGTGATCACATCCTTTTTACCAATACCCATTCTTTGGGGTGAAAAATCTCCTAAGTTGAGTTTTTTACCTTTGCTAATAATCACAGCCCTTTCAATGATATTCTCCAATTCCCTAATGTTACCGGGCCAATGGTAATCCATCAAGGTATCTATTACTCGTTTAGGGATTACTGCTATTTTCTTACCAAACCGGGCGGTGTATTTGTGACAAAAATGCGTTACTAACGGAGGAATGTCATCCTTTCTTTCCCTCAAAGGGATAGAAGTAATTGGAAATACGTTTAGGCGGTAGTAAAGGTCTTCCCTGAATTCCTTTTTGGTCACCGCATCTTCCAGGTCTTTATTGGTGGCCGCTATTATGCGGACATCCACTTTCATGGTTTTGGGATTACCTAAACGTTCGAATTCCCCTTCCTGAAGTACCCGCAATAACTTCGATTGTAATTCCAACGGAAGGTCACCAATTTCATCTAAAAAAATAGTCCCACCGTCTGCTAGTTCAAAACGGCCAATCTTCAGATTTAAAGCGCCGGTAAAAGCCCCTTTTTCGTGACCAAATAATTCGCTTTCAATCAAATTGGCGGGAAGAGCTGCACAATTTATTTTAACAATGGGCCGGTTTGACCTTTTGCTAATGCCATGAATTGCACGGGCTAATAATTCTTTTCCAGTTCCCGATTCTCCCAAAATCAAAACCGTTGCACTGGTGGTAGCCACTTGCTCAATGCTGGCAAGGATCTTCTTATATTTTTTATTCTTGCTAACAATTTCCTCGAAATTATGAGTAAGCTTGATTTCCTCCTGCAGATAAGCATTCTCAGCTTGCAAGCGATCCTTCAAACGTTTCACTTCCTCCAACGCTTTCCGGAGTCTTTTTTGAGATTTTTTTAGATCGGTAATTTCCTGTCCATAGCCAATAACATGAGTTACCTTATTATGAGCATCAGTGACCGGGCTGAAAAATCTGTGGTAATACCTTTTCTTTCCTTGCCTGTCAATCCACAGTTCTTCGAAAGTCAACACTCTTTGCTCCTTAATCACTTGGTCGATTACTTCTTGTCGGCGATCAGCAATTGACATGGGATGATTCCTTCTTTTGCACCATTCATGATTGGTCTTCCCAATTATCCATTTTCTTAATTCAGGATCTTTGATACCAGAAGGTGTATTATAAATATATCTTCCTTCAGCATCAAGGATGCCCATTTCTGCCGGAATGTTGTCCAGTAGCCGGCGATAGATTTCCAATTCATTATTCAGGGCTTGGTTCAGTTCTGCTTCTTTCATCCTGGAAAATTAAAGTTATGACTCAAACCTAATCATTCTGAGGCGATATATGGTCATAATGACAATATACTGTCATAATTATCGACCTGGGTTTCATTTGGGTAAATAGTATGTTACTGATAATTAGATCATTACTAACGTTATTTCATTTTGGCACACTAATTGGCTACGAAGCCATAAATGACATAACTATTAAAACAAAATAGAAAATGAAATATTTAGAAATGTTAACGGAAGAACAAGTAGGACCGGAAGTTCAAGAGATCTTCCACGGTCTAAAGAAGAAAATTGGGATGGTCCCCAATTTGTATGGGGTGGAAGCAAATTCACCCGTCGCTTTTAAGGCGTTCCTGGAATTAGGAAGCGCATTGGATGGTGGCTTTTTTAGCCCCAAAGAAGTGCAGGCTATAAATTTAGCCGTTTCTCAGGCCAATGAATGCAATTATTGTCTGGCTGCACATACGGCTTTGGGCAAAATGGTTGGATTTTCAGAAGAGGAAACGCTGGATTTAAGGACCGGCTCTATTGAAGACCAACAACTCAGGGCCTTAACCACTTTAGCTAGAGAGATTACCGTGCATAAGGGTCATCCCAATGAAAAGTATCTTGAAAATTTCTTTGAGGTTGGCTATGGGAAACAAGCCCTGGTAGAGTTAATCGGTCTTGTGGCCTTCAAGACTTTCAGCAATTATCTCAATCATATTGCGGATACACCTATCGACTTTCCACAAGCCAAGGACTTGAAGGAGGCGACCTAAAAAGAGAATTTTTCTGTGACGGTGATCATTCATAGGCTATAAATGGATCGTCCATCACCCAGTGGTCACTGTCCTCAAAATGATAAACAAATCAATAAATAAATCTTTAAACATTAAGAAAATGAAAGCAATTACAATTAGAGAATTTGGAGATTTCGACGTGCTCAAATACCAAGAAATTGAAACTCCTCAGCCTAAAGCCGGAAACATCCTGATTAAGGTGTTGGCTGCCGGTATCAACCGACTGGATGATTACATCCGTGAAGGTTCGATTGTTCCCGAACTCCCTTTCCCTCATATTTTAGGGGCTGATGCCGCTGGCGAAGTGGCCGAAGTAGGAGAGGGAGTTACCGGTTTTGAAATCGGAGAAAGAGTAATTTTAGTTCCAGGATATGCTCAGAAGCAGGAAGAAACGTATATCAGGCCTACTGTTACGGCTCCCAGTTTTGCATTGCCAGGTTTACACACCAGTGGAACCTACGCTCAATACTTTGAAGCACCTGCTTACGCTGTGGTAAAAGATGAAACCGGATTAAAACCAGAACAGGTGGCTACATTTCCAGTGGTGTTAGCCACATCAGCTCACGCTTTAAAAGGAATTGGAGGGGTTAAAGCTGGAGACAAAGTGTTAGTACAATCCGGCAGTTCAGGATCGGGAAGCATGCACATCCAGGTAGCTAAAGCAATAGACGCTGTAGTTGCTACTACCATAAGGAAAGAGGAAGATCGGGAATTTGTCCAAAACCTGGGCGCAGATTTGATCATCAACTCCAAAGAGGAAGATTTTGTGGCCAAGGTCCGGGAATGGACTGGTGGTTTGGGCGCCGATATAGTGATCGATAACCTGGCTGGAGATGTACTGGCCAAAAGTATTGAAGCCGCTAAGCCCCAGGGGGTAATAGTAGCCTTTGGATTCGCAGCAGGACCTGAAGTGAAATTCGATATTCGAAGCCTGTTCTTTGCCCAAAAGGAATTACGGGGAACTATGGCCTCAGATATCGAGGACCTTAAATGGGGACTTAAGCAAGTAAAACAAGGCAAGATCAAGCCCTTGTTGGATAGAACCTTCCCCTTAAGTCAAGCTTCAGAAGCACACCAATACATTGCTTCCAATAAAGTGAAAGGAAACATCGTATTGTTGCCCTGGGCTGCTTAATTAAATTATACCGGGGGGAGATCCCCTGGTATATATGTATTAAATATCAACTCGCCGGTTAACTAATTATTTATTAAGACCAAGGCCGTTATAATGTCTCTTTATATTTCAACTACAATTTTTCCTTTAGCCTGATTACTTTCCATATATTGATGAGCTTCCACTATTTGATCTAGCTTGTATCTCTTATCAATATTAATTTTGATAGTTCCATCCTCAACACTGTCAATAAATTCTTGAAGTAATTCTTTTTG
>CAZOJZ010000392.1:0-2438 GCA_964580205.1 uncultured Roseivirgaceae bacterium
GAAGGCGACAAAGTGATCACCTTACCTAATGGTGAGTATCTGGCCAAACATATTCCCAATGCCCGGCTGGTCGTGGTAAAAACCGATGATCATCTTCCTTTTATTGGAAAGTCTACGGAAATTCTAGAGGAAGTGGAAGAGTTTGTTACAGGAACAAAGGCTGAACGGAATATGGGACGTGTGCTCAGCACCCTGATGTTTACTGATATTGTAGATTCAACCAGGATGGCTCAGGAGTTGGGTGATCAGAATTGGAGTGATTTGTTAGAAGCCCATGATTCAGTTATAAGACATGAATTGGCGGTTTATCGAGGGAGAGAAATAGACACCGCGGGGGATAGCTTTTTTGCTTCGTTTGATGGACCGGCCAGGGGCCTGCGTTGTGCCCAAGCCATCAACGAGTCAATTAGAGCGTTCGGTTTATCGGTTCGAGTAGGTATCCATACCGGAGAATGTGAATTACGAGGGGATAACCTGGCTGGAATAGCGGTTCATATCGCCGCCAGGATCTCTGCCCTGGCAGGCCCTGAGCAGATATTGGTCTCACGTACGGTTAAGGACCTGGTGGCAGGATCAGGGATTAAGTTCAAGGACTTTGGGACACACAGTTTGAAGGGTGTATCTGATGAATGGAATTTATTTGAAGTTGTCCAAGGTTGAGGTAAATCGGGGGTGCTCTTATTGATGTACAGGTCTTAATATTTCCAACAGGGAAAACCACAAAAGAAACACTACCAACGGCAGGGCTTTTTTATTCTAAAACTTAAAGTAAGTCTATATTAAGACTCTTCTTAAAGCTTAGCCTTAAAATCTGTCTTGTCTTCTATAGTGGTAACGATCTCTGCCGGTTGGATCTTTTCGGGGTCATACGTTATAATGGCCACATCGCCGGGATATTTCACCTCGTTATCGACCACTCCATCGGTTTCCTTAAGTACGTTGTAAACCTTGCTTGCACATCCTCCGCACATCATGCCGGTGATCTTTACTTCGACAGTTTCAACCTTTGCTTGATCCTGTGCTTGAACAGCAGCAGCGAAAAAGAAAAATACGGCTACAGCTAAAAATGTTTTTAAAATTGCGAGTTTCATGATATTGAATTTTGATTAGTTAAAAGGCCTTTTTTATTGGTTTAGTATTACTATTAACGTAAATACAGGTGAAAAAGATAACTAAACTTGGGATAAATCGAGTACTATGACGTCATTAATTAGTCAATTTGACTGGGCGGACCCAATATTGCCATCCGTTGAAAATCCAGAATGGGAGGCGCAGGTGAAGAAAGAAATGGGGCAGGTTCCTGATTTACTGACTCGGGTTTCACCAAGCAATTGGTTAAGGGTAGTGCTCTTAAAGAGTTTAAGAATAAGAGTAAATGAGTTTCCCAGACATTTGGGGGATATTGGGACCCTGGTTTGTGCACAGGAAAATGCCTGCCGGTTCTGTTATGGGATGGCCAGGACTCAAATGCGCTTATTTGGTTATTCAGATAAAATGATCAGTGGCGTTGAGCAGGACATGCTGATGGCTGAATTGGATCAAAAAGACCGTACCTTTATTAGGTTTTGTCGGAGTTTGGCACGATCAAACCCAAGACCACCAAAGACGGAAAGGGATAAGCTATTAAAATTGGGTTTTTCCGAATTGGCGGTTTCCGAAATGGCTTTTCATATTGCCAGAGAGTGCTTCATTAATCGAGTGGTGACTTTTATCAGCAGCCCACCCATGTATGGATTTGAACGCTTACCTGAAAGCTTTTTGGGACGTTATTTAAGACCCCTGATCGCCTGGAAAATCCGCTCTAGCGTGTGGGTTAATCAAGATCCTGTGCCGGAGCCCAAAGGTCGCTTCGCTGGTGTAATGAAGGCGCTAACCGGAATACCATCCGCTGTGATCATATCTGATGGCCTGGAAGGTGTATTTGCTTCGAAGGTGCTTTCGCAAGAGCTCAAAGTATTGATGTTTGCCGTAGTGGCACGTTCACTTAGTTGCAGTTTTTGTCATGGGGCAACCACTGAAATGGCCATAGAATTGGGTTTTTCAGAATTAGAATTTGAGGAAGCGCTTGCTACCTTGACTTCCCCCCGGTTAAGTGTTCAGGAGCAAAAACTGTTGGCCTGGACCAGAGAAACGGTCCATTATCAAACAGGCCCCATGCAAAAACGGGTCAAGGCATTATCTCAGGAAATTGATAATGAGGTACTATTGGAAGCCATTGGATTGGCTGCGCTGGCCAACTCAGTGGTCCGACTGGCGGTATTATTAGAGTAATGGGAGTCACTTTGTACTACTTAAAGCAGTAGCAGGTATTTCTGGGGTACTAAGAGATATTGTTGATCAATAGAGATTGCCTCATATATTTACTTTATATTAATCCAAGAGTCGCCATAATCGCAAATATTTAAGTTATGACGCAATCAGTTTTTGAAATTGAATGG
>CAZOJZ010000393.1:0-2569 GCA_964580205.1 uncultured Roseivirgaceae bacterium
CTAGTAGTATTCGAACCTGGATTGGCTCTGATGCTGAAAGCGGAAATGTTCGGGTATGGAAAACCAATTTGTGTGGTGATAGCGATGAAAAATACAAATTTGTAACTGTCATTCCCGATGATTGCATGGACTGTCCGACCACAAATATCTTTCCCAACCCCGCTTTGCACAAGATCAATATCAGATATTCAACCCAAGAGTCTAGTAATCGAGAACTTTTTGAGAAGCCAAGAGAATACATGATAGTGGATACTAATGGTAAAACAGTTTATAAGCTCAAGTCATCACAAACAAATATTATACTGGATCTCAGCGGGATCAAAAATGGTGTTCATATACTTATTATTAAACATGGAAATTTTGACACCTTCCGGCGAAAGTTCACAATCCTCCGATGAGATAGTTTTCTAAGCGCCTAGTTCTAAAATATGCTAATTTGATGAAAAAATCCTTTCACCTCTTATGCTTTGCCAGCCCCACCTGGAAGGATAATAATAATCTATATTTTACTAGAGTTTGGCGCTTTTAAGGCTGTTTGTATGGCGCTTGGAAGGGTTTCCGGTGATATTGAATAGAATTATAATATTTATTTTTTTTCTTGCCTTTTGCCGTTTTATACTGGGGTCTGACTCCGCAAGCGCTAACCAGAAAGATCAATAACAGCCCTGTTATCCAAATTTTAATTACTGTTAACCACATATTATAGAGTCCCAAAAATTATAGAACGAAAGTTAATATTTATTACTTCCTTGTAGTGATCAACTTTTTAATCAAACCTACACTAGTAACATTTGGAAGCAATTAATTGAACAGGGGTGACCAAAACATAAGCAAATAATTCACTAGCTAACAATAGGACTGATTAACCATACCCAACAACGTCGGCGAATATAATGGTAGCTAGTTTATTCCTGAGGTTAATTCAGGTGTTCCATCTTGTCATTAACCCGGACTAAGCCCTTTGCCTCAATAACGGCATATACCCCTGCGCAAGGAAATTTTCCGGTCCCCATAATGTCAAGTCTATTGTGTTCAATCAGAGTTCTAAGAACATTGGTATCCTTAGGTATTTCATTCTGAGCAAGCGTGGTCATCACACATCTGGGGTCGGGCATTGTTACCATGAGTCGGACATTTTCTCCGATAGTAAGTCCATTTCCAACCCATGAATTTTCAACAAAGCCAGGGTGCTCAGTTCTCACCACAATATTCATCCTAAACCTTCTCACATCAAATTTGGTTTCCGGTCTAAGTTGGTTTAAGTATTCAAGTGTGGATGTCGATATCACAGAAATTGGAAAAACGTCCATAAATGATCCGGGGGGGAGGGGCGATTCAACACCCATCTCCTTAAATAAAGCAGATCCAAGTTTTTGTTCAACAGATGTGTCACGATGACCTGCGGGGTCTAGATTCTCGACATCTGGATGGTATTGGTCAATAGTGTAGTCATCTGGGGCTGCCCGAGCAAGTGTAACATCTCTTCCAAAATAATCGGACAATATTTGATCAACTTCATCTGAATCACTAACCACAATAGTCCCGTCAGCTAAGGTGATTTGTACAGGGGGAATCTCTTGACCTAGTTGCGGTGTCTGTAAATAAACTGCACCACAGTTTAATAAGTCAGGGAAAAGCTTTACACTTTTAGCACTTACAACCTTTCCTGTTTCTTTATCAATAAGTGCATATGCACGGTCACCCAGAACCGCTTGCTTATCGAATTCTACTTGGTCAAGCTTTTCACCCCTAAAAGATTTTATCGGAAATCGCCAAAGGGCTTCAATTGTTCCTACAAACATGGCAATCTTTTACTTTTAGTACTTTTCAAGATACATAAATTTGATCCAGCAATTATTCTGCACCCTCATTTAATTGTTGCTTATATTCTTCAGAATCAAAACTACCTATGGATTCTTGTACCAAGCCATCTTCATTAAAGATCCACCGTTCAAATCCGCTTATCTTGACTTTATTTCCAGTTCCACCTACAAAAACGGTCTTGCATCGATTCCAAAATCTTTTTCAACGGCAGTGGCCCAGGTTTCGTCGTCTCCGGCTGCACCCCAATCGACCCACTGTTTATCGGTCATTGAATTACGCCACTCGAGAAAAGGCAGTATAGAGATGGGGAGATGTTCTTTTTCGGCGATTTCCCCCAGGTCAGGGGCTCCCGCCCGGTTTCTCATGGTGGCATAAACCTTGTGACCGGCGCGACTCATTACCAGTGCTGTGGCCTTCCCTATACCAGTACTGCAACCTGTTATTAATGTGATAGCCATTTATCAATATGTTAGGTTAATTTATTTTGGGATAAAATTCATCCTAATAAAGCATTATCCAAGTTTCCTTTTTCCTTTATCCCTACCACCCTAGTCCATATTACCTTCGTCCCTAAAACCTTCGTCCTTAGTCAAGATGTCCATGCTCCTCCAACCATCCCGCTGCTTCTGACAGCGCTTGTGGAATTGAATACTGTGGTAGCATCAGTTCTTTTCTGGCTTTATCGCAATTAAATACCAAATTGGCACCTGCTAGCCGCACACCTTCCACAGAGGCCTGTGGGATC
>CAZOJZ010000394.1:0-5778 GCA_964580205.1 uncultured Roseivirgaceae bacterium
CATACTGATAATGTCGTGACATCTCTTTTTGACTCTTACTCAACTTCCTGCGTTGGACGTATTGGTTTATATAAGTGATGGGGGAAATCCAGGTTCCCAGGAAATCTGCCGCTAAGCTTACAATTACCTCCGCTTGGCTAAAATCATATGCTGGAAGATCTCCCTGTCCGAAAGTATCCTGATTGGCCTTTACTATACCATATGCGGACTGAGGGTCATATACCACATGTTTGGTGTTGGGGTATTTGGCAATGAATTCTTTTATAACATTCTTGGTACTGGGGCTAAGGATGGTATTGCTAACAATTCGAATATTTTTACTGGCCCGGAGGGCGTTGGTTAAGTCTTTATCAATACTTTCCCAATCAGTTTTTTGACCACTGGCATAGGGCGCTGTCAACCGCTCCTGATCATAAAGGGAGAGCACCGAAGCTTCAACTTGAGCACTCACACCTCCTTTGGTTACTTTGCTTAGTTTATTCCCTTCGATTTTAATAGGTCTACCTTCACGGGTTTTTATAACTATGCTGCAATAATCACCACCCTGAGCATAAGTTGAAGCATAATAATTTGCAACTCCCGGGTCCACTACCTCAGGCTTGTTCAAGTAGGGTATTGCTTTTCTAACAGGAGCCTCACAGGCTGCCAATGAAGCTGCTGCTGCGCTAAATCCCACCATTTTCAGGAAATCACGTCGAGACGAGCCTTCTTCGGTTCCATTATTGTCCCGTTTGTTTCCTTTTATAGGCAAGTACTCAGGGAATTCCTTATCTGCGTATTTTACAAATTCAGGATCATTGGTTAGCTGCTCTAAACCTTTCCAGTATTTTTTATTATTGTTACTCATATATCAGAAGTTTCTGCACTTAGTAATTCTTAATAATGACATTTGGAACACTCCAAGCCTCCAATATCCTCAACTTTGAGTGGTTCTTTGGAGTGCTGGGCATGAAGTTCCACAAGATGGTCATAATATGCATTGCCTTTGGTGTTCACTTTGGTTTCTTTATGACAACTTATACACCATCCCATAGTCAATGGAGCAAATTGCTCCACCACTTCCATTTCTTCAATTTGACCGTGACAAGTTTGGCACTCCTGACCACCAACTTCCACGTGTTGCTCATGGTTAAAATAAGCCAGGTCAGGTAAATTGTGAACCCTCACCCACTCGATAGGTCGATTATTTTCGATAGCCGCATATATTTTTTGAATTTCAGGAGATTCGGTAAGGATCTGTCCGTGGCAATTCATACAAATGTTTGCAGAAGGAATATTGGCTGATTTGCTTTTGCGTACCCCCGTGTGACAGTAGTTGCAATCTATCTCAAACTGACCGGCATGCAGTTTATGTGAGAATGCTATTGGTTGTTTAGGTGCGTATCCTTGCTGAATCCCCACCTGATACAATCCGTCAATCACAGATTTCAATACAAATACGCCAAATACGAAGGCCACTATGCCCACAAACGCAGGGCTTTTAACCAGTTTGACCAGGTCAAATTTTTGATCAAGTATTGCCCGATCTGATTCATCCAGTCCTTCTTGTTGTTTAAGAAGTTTTTTCAGGAAACCAATAATGAGGAATATGACTACCATTATCAGAACCAGGACAATTACCAGGCCTATTAAAACAGCAGTCAAAAAACCACCGGGAGCTTGAGTGCTGGTCTCAACTATTGCACCTCCGGTATCTGTCTCAGCAACTACAGCTACATTTTCAGTTTCAAATTTTATATAAGATAGAATGGCCTCGATCTCAGAATCATCAAAGTTGAATGAGGTCATTGCCGTCTTATTGTATTCCTCATACAATGCCACTGCGTATTCATCCCCTGAAGCAATAACTACCTGAGAATTCTTTATGAAAGCCTTAATCCAATCCATGTCACGGCGGTCGTATATGCCAGCAAGTGCCGGACCTATCAATCGTTGATCAATCGCGTGACAAGCGCGACAGTTGGCTTTGAACAATTTTTCACCTTCAGCGACTACAGCCTCATCAGAAATGCCACCCTGTGAGGAGGCAGTTTCAGTTATAGCAGAATCACTGGCGGTCTCCGTTACGGTTGAATCTGATTGAGCCCGGACACTGTTCAAAGACAAAAAGAAAAATAGAATTGGCAACAGAATGAAGGTGACAGGTCGTAGCGGTGCGGACATAAATTTTATGGAATTTATCATTGGGGAACATTACTCCCCCTAGAACTGCCACAAATGTAATATGCCAACCTTTTTTTTCAAATTTATTTTCGCTCAATTTAACATGTGGTGGATAGGCCTAGTAAAGGGGTTAACTATTTAGTTGATTACTAGCGGTTTGTCAGCGTCAATCTAAATTTGTAATCGCTATTTAGAATCAATCTAAATAATATATTGATAATTTTTGTTAGGTTATGGCAAAGCTTAACTCACCACCGCGTTTTCAAGTGAAAATTTGAAACCCAATCTACAAGAACATTGAAGGTTTAAATTTTAAAAAATGAATAAAGAATTTAATATTTGCCTCCTGATAAGGATTACATGAGCAAGCCGATAATCATATTGAAAATAGGTACCGCTTCCATCGCAAAAGCAAACGGTGAATTGGACCAGACTGTCATGGTTGAAATCGCCAGGCAACTTGGATTATTACACTCTGATTTCCACTGGATTGTAGTTTCATCAGGCGCCGTGGGAAATGGCAAGAACTACCTCAAAGATTATCAGGGAACCATCATCGAACGAAAGGCCGCAGCGGCCATAGGAAATCCTATCCTGCTACAAAGATACGCTCAGTTTCTTTCACCTTACAATATAGGTATTGCTCAAAGTCTTTGTGAGCGTTCTCATTTTTCAAATGAGGGACAATTCAATCAATTGAAACAAACTTTTCTGGAACTTTGGAAAAACGATATTATACCAATTGCCAATGAAAACGATGTAGTAAGCAACCTGGAGTTAAAATTCTCAGACAATGACGAATTGGCTACTCTATTGGCGGTAGGTTTTGGCGCCTCTCTTTTATTGCTTGGCACCTCAGTACCAGGAGTAATGGACGCAGCAGGAAAAATGATACCGGAAATTTCCAATATTGATGAGGGCATTTTATCATTAGCTACTGCCAATACCTCAGAAAATGGCTTGGGAGGCATGATATCCAAGCTGACTTTTGCCCGACTGGCCACCAAGATGGGCATTGAAACTATTATTTTCGATATCAGAAAACCAGGGGCCATACATGAGGCTGTGCAACGAAATAGCGGTACCGTTTGTTTGGCTCATCAAAGTAGTACGAAGCAAAGACAACAATGGCTTTCAAGCGGGAATATTGTCAGGGGAAAAATTCAGGTGAAAGAGAATACACTGAATACTTTAATGGAAGGCAAACACTTGTTGGTAAACTCAGTGCAGGAGATAATTGAACCTTTCGAAAAAGGTGAGGTGTTTGAAATACTTGTCCATGACAGAAAGTCTGTTGCTGTTGCCAGGTCCAGGGTTTCCTCAACAAAATTAGGAGCATTAAGCCAGGATGATAATAAGTTACTGGCTATATCAGATGAAATAATATTATTGTAAAATATTATTTAGTTTTACCTTGCCTTTTTTAGATACGATATGGAATCTATTTTACCACTGTTAAAATCCACTCAGAAAGCTTCCAGGGAGATCAGAACATTAAGCGATAAGAGCAAAAAAGAGCTGCTTTATGCTCTGGCCGAACTACTTCAGAAAGAATCCATAAACATAGTGGAAGAAAATGTTAAGGATGTAAATCGGTTGGACCCAAAAAATCCTAAACGTGACCGTTTGGTATTGGATCACGCCAGAATTAGAGACCTGATTACCTCATTACAACAGATAGCTAACCTCCCCGACCCAAGTAAACAGAGTCTGTCAACAAAGAAATTAAGCAATGGCCTGGTCATAGAAAAGGTCACTAGTCCACTGGGTGTAGTGGGAATCATCTATGAATCCAGGCCAAATGTAACCATTGATGTAGCCGCCTTATGTTTGCGCTCCGGCAATGCCTGTGTGCTGCGGGGGGGCTCAGATGCCTACCATTCCAATAAAAAGTTGGTACAGTTAATTCACCAGGTATTGAAGAAATATGGAGTGGATCAAAATGTTGTACAATTAATCCCAACCAATCGAAAGTTTGTAAACGAACTTTTGAACGCTTCGCAATATGTGGACATCATCATTCCACGTGGATCTCAGGACCTGATCGACTTTGTCAGGGCAAATTCAAAAGTACCAACCATTGAAACCGGAGCAGGTGTGTGTCATACCTATGTACACAAAGATGCAGACCTGTCCAAGGCCCTTGATATAGTAGTCAATGCCAAAGTATCCCGTCCTAGTGTATGCAATGCCCTTGATACTGTATTGATAGATTATGAAGTATCCAGCATTATTCTGCCAATGCTGGCGGAGCAATTTAAAGAGTACAAAGTTCAGATACAGGCAGACCCCCATGCATTTAATATTTTAAAAGGATACCCCTGGCTGAGCGAAGCTTCAGAAGATGATTTTGGTAAAGAGTTTCTGGACTTTAAATGTTCAATAAAAATTGTACATGGACTGCAAGAGGCAATGGACCACATTCAACTTTATTCCTCAAAACACAGTGAAGCAATTATCAGCGAGAATAAGGAAGTTAGTGAGCGGTTTCTGCAGGAAGTAGATGCCGCGGCCGTTTACACCAATGCCAGTACACGTTTTACTGATGGAGGTGTATTTGGATTAGGCGCTGAAATTGGAATATCAACACAAAAACTTCACGCCCGAGGACCCTTTGCACTTGAAAAACTGATCACCGAAAAGTGGATTATTCGCGGTGAAGGTCAAATAAGAAATTAGAAGATATGAAAAATTCCATTGCAATAATTGGAGGTGGTAATCTCGGCGGGTCTATAGCTCAAGGTTTGATAAAAGGGAAGTATACGGATCCAGAAAATATTATTGTCACCAGGCGAAAGCTTGAGCTTTTAAAACCATTGGAGAAAGAAGGTATACAGATTACCTCTGACAATAATGCGGCTATCGCCCAAGCCAGGATGGTAATAATTGCAGTTAAGCCACACCAGGTTGATGAGGTTTTGACCAATATAAAAGATGAGATTGGCAAGCGCAAGCCACTGCTTATCTCGGTGGTAACAGGTGTAAATATAGATTACATTAAAAATATTGTGGGTGCTGAAATAAAGATATTCCGGGTTATGCCCAATACCGCTATTGCCATACAAAATTCAATGACCTGCATTAGCAGCATTGATGGGTCTGATGCAGAATTTGAAGAGGTAAAAACATTATTTGAACATCTGGGAAAAGTCGCGATTATCCTTGAAGAATTAATGGATGCCTCCACCGCATTGGGGGCTTGCGGAATTGCATTCGCCTTGAGGTTCATTCGAGCGGCCATTCAGGGCGGCATCGAAATCGGTTTTGATGCCAAAACTGCAGAACTGGTAGCTGCTCAAACTGTAAAAGGAGCGGCCAGTCTGGTATTAGAAAGAAAAAGGCATCCCGAACGAGAAATAGACCTGGTAACTACTCCCCGCGGATGCACCATCGCCGGGTTAAATGAGATGGAGCACCAGGGGTTTAGCAGCGCCTTGATTAAGGGGATAGTTACCTCTTTTGAGAAGATTTGAGCGAGTTAAAGAACAGAGTCAGGTCGACACCGGTAAACTTCAATTTAATCCATAAATTGATAACAACACCTTAACAATGTTATATTTTAACTAAGGTTTGTTATATTTTAAAAAATTTTCTATATTTGTATTGTACTAAGAT
>CAZOJZ010000395.1:0-2077 GCA_964580205.1 uncultured Roseivirgaceae bacterium
TTTTGATGAAATCATCACCCATCATGGTATTGAGAAGATTAAAACCATAGGAGATGCCTATATGGCTGCCGGAGGATTGCCAATGCCCAACGAAACCAACCCGATGGATGTTGTTAAAGCTGCTATCGAGATCCGTGATTATATCGAACAACTGAAACTCAGACGGATGAAGGAAGGAAGGCCCTATTTTGAGATTAGAATTGGTATCCACACCGGGCCGGTGGTAGCAGGTATCGTGGGCATCAAAAAATTCGCATACGATATTTGGGGTGATGCCGTAAATATTGCCTCAAGAATGGAATCTAATTCAGAACCCGGTAAAGTCAACATCTCCCAAACAACCTATGACTTTGTGAAGGATGAAGTGGTCTGCAAGTATCGAGGGGAAATTGAAGCTAAAAATCGTGGTAAGCTAAAAATGTATTTTGCTGACCGGATCAAGCATCCAGATGCAGCCTCTTCCCAATCGGTTGCCTCAGACATTATATAGCGCATGAATTAAAAAAAATATCACTGGCATAAATGAGAAGCATTTTAGTTATCGGTGGCAGTAGCAGCAGGAACTCCATAAACAAAAAATTCGCAGTTTACGCCGCATCGCAGTTAGCCGAAACCTCCAAGGTGATCCTTGATTTGAACGACTTTGAAATGCCTATTTTCAGTGTCGACCGCGAAAAAGAATCCGGTATTCCTGAAGCCGCCTATCGGTTCAAGCAAAAAATAATAGAAGCCGATGGCATCATTATATCTCTGGCGGAGCACAATGGGAGTTATTCAGCGGCATTTAAGAATATTTATGATTGGGTTTCCAGGATTGAAGGCAAGATGTGGGAGGATAAGCTAGTATTATTACTTGCCACCTCACCTGGAGCCCGGGGTGGTCGTTTTGTTCTGGAAGCAGCTAAAATCAGGTTGCCTTTCCAGGGAGCGCAGGTGCTTGGTAGTTTTTCTTTACCCTATTTTAATGAGAATTTCTCCGAACAACATGGGATAACAGATCTGGATTTAAAGGTTGGTCTTCATGAGCAACTGGAATTATTTAAAGCGGGGTTAATTTAAGTCAGCCTCTGCTCTTCTTCCCGATCAGTAGCCAGACTAAATAATAGTTAATATTCGGTTTACTAATTCTACAAAATATTCTCCATTCTGTGGGCCAAACCAATTCATTTCCCTGGTTTCTGAACGGCGTAGAGTGAAATAATAGTGTTCAGGGTTCACATATCCAAGGTACCAGCCATTAAAGGAGGTGATCATTAGGGAAAGCCCCCTTTGTTTACAAATAGCCTCAAACATTGGATAAAACTCACCTGACAATTCAACGGGCAGCCCCACAAGCACTGTGTTGCCCACTCGAAGTGCAGTAATACTGGCATCACTAACTCCCATAATGCTGTTGAAAAGCCATGGGCGAAAACGTATTTGGTTACTTACTCTAAAATGAGGTGATCGCAAATCAACAGGCCATTCAATATACTTTAAGACCTTGGTGCTATCTGTTTCTATTTTTCCCTGTAAACTACGGAAGTAGTTGGCCAATTCCCGGGAGTAGTGCAGCATCTTAGGTCTTTCAAAAGGTTTACGCCCAATGGGTGTGTGACTTCCGGTAGCTCCAGGTGCGAAGGATGCAAAATGAATATCCTCGGAATCTCGTACAAACTCCAGAAATGGTCCGGGATAATCTGCTGATAAGGCATTAATATCTTTGTTCATGTAAACTGAATGGGCAGAGAATGTATTAAATACCGCTACCTGTCCTTGGTCATTGATCAATTTCAGCACCCTCAATTTATCGTCCAGTATTCCTTGTGAATTCAAGCGGTTAGTGACTAACCCGTCGGTGGCAATTTCACCGGACCCCAAAGTAACCGGTCGCAACATTTGCTCAGCCTGCGTTAGCGATTTTATGGTTTGTTCACCCAAAAAATCTGTGGTCTCAGGGTGATTGCCACCTACAACCAGTGTCCCCAGCAATCCGGAGGCCCACCCTCCAATACTGGTGTGGCTATGATTTGCTGTGAAATAAATCCCGGTAATATCCGGGAAATGTTGTTTTATCAAATTTCTAATGGCATTCGCC
>CAZOJZ010000396.1:0-7776 GCA_964580205.1 uncultured Roseivirgaceae bacterium
TGACACTTAAATGAGGAATATAAAATTTTTGGTTTTTCAGTTTAACCGATCCTTTGATATCGTGCCCTGCGAATTTTTTGAATTTCAATGATTTTATGTCACAATCAATGGCTGAAGTCCAGTGGCGGGGAATACGCGTGATGGAATCCTGGGGGCCTATCGAATCTACCACAGTGAACAGTAGTTTTTCCAGATCGATATATTCCGATTGTAGTGATCCTTTAAAATTAAAGGGTATGATGGAATCGGAAGCTATCAGCCTGAAGTTTTGAGCAGTTCCGGCAATGGTAAAATCACTTTCTCCAATTTTTCCTGAAAAATTATTGATGTCCAGTGAATTTTGATCGAATGATAAGTTTCTGTAGATAAAAAAGCAACTTTTAACGAAATCAAACAGAACATATTGAGGACTTTTTTCAAAAGCAAAAAAGACAAAACCCCCGAGGTTGAGCTTGACGATGAGGAATACCTGGAATTAGAAGAAGAAGGTGATTTTTAAATATAATCCACCACATCTTCCAAACCAATAGCTCGCGAGGCTTTCACCAGGATAGTACTGTTTTCGATGGGATTTTTCTGAAGATGTGCGATCAAATCCTGTTTATTGGAAAAATATTGGCCCTCAGGGCATGATTTTGCGGCTGGCCGGATCAATTCTCCACAAAGCCATATATGTTGCAGGTCACTTTTGGTTAATTGCAAGCCCAACTGGTAGTGCTCTTCTTCACTGGTATTCCCCAACTCAAGCATGTCGCCTAGAATCGCTACTTTATTTTTGGCCCTCATCTGTACTAAATTATTAAGGGCCACTCTCATGGAGCTTGGATTGGCGTTATAAGCATCCAGGATAATGGTATTGGAACCTTTAGACAAGATCTGTGAGCGATTATCTTGAGGCACATAGTCACTCACTGCTTGATGGGCGGCTTGTGCCGGTACTTCAAAATACTTTCCAATACATAAGGCAGCCGCCAGATTTTCAAAATTGTAGGCACCTGCCAACTGGGTTTTGATCCGGTCACCGGTTTCGGTTTCCAATACCACATAAGGATCGGCGCTTATGAGTTTACAGGGATAATAGTTCTGTGGTCCGGGATAGGTGTAGGGTTTATCAAACCTTTTGCTCATATTTTTGACTACTTCATCATCGGTATTGATAAATACGGTGCCGCCCTGGGCCCTCAAATATTGAAATAGCTCACTCTTACCTCTGATTACTCCCTCCAAGTTGCCAAATCCCTGGGTGTGGGCTTTACCGATATTGGTGATCAGGCCATGGGAAGGTTGGGCCAGGGTGCACAACTCTTTTATGTCTCCCAGCTGGTTGGCTCCCATTTCCACAATGGCTATCTCGGTATTATTGTCCATTCGCAACAAGGTCAAAGGCACCCCAATATAATTATTCAAGTTGCCTCGGGTAGCCAGTGTTTGGTAACTCCCACTCAACACCTTATACATTAGCTCTTTAGTAGTGGTTTTCCCGTTGGATCCGGTAATGGCGATAACAGGTATATTAAATTTTTTTCGGTGAAAATTTCCCAGTTGCTGGAGAGTTTCCAATACGTTCTCCACCGCCATAAAACGCATGTCATCAACCTCTTGGGCTTCATCAACCACTGCATATTTTGCTCCTTTTTTCAAAGCCTCAACAGCAAATTTATTTCCATTGAAATTAGGGCCCTTAAGAGCAAAAAACAGGCTATCCTGGTTTATAGACCGGGTGTCGGTGCTAACTCCCCGGCATTCCTTGAACCGGGCGTAGATTTCATCCATGGTTGCCATCAGCACATAAATTTACACCGGGAAAGATAAAGAAAATTGCTTAAGGAATGATTGAGTTCTGTACAGGAGGTCATATCCAATCCACGTTTTCATTTAATAAATTCAAAAATAAGAAAAGCGGTTTCTATAACAGCTTGAATTTATCGGCATCCAGATGGGCAGGGAATTTTTCCCGGTATTTTTTCAAGGGTTCAGGATCGAGAGTGATGGTGTGAATGCCTTCCACCTCACCCATATCTTTAATGACCTCCCCTTTGGGATCTACCACCACAGAATGACCCACATAGGATATACCGTTGCCGTCCTCTCCTACCCTATTTAATCCAATGCTATAACACAGATTTTCCACCGCCCGGGCTTTGAGTAGAATGTCCCAGGCAGTGACCCTGGGTGCCGGCCAGTTAGCTACATACAATAATACATCATAGCTGAAGTTGGTACTTTCATTGTTAATATTTCTTGACCAAGCCGGAAATCTCAAATCATAGCAGATCAAGGGGCATATCTTCCAGCCTTTTAATTCAGTGATTAACAATTTTTCCCCATCAGCAAAATAGTGGTGCTCATTGGCCATGCGGAAAAGGTGCCTTTTATCGTAGATTTGATAGTTACCATCGGGCTTCATCCACAGTAAACGATTGTAAAAACGGCCCTCCTGATTCACTATAAAACTTCCCGTGACTACTGCCTTTGTCTGTTTTGCCATTTGGCTCATCCAGCGAGTGGTTTTGCTGTTCAAGACCTCAGCCAAGGGTTTTACATCCATGGTAAACCCGGTATTAAACATCTCAGGTAGAACAATCAGGTCTACCGGTTTGCCTATTTTCCAGATCTTCTCCTCAAACATGGCCAGATTGGCGTCGATCTGGTGCCAGTGAAGCTGAGATTGGATAAGGGCCAGGTCTAAACTTTGCATAATATTTCGGCTGCCGACTTCAGGGTATCATCGCTTTTTGCAAAACAAAACCTTAAAATATGGTCATCCTGTTTATTGGAATAAAACACGGAAATAGGAATGGAGGCCACTCCCACCTTTTTGGTCAAATGTTCCGCCATCTCAAGATCGGGTTTATCGGAAATATCACGGTAAGAAAACAGCTGAAAATAAGTGCCAGCAGATTTCAATGGTACAAACCTGGACCCTTTCATCAAATCCAGGAACAGGTCTCTTTTCTTTTGATAAAATATGGCCAATTCTTCATAATTGTTGTGGTCCTTAAGGTACTGGGCCAAGGCGAACTGGGTGGGTGTATTTACACTAAAGGTGATGAACTGATGCACTTTCCGTATCTCTTTGGTAAGCCAGGCGGGAGCTATGCAGTAGCCCACTTTCCATCCGGTGGCGTGGAATACTTTTCCAAAAGAATAAACTACCATACTTCTTTCCATCAACTCCTGGTGCAATAATATACTTTGATGACTTTCCCCATCGAAAATAATGTGTTCGTATACTTCGTCACTAAGGATCAATATATCGGTATTCCGGACCAGGTCGGCCAGTTGCCTTAGATCGTTGGCAGAAATTACCGCCCCGGAGGGATTGTTAGGGCTATTGATAATGATCAATTTTGTTTTGGCACTGATCTTTTGTTTTACCAGATCCCAGTTGATCTCAAAATCAGGCAATTCCAAGGGAATGGGCACCGGTACCCCTTGGTTTAGATGTACCGCAGGAACATAACAATCATAGGCTGGTTCAAAAATGATCACTTCATCTCCGGGGTTGACGATAGCGCTGACGGCGGAAAACACCGCTTCGGTGGCTCCGGCGGTAATAGTGATTTGAGTATCGGGGTCTACCTCACAGTGGTATAGCCGTTTGATCTTCTGTCCTAACTGCTTTCTCAACTCCGGCTCCCCCTCCATGGGCGCGTATTGGTTCATCCCCATTTGCATGTAGCGGTTAACCAATGAGATCAAATCCGAGGAAACCTTGAAGTCGGGAAATCCCTGAGAGAGATTGATGGCTTGATGATCCGACGCCATTTTTGACATTACGGTAAAAATAGTGGTGCCGGTATGAGGTAATTTGGAATTGATTCCGAGCATGAATGTAAGGATTAAAACAGAAAATGTTTATTTCATCAATGGCGCCTTGATCTTGTATTTGGCTTCCACCTTACCCTTACTGATGTTGGTAAGTTTTCCTTTCAAAAGGCGCTTTTTGAAAGCAGAAAGATAATCAGTGAAAAGAATTCCTTCCAGGTGATCGTACTCATGTTGGATGATCCGGGCTTTCATGCCCACAAATTCCTTTTGCTGTTTCACCCAATTCTCATCATAGTACTCAATTTTGATCTTTTCAATGCGGCTGATATCTTCCCGGATATCGGGTATGCTGAGACAACCCTCCTCAAACATCCAGGGATCACCAAATTCATTTACAATTTGTGGGTTTATGAATACCCCATGAAAGTCCAGCATTTCCTCCTCTTCCAAGGGAGCACCATTGACCACAAACATGCGCAGGCTCTTTCCGATCTGGGGAGCAGCCAAGCCAATGCCACTGGCCTCTTCCATGGTTTCAAACAGATCCCGGGCCAACTCCACCACTTCCGGTGAGCCATGTTCAATTTCCCTGGCTTTTCGTTTCAGCACCGGATCGCCATACATTACTATTGGATAGATCATGTTGACACTTTAAAATCTAAAAAAGACTGCAAGATAATAGCCGCACTAATTTTATCCACATTTTCTTTTATTCTTCGGTCTTTCTTTTTGGCCCCGCCTGCAATCATGGCATCAACTGCCATTTTGGAGGTAAACCGCTCATCCACAAGATGGACAGGTATTTCGGGAAATTTTGTTTTTAATTGTTTTACAAAATTCTCCACCATTTCTGTGGCCTGTGTACTTTCATTCTTAAGGTTTTTAGGCATGCCCACCACAAATGCTTCAATGACTTCTTTTTGATCAAAGCTTAATAGAAAATCTTCCAATTCCGGGGTAGAGACCGTCTGATAGGGGGAGGCAATTATTTTAAGTGGATCGGCAATAGCCAAACCCACTCTTTTCAATCCGTAATCAATTGCGATCAATCTGGCCATTACACTAATTCAACTTCACATGGTCATGCACCAACTGCTTGACTTCTTTTTCCAACATCAAAGCTTTGGGAAATAATAGTACATTTTCCACCCGGGCATGGGTGATCAATTCCCCTTCACCCACCGATTCCAGGTTGGAAATCAACTGTTGCTGGTTTAAACCCCTTTCCTGACACACCTGTTCCAGGGTTTTTTCCGAATACTGGTAAAATTTGATACCGAAATAGTGAAGCACTGAGGCATTCACGTAATTCTCATTAACCAATTCATTGATCTTTTTTTGTCTGGTGATGTCCATATTGCCCATTACAAACAGCTGCAAATATAGGGAATTAATGAATGGTTGCGTTTCCCCGGTTGCCAAAATTCTCCCACCATTCAACCCTTATCCTTCTACGATCTAAATAAATTAATATGTTCAATTCTGATATACCATCATTTATGAAGCTGAATATTTACTGACCCCAACCATCCATGGGCTTGACCGTTATTATAAAACCCGGGACAATTTTATGTTCGTCGATTTATTTAAATTACAGATTTAATGTATTTTTAGAGACTTATCTTTTTTAAACCGGATGAATTCAGCATGGGTTACGGCCATGCAAATTTTTATTTGCTAATGATAGAAAAGTGAAAAACATTCGAAACTCCAAATATTCGGTCCGCCTTCCCTTTCTACTGGCGGTGGCTATTGCCGCAGGTATCTTTATAGGGGCTTCCATGGCCGATCCTAAAACTCCCAGCAATGCCTTGTTGAGCACACTCATCAAATTCCGTGAGATAATCACCTTCGTTGATAAGGACTATGTGGACGAGGTGGACACTGATAATTTGGTGGAAGAGGCCATCGTAGAGATGCTGGAAAAACTGGATCCGCATTCAGTATACATACCCAAAGAAGAAATGGAACTTACTCGTAGTGAATTGGAGGGGGCGTTTGATGGAATAGGCATCGAGTTTTCCATCATAAAGGACACCATCTATGTAATAGCTCCCTTGAGTGGAGGGCCCTCGAAAAAAGTGGGACTTCAAACCGGAGATAAGATCATAACGGTAGAAGGAGAAAATGTAGCCGGTGTAGGCATTAAAAACCGCGGGGTTTTCAAGCGGTTACGTGGACCCAAGGGATCAGAAGTTACAGTGGAGATCAAAAGAAAGTATGAAGAGGAATTGTTGACTTTCACCATCATAAGGGATAAGATCCCTCAATATTCGGTAGACGTGCATTACATGGTAGATGAGGAGATCGGATATATCAAGATCAGCCGTTTTTCCACAACCACCTATGACGAATTCAAAGAAGCCCTATCCAATTTAAAGGTACAAGGAATGGAAAAATTGATCCTGGATTTGCAAGGCAATCCCGGCGGTTATATGGACCGGGCCATCGACGTGGTTGACGAATTATTGCCGGGCAATGACATGATCGTTTACACCAAAGGAAAAGAGACCCGCAACGACTCCGAAGCCCGGGCCCACCGGGAAGGCATTTTTGAAGAAAAACCGGTGATAGTGTTGATAGACCAAGGCAGCGCCTCAGCTTCTGAGATCGTTTCAGGAGCGCTGCAGGATAATGACCGGGCACTGATCGTGGGACGGCGGTCATTTGGGAAGGGACTGGTACAACGGCAAATCGCCTTGATCGATGGTTCGGGATTGCGGTTGACGGTTTCCCGCTATTACATTCCCAGTGGCCGTTCAATCCAAAAACCCTATGAAAACGGGACCGAGGACTACCACAGCGGGGTTTATAACCGCTATGGAAACGGCGAGTTGTTTTATTCAGACAGTATAAAAGTAGATGAATCTAAACAATTCAAGACTTCTGGTGGACGCCTGGTGTATGGAGGGGGAGGCATCATTCCCGATGTATTTGTGGCCGTCGATACCGGCTCCAATCCCCGCTATTTGAACCGGCTGTTTACCAGCAACGCCATTGGTGAGTACACTTTAAACTATTATCAAAAGCAAAAGACGGAATTGGAAAAAATGGACTATAAAGACTACCGGAAAAATTTTGAAGTAAGTGATGAAATGTTGCAAGAGTTAGTAGCCACCGCTAAAGGTGTGGATGTCCCTTTTAATGAGGGGGAATTTAACGGTGGCAAAGAGTTGATCAAAATACACCTAAAAGCCCAGATTGCCCGCAGGGTATGGGACAATAAGGGATTCTATCCTATTTTCAACCAAACCAATGAGGTGTTTATGGAAGCTTTGAAACTATTTGACCGGGCAGAAGACCTGATCGCCCAAAAATAATATGGCCTATTACTACAAACTGGGGAAAATACCCCCCAAACGACACACCCAATTCCGGCAGCCCGACGGCTCCTTGTATGCCGAAGAGCTGGTGAGTTCCAAAGGATTTTCCGGCATTTATTCCAATTTGTACCACATCAACCCACCCACCCGGATCAAGGACCTGGGGGATCCGGAACCCTATCGCTCACCCTTGGCCAAAGATTATCCCTTGAAGCAAACCCATCTGGACACCTCCCAGGTTACTGAGACCGGTGAGGATTTCCTGGGCGCCCGCAAGGTATTGTTAAAAAACAACGATGTATCCCTGGCCATTTGCTGTCCTACAAGCAGGACCATGGATTATTTTTACAAAAATGCCGAAGCCGATGAAATATTGTTCATCCATGATGGTAGTGGTTATTTGTTAAGTCAGTTTGGAAAACTGCGCATCGAGCAGGGTGATTACGTGGTAATACCCCGCACCACCATTTACAAACTGGAATTGGATGACGGACCGGTGAAAATAATGATCATCGAATCGGCCAACCCAGTGGAAACGGTGAAACGTTACCGCAATGAGCTGGGCCAGCTGCTGGAGCATTCGCCCTACTGCGAGCGCGACATTCGTCCTCCCCAGGAAATGATAACCGAAGACCAAAAGGGAGAATATTTGATGAAGATCAAAAAGGCCGACCACCTCTAC
>CAZOJZ010000397.1:0-4886 GCA_964580205.1 uncultured Roseivirgaceae bacterium
ACAAAAGATGCAATCATTCCTGGCTGGTACCAAGGCGGGGCTGCGGCCACATACTAAAACCCACAAATCCCCAATTATTGCAAAAATGCAAATGAAACATGGGGCGGTTGGTGTCTGCGCTGCCAAAGTGAGTGAGGCAGAGGTAATGTTTAAGGGTGGCCTCAAAGATATTCTGATCACATCTCCTGTGGTTACCGATGATAAAATAAAGAGGGTGATTGCATTGGCGAGTCAAAGTGAACACATTAGTTTGGTGGTTGATCGGGAGGACAATGTTGCAAATCTCAATGAAGCAGCAAAAGCTGCCGGTATCAAACTGAGTGTTTTGATCGAGTTACGGATGGGAGGGATTCGAACGGGTATTGAACATGGCAAACCTGCCTGGGACTTATTAAAAGTCATTGACCAAAGTTCTAATTTGCAGTTCTATGGCATTCAAGCATATGCTGGGCGTGTTCAGCACATTAAGGGATATGAGAACAGGAAGCAAGAATCGGAGCTTGTGCTGGCTCCCGCCCAACAAATGAAATTGGAAATGCTGCAGGCAGGTTACCAAGTAAAAGCGTTAAGCGTAGGTGGTACCGGAACGTACTCTGTAGACGCCAATCTTGAAGGTGTTACTGATATTCAAGCGGGGAGTTACCTGTTCATGGACGTAGACTATCGTATCATTGGGGGTAAAGGAAATAACCTTTACACCGACTTCGAGCCGTCTTTATTTGTTTTGTCTACGGCAATAAGTCAGCCTATGCCTGGAAGCATTACCATTGACGCTGGTTCAAAATCTTTTTCAAAAGACAAGATGCCTCAATTAAAAGACATTAGCGGCATAGAATATAGTTTTGCCGGAGATGAACATGGGATACTTACCTTTAAAAACCCTTCCAGGGAAGTTAAAGTAGGAGATAAAGTATTACTGTTAACATCTCATTGTGATCCTACCATTAACCTCTACGATAACTATTTTGTTTATGATGGCCAACAGGTTCAAGACATTTGGCCGGTGGCAGGCAGAGGTAAGTCGCAGTAACAAGTAGAAATAGCACTCATTTCGCAAGTAGAATCTGGGAAATAAGTGCATGAGGTATGGATTTGACCGACCGCTATTGGCCGAAAGCTGCCGTTCACCATTAAGCAAAATGCTGACTTTGGTCTGATCTAGAATCCATACTCGCTTACTTGGTTATATTTTCATATTTTGTAGTTTCATGTCTCAATCCCGTCAATTAGCAGCCATCATGTTTACTGACATCGTTCCTTGGATTAATGGCTAAATAGAGCTAGGGTATCACACATAAATATAGCCAGGTATCTATGTCATACCGTGGCCAAAATCAAGCGAGACTGTATATCTTTCTGGGGATCATATTAGGTATTATTTTTCTATAAGGCAAAAATAGTAAGTAGCAGTTTTTTAGCTACTACCAGTGGTTCACTGTTTCCAGAGATTTTACTGATTTTTGAGCATAGCGGTTCTGCATTCTCTGTTGAGACATAGTGACAATGATGGTTGTTAGGATGGTTAGCATGCTTTTGGAAGTTGAGGTGAACCCCTGGGCCTGGGGATTTCTTCAATAGTGACCAAAGGGCCTTTGCATGCTGTGCAAAGGAGGATGTCAACACCAGTGGTAATGTAGATCACATCCCTGACCGTGTAGCTCACCTTTTCTTTTTGCTCCACTCCTAAGCTGCTTGTTGCTTTCTGGAGTTGTGTGGTTTTCACCTGGGAGGCAAAGATGCCATAGTGCCTGATCTTGCAGTAACCTTTATTTGATAGATGTCATAGCTGTTAGCCATGACGAATAATCTTTGTATTTCTCGTTTGATTGGATCACACCCATACGAAACCACTCAATTTTCCAACCCTCTGCGAAGGCCGCACGAATCTCATCTTGACTCATTGGTTTAGGGTATCGATTAGGATAAACGTCATATTCTCCTGCTTGGTCACTAAAACATAGCATTAGAAATTGGCCGTTGCTAACACAAACATCGCTAAGTGCGCGAACATAACGCTCACGGGAATCGCCGGTAATGTTGTGGAAAAGCCCGGAGTCGATTATTGTGTCAAACTTCTTATTTAGAGTTCCGATTTCTAAAGCATCAAGCACTTTAAAGTTCACATCTACTACAGCCTTACTGGCTTTTTGATTAGCAATTTCTATGGCTTTGGCGGAAACATCTACTCCTGTAACATCAAAGCCACAACTGGCTAAGTAAATTGCATTGTCACCGTTACCACAACCGACATCTAAAATCGTAGGTCCGCAAATATCTCCTTTTTCTACCGCTGATATCAGATCAGGTTGTGCCTGGTTGATAATCCAAGGTGGTTTGCCAAATTTATACCAAAGATTAAAAAAGAGGTTCTTGATTGATCTTTTTTTAAATATCATATTTCGTCCTTATAAGTGTGAATAATTGAGTACAAATTTAGTGGCTTAAAACATTAAATACGTATTATAAACGAGGTTTTAATAGTTAATTTCATGGTTTTATATTTTATTTAGCTCATGAAGAAGGAAAATGAAAACATTTACTGCCCGGACATCAAATCGTATTTGGAATTGAACCAGATGGCACATACACAAAAACACAAAGACTTTCATATTGTGAGTTTGGCGGAATTCAGCTACAAACGTACGTTACAAAAAGTCAATGCTCAAAAACCATGAGACCCTCTATTTCGAAGTTAACAAACGGCTGCTTATCTTTTATGATAAAAAAGAGGAAGCACCAAATGATGTAATACCACCTGATCTGATATTTAACAATTTATTACGATATGAGTTCAGGCTACTATCGAGAAAAAGCATAAGTAAACAACTGGGCAAGACAAATGTCAAAATGAAGGATCTTTACAATAAGAGGTTTTACAAAATCCTATTGAATAAATATAAGGAAGAGTACTTCAAAGTTATAACAAACCCCAATCCGATTCTGACCAATAAACCAAATGTTAAGGCAAATGTTAAGCTGCTCACTGATTTATTGAGTATGCATGGAATAAATCAACTAGGTGGAGTAAATGAGGTAATAGCTATGATCGATAAACTATGTAAACAACATAATATTAAAGGCACATCAAAACAAAGGCTAAAAGCTAAACTATATCAAATAGCAGATAACAAGGAGCTACTAGATACTGACGACTTAATCGAGGAGTTAGTAGGAAAGTGAAGCGGTCGGTTGAATTTATGCTATAGGATCAATTTGGTAGGGCTAAGCGAGAATGATCCACAGCTTCCACGGTTGCTGTTGCCCAGTCAATTTTAGCTCCCGTAGTGGACTATACTAATTTGATAAGGAATTCCATTTTAAAATGAGATCGTTCATACTACAGCTGCTAGATCGATCGTGGCGGAAGGATTTCAAAGGAGATTAATAATAATATTATTATTAATGAGGACGGGCAATTCAAATCCAGGCATTATGTAAATTTTAAGCTCAGGCACAGATGACCCTATTGGTACAAAAAGTGGTAAGTTTTACAAGTATTGAGCCTTCTGTGCCCGTTATATGATGGCAAAAAACCTTAAATGATTGAGGATTAAATACTTAAAAACAAATAATACATTCTGATAAAGAATGTAACCCAATAGTTCGTGTCAAAGACAATCCCCTATGTCGATAATCAAATTGTAATTCCTCCAGTGATTCAAGGTGCCTCTAAAACTCATGAGATTCTACGCATGAAAAAGTGCGAGTAATCAATAAAAGACATAGACTACTCAATGGTAATTATGCTTTGCTCATACAAACTATTTTTGAGTTTTCACACACCTGGACCCAAAGCGGCCGTTCGGAATTACCTAACAACCAACATATTTACTGCACTTTGATGGTATTTTTTGTATTTTGAATTACCATGGCTCGGTCCCGTCAATTAGGTGCCATCATGTTTTCTGATATTGTAGGGTATACGGCTATGATGGTAAAGGATGAGCAAAAGGCATTTGAACTTCTTAAAAAGAATCGCAACATGCAAAGGTCAACGGTTGACAAGTACTATGGTAAACAGCTAAAGGAGCTTGATGACTCAGACAGGACTTAGTTACTCATGATAAAGATTTCAGCTTTTCTCTCTTCTAAAGGAAAAACAATCTTGTCATCTCTAACAGTAAACTTGTTATATCTTCCATTCTCCGGAAGACCCATATTAGTGGACTGATAATTGGTGATGCGAATTAGCTCCCGGTTGTCCAATCGGACTTTCCATATGTTGTATGATCGATTTCGATTTGTACTGTAATAGATCCAATTTCCATCTGCAGACCATTGAATCCACGATTCATCGGACTTTTCATCAACAAGGGCCCTTTGATTCTTACCATCAGAATCCATTACCCAAATGTCCCTCGATCCGTTTTTATCCGATAAAAAGGCAATTTGATTCCCATCCGGAGACCATACAGGAAACCTTTCATTACTATGGTCACTTGTTAGCTGATTAATCTTTTCCGACCGCAAATCATACGTCCATACATCATCATTTCCATTTCTGTTTGATAAGAAAACCAGTGTATTACCATCGGGAGAAATACTTGCGCTAATATCCTTTTGTGGTGAAATGGTTTTAGTAACCTTCAAGGGAGGGCTATTTGGTGATTCCATTTTCCAAATCTGGAAAGATCCACCTTTTGTTGAGCTATAATAAATGGGATAAGTGTCTTGGGAGAATGAAATCCATACCTCCCTTAGATTCTTCTCCCAATCATTAGAAATGCGCTCCAATTTTTTTGTTTGAAAATTGTATATGTAGATTAATCCGTTGCCAGTTCTATGTGATGTGAATCCCAATATCTTCCCATCATAAGTTAATTCAGGATAGTAATTTAGTTGGCCGGTAGTGGTCAATTGTTCCGGGTCCCCATTATTGTTCTCTG
>CAZOJZ010000398.1:0-3105 GCA_964580205.1 uncultured Roseivirgaceae bacterium
TAAAACTATTTCGTGCAGCATCAAGCATGAAGAATGGTTAAAACAATTTCATTTGAGGAAATTTGATGTAAGACCAGGAGACGCATGAAGGTGTAAAGTAACTCTTGAGAATAGCTATGGTTATGATAACGAACTAATCAAAGAAACCTATACAATTACCTATGTCGACAAAATACTTATAAATAACGTATGGGAACAAATTGATATATCTGATGATGAGTCAGAACAGTAATGTCCATAGGTAAATACACATCCCTAGGAGAAGCAAAAGACGAAAAGACGCTAAAGCGTTTTATCAAGCAGCACCCGTCCAAAGGTAATAAAAGAGCCTTCAATAAGCTCTTAGGCCGTATGGTTAAGGGTAAGAAGAAAGAAAATAAATAATATGATTGATTGGATATGGAAAAAATTTGAACCTTATGTAAACGCTAAGATTACGAAGCGAATCTTAATGTTTCATAGTGCAATGATTGAGCGTGGGCAAATTAAGCCTATTGTTGAACCTAGACAGCCAGAGTTAATAAAGGACTAATTTTTTTGTTCGTTACATCCTGTTGGCTCAAATGCCTCAGTATGTTCTGCTAGTAAATCTTTTTCTTCGGCCCCTCTCTCGCTTTTAAGTGTGTTTATTCGCAAACAGACATGGGTTGGATTTTTTCCCCTTATACAGTCAATTTTATGGTGGTTATCGCTAACTCTGTCTTTAAGATTGCCTTGGCCCATATAAATTGCGTTGTATTTAATTCTGTTATTCGTTAAATATTCAGCACGGCAATATATATAATTACCATCCTCGTCTGGTGGGGTAACATCTGATATTGGATATACAGAATATTGGTAGGAATAGCCTGTTGCACCTTCCCATAAAAGCTTTTCTGCCATTGCTATATTATAAGTTAAAAAGAACCTAAGAGTCTCTCAAACATCCAATCAGGACTCTTACGCATAATGCAGTGGCTCGTCAGTTAAATGAACGGCCCCCGCAAGACATTAGGATTTGAAACACCGGCAAGTAGATTTAGTGCGTGTATTGCATCGACCGGTTGAAATCACCGTATAAAGCGGACATTCAAAATTTTGGAGGGGGTCTTGATCTGGCGTTTATTTATTTACATTTAAGAACTTGAAATGCACACGTAATGTGCACGTTTTGGTTCGTCACTATAAATTGATGCGCCACTTTCAGCTTTTCCAGTTTTTACATGGTAACTGGAGAAAAGGTCGCCTTTAATCATTTGTATTTTTTCATTATCTTCAATACGTAACCAAATGCCACTTTTTGGGCATGGATCACCAGTTTTATATTTATTGCTCATATATAAATGTCATTTATTTTGTGTATTAGTAATTATATAAAAAAACACCCAGGCTTTGGTAATGTCGGATAACGACTCAAAGCGGACATTAACGATTAAGGTGAACGGCCCAACACTTGAACCTACAGAAAAACCCGCTCAGCTTTCCGGTTCCGCTCGACCGCATGGTTAGCTTGCAGTTTTGTTCTCGACGTGGTCTTTGAGACCACGCAATAGACCACGCATCCCTTTCCGGTATTGGTTACGAACCATCACATCGTCGAGGACGCGCCCCAGTAAACCAAATTTTAACCGATATTTCGGCGATACCTTCACAATAGTCTTGTTCCCATCTGGCTCGAGAGTAAATCGAATGTCAGCGGTCTTAAAAGGAAGATTGGTATCGGTGATCCGGATCGTCATCTGCCTGCTCGGTTCGAAAACCACGACCTCTTCATCGAGGTAGTTTTTATACCCCAGAACACAACGTCGGCAGGAACCGACACCCACCGTTCCAGAGGACGTTTGCTCAGAATGAACGATGCCAGGATTCCAAAGGTAGATATTCCCAATGTCGGCAAGCACCACCCACACTTTCTCTGGCGAAGCCTCGATAGCAATGATTTCTTCGAACTCACTCATCTTTCTGTAAACAAACCAGTTACTAAATAAACCGAATGTCGGATAATATTCTAATGCTGAAATTGGTGGTTATCGCAACTTATTAAGCGTGCCAATGGATAGCTAGCTGTCTATCCAAAGGCACTAACCACAATCTGACAGTTGGGGGTATCAAACATGGCTAATATGCAAACATACGCCCGCGATCTTGCAAGGGCAAGCAGACCGCAAACTAATCCAGCTACTATATACCTTGCAAACCTCGCACCTAAAGGCAGAAAAACATTGGGCGAACTTGTATGATCCATTGCAAGTGCAGACTGTATTGAGAAAGTGATTAATGAATATCTATGTTGGTAATCTGGCCCATGGTGTAACCGATGGTGAGTTGAACGCTGTTTTTTCTGAATTTGGCGAAGTATCCAGCGCCAAGGTTATTATGAATAAGCATTCCGGACGGTCGAGAGGCTACGGATTTGTAGAAATACCGAATGACTCAGAAGCAAATGAAGCGATTAAAGCTTTAGATGATAGTCCACTGCAAGGGCGAAATATAAGAGTGAATCAGGCAAAACCACGTCGCGAACCACCCTTCTAACGTGGAAGGAGAGCTTAACTGCTCAGGTGGCTCGATACCTACTAGAAAGCCGAGCATCAATTCAACAGCTATGAAATCAAATCAATAGTGAACATCTTCTGAATATCAGCTTGCTCGATAATGTTTTGTACATAAGGTTCACAATCTTTTATCCAGAGTGCTTCTTTATCAGCATCCAAATAGTCTTGCATCTCTAGGAGCATATCGGAGATATATTAGTGAGAATGCATATCGGGAGGGGGCTGGGGTTGAGGTTATTCAGGCAGCGATGGAGAAAACTCTTTGAGTTTTGCTTGTGTATGGGGCGAGTTTTTTATTAACTATTGATTCCGCCTTTAACCGACGGGTTCACTGCTCCTTCGCATCCATGCGATCGCAGTATAAGTACATCCATATACAAAACATTTTATTGCTCACACCACAAGAAGTAACCATGAAGGAAATTCAAGACTTTCTGAATGTATCTCGTGATCAGTGAGCCAGTAAGCAATCAAATAATTTCTTAAACTAAATGTTTTGTTTCCCCATCTGTTCTGCAATATAGTCTGCCTGTCGAATTGCCAGAGTAACAATGGTTAAGGTGGGATTCTC
>CAZOJZ010000399.1:0-1792 GCA_964580205.1 uncultured Roseivirgaceae bacterium
GCAAAGGGCAGATTTTGTAGTGTCTTTATGTGACGGCGCTTTTGTTTTGGCCCAGTCCGGTTTGGTAGATGGTATGGAGTCCACCACCTTTCCCTCCGACATCCCCAAATACCGCAAAATGTTTCCTCATCTCAAGGTGCATGAAGAGGTAAGTTTTGTACACCACGACAAATTGATCACTTCAGCCGGTGGTGCCAAGTCGTATGATGTTGCCCTGTATCTTACCGAGTTGTTGTATGGCAACAAAGTAGCCCGTGGAATTGCCGGTGGTTTGGTGATAGATTGGGATGTGAATAAGGTGGATCATTTGGTGGTGAAATAATTACAAATTAAAGGTATAGGTATACTTGATCAGGATGGACCGGCTATCGGTAGTAGGCAAAGTTGGGACTTCACGCTGCCGGTTTGAGTTCAAACCCTCATTGTAAACCAGGTAAAGGTCATTGCCTTCCCTGGGATTGTATCGCAACCTGAGATTGCCTATGGTAATATCTTCAGCGCTGTTGTATTGAACGAACATCGACAGGGATAACTTGGTGCTGAACATGATTAATGACCTGAAACTGGGCAAGTGGGCTATGAATTGCTGATCTCTTTCAGGAAGATCCACCTGATTATATTGATAACTGGCGGTTAATTCCAAGCTAGGTGAAACATTCCAGGTGGGGGAAAGTGTTGTTGAAAAACGACTTCCGTCAAAGAATGACCCAGCATAAAAGTCACCCAATAGGAAAAACGGTTTAGTACCGGAAGAGCCGGCGGTTCCTTCCACTCCATAAAAACTGTAGGTGCCTGCCGGGACTACCGCATCGTCATTATCAGAAAAATCGAATTCATCATCTACGTCTTCATAAAATCGATTTACAGATAAGGACATAAAACTGTTATTCTTAAAATTCAATCGATAAGCGGGGCCGATTTCACCTGATTGAATTGAGCCGTCAGAGTTTTTGCGAAACACCGATCCCTGAATCAGGGCCTGGTGGTTGAGGATTTTGGAGTTTTCTCCCATCACCCATCCCCACCATATCTGGTTCCCCAGCCTCAAGTAATCCTCCCTCAATTCGAATCCCATTTCAGGATCATAATCTTCTCCGGCACCCGAGAAACTAAAGTTGTAACCAAAACCTTTGATAGACCTTTTTTCCCAGTTGACACGAAAACGCCAGTTATCAAAATTCCGGTTTTGAATACTATCCTCAAAAGTCTGGGCCCAGGATGTTCGTAAAAAGTCCTGACCAAATAATCTGAAAATGCCAACCACTCCATAGGCGGTGTTGTATTCTTCTTTATTGACCTTGTTGGTAATAATGCCTCCTATATAGGAGTTTTCATTGAAAACTTGCTTTCTGGCTCGGAACACGCCCCAATTGGTGGAGGGCAATTTATCATTTGCTTCTGTTTGCATGTTCAGGAATCCAATGTCCCAAGGTCCGGCTCTGCCAACCAAACGCACTCCTCCATAGATCCTCACCAATTCCTCTTCATAAATGCCAATTCTCCGGCTATAAAAAAGTTGATTGGGACCCCCCAAATTAAAATCAAAGGTGCTGGATCGTTCCTGGAAAAAAAGTCTTTTCTCGGGGAAAAACAAGGAAAAGCGGGTCAGGTTGATCTGTTGATCGTCGGCTTCAACCTGGGCGAAATCGGTATTTACCGTCACATCAAGGGTGAGATTATTGGACAACCCGTATTTAACATCAAGGCCAGCTTCGGCTATCAGGTCATCATCTCGCAGATAGTTGGTATTGGTTTCATTCAGATCATTGGTTTGCTCAATGCCACCCAAAAC
>CAZOJZ010000400.1:0-8351 GCA_964580205.1 uncultured Roseivirgaceae bacterium
AAACACTTCGTGGACCATGGCAATAATCTCTGCCTCACACAACAAGGAGTCAGTGCCTACCACATCTGCATCACATTGATAGAACTCCCGGTACCGGCCTTTTTGAGGGCGATCGGCCCTCCACACCGGTTGCATCTGATAACGTTTAAAGGGAAAGACAATCTCATGCCTGTTCATAGCAACGTACCTGGCAAATGGCACAGTCAGGTCATAGCGCAGTCCTTTAGAGGCAATTTGGGGCAATAATTTCTTGTATCCCGCGTCAAAATCTGCTGTAGATGCTTTTTTTAGAAAATCACCGGAATCCACAATCTTGTAGAGCAGCTGATCTCCTTCATCCCCATATTTTCCGGTCAAGACCGATAAGTTTTCAATACTGGGAGTCTCCAGCGGTTGAAATCCGAATTTTCGAAAAATACCTTGTATGGTCTGAAAAATATATTGGCGCCTGGCCATCACATGAGGACCAAAATCTCGGGTTCCTTTTGGAATGCCCAAATGGGTTGAACTCATAAAAACTCTTTAGTCAAAGTACAAAAAAGCAACGATTTGGGTTCAAAATCAAAAGTGGATGGAAAATATTGCATTGGTGATATGGTTATTCCCCTGAAACTACTAAATTTGCAGCTCGATTTTTACTTATAGAATCATGGGAGTAACAAGATTAAAAAGGAAAGACCGTCGAAACAAGGCCAAGGCAGCCAATAGGATCAAAAGATTGAAGCAGTTAAGTTGGCGACCGGTAATCAAAAAATTGGAGGTGACCCCCGAGGTTACTGCGTCTCAAGAAGAAGTCACTGCTTCCCAAGAGGAAGAATAGACCGGATTCTCGAATTCAAATACTTCCTCTTTTACCCATTTCAATGACTTCCAGATTAGTGACCTTCCCTTTATCAAAGGTCAATCTCATTATGGTTTTTATGTGATGAAGCCCTTGTCTGCCAGCAGCGCCAGGATTGATGTAAAGCATGTCGTTGAAAACAGGGTCTTTCATCACCTTGAGTATGTGACTGTGCCCACAAATTAGTACGTCGGGGGGCGACGATTCCAGCACAGATTTGACCTGCCTGTTGAATCTTCCCGGCCTTCCGGCAATATGTGTCATCAGTACTCGAACCCCTGATCTGTTTAACCAAAGTTCCTTGGGGCACCTAATGCGAATGTCTTGCCCGTCTACGTTTCCGTAAACGCCAAAAGTTGGCCTTATACTTTCCAGCGACTGCAGTACCTGCAGGGTCCCAAAATCTCCGGCGTGCCAGATTTCATCACAACTTTCGAAGTAAGATCTTACCTTAGGGTCCAGGTAGCCATGGGTGTCAGATATTAGGCCAATGGTCATAGGTTAATTATTGATTTATTGAATGACATTTGCAACCGTGTAAAGTTGTTAAAAACTAAGAAAAAATTATCTCAAGTGGAGATTAACATTTAATAGTTGCAAATTGCGTAGTACCGTATCAATACCTCATGATTATAAGAACCAGCTTAGTCAGAATTCTATCGTTCGGATTTGCCAACGGGATATGCTTGTACCCCTTTGTTCTTATTGGTAAAGAAATTGAAGTAACCGATCGTCTTTTGAACCATGAGAAAATCCATATGAAACAACAACTGGAGACTTTAATCCTACCATTTTACCTGTGGTACCTGATAGAATTTATGGTTAGAATTCTTCAGTACCGGAATTTTGAAAAAGCCTACCGCAATATTAGTTTTGAAAGAGAGGCTTACCATTATGAATCACAAATAGAATATTTGAACCGCCGGAAGAGATATGCCTGGACAGGGTTTCTGGATCAGGATAATCCTGGCTAAACCAACATTATCATGGCTGTTACACCATCAACAATGCTGCCACTGGGAACTTTGGCCCCTGATTTTACCTTGCTGGATACTGTGTCTGGAAATACCTTATCCCTGGACCAATTAAAATCACCGGTGGCTACCCTCATCATGTTTATTTGCAATCATTGCCCTTACGTAAAGCATGTGAACAGTGAACTTGTGAGATTGGCAAATGATTATCAAAGTAAGGAAGTTTCTATGGTGGCCATTAGTTCCAACGATGTCATTAATTACCCTCAGGATGGTCCCGACAAGATGAAGGAAACCGCGCTGGAATTAGGGTATGGGTTCCCCTATTTGTACGATGAGTCCCAACAGGTGGCTGGTGATTATCAGGCTGCCTGTACGCCGGATTTTTATTTATTTGGCCCTGATCTGAAGTTGGTTTATCGGGGGCAACTTGATAGCAGCAGGCCAGGTAATGGACTACCGGTTACTGGTGAAGATTTAAGACAAGCTTTGGATTGTCTGATCACTGGCAAAGATGTTCCCAGCGAACAAGTACCTTCAGTAGGTTGCAATATCAAGTGGAAGTAATAAAGCTTCAGAACAAGCCTCAGCACCTTAATCAGTTTACTTGAAAGCCATCCTCTTAAAAGATTTTGGAGATATCCATCAGATGTATATGGGTGAAGCTCCGGTCCCTGATCTTACTAATGATGAGGTATTAATCCAGGTAAAAGCTGCAGCGCTTAACCGGGCGGATATTTTACAGCGTAAAGGATTGTATCCGCCTCCAAAGGGCGCATCTGAAATCCTGGGTATGGAAGTTGCCGGCAGTGTGGTGAAAACTGGCTCGGGGGCTCGGAAATGGGAGGGCTTGAATGTTATGGCATTGATTTCGGGAGGTGGATATGCAGAATATGTGGTGGTACATAAGAGTTTGATCTTAAGAATCCCCGTTGATCTTGATATGAGTGAGGCAGCTGGAATCATGGAAGCTTTCCTTACCGGGTGGCAAGCATTGAGTTGGCTGGGAGATTTGAAAACTGATGAAAAAGTATTGATTCACGCTGGCGCCAGTGGAGTAGGTAGCGCCTGTATCCAATTGGCAAAAACATTAGGTGCAGAGGTCTTGGTAACAGCTTCTGATACCAAACATAAAGTTTGTAAGCAGTTAGGGGCCGATCACTGTATAGATTATCGTAAGGAAGAATTCAATATAGTAATTAAGGAACGAATCCCTTCCGGAGTAAATTTGGTAGTAGATTTTATAGGGACCTCATATTTTAAGAAAAACCTGGCTTCGTTAGCAGTTGACGGAAAACTGATAATGCTCGGATTTCTTGGGGGAATGGGATCTGAAGACCTGAGCCTGGCCCCAATCCTGACCAAAAGACTGACCATTATTGGATCAACACTACGTTCCCGCTCATTACAGTACCGCGGAAAGTTGGTAGATGACTTTCTGGAACATTGTTATGATCATTTCAAAACTGGCAAGCTAACACCTGTTATCGACAGAGTGTTCCCCTGGCAGGATGTTAAACAAGCCCATCAATACATGGCAGAGAACAAGAATATCGGGAAGGTTATATTAAAGGTGGACTAAAAAGCTTGCGTAGTGAAAAAACCTGAGCACCCTGCAGCATGTGATACAGGCTACAGGGGTTCAGGATTCCCATATATAATGGATTCTACTAGTTTTATCGTTATGCTGCTATTAAGGTATTTACACTGTTGATCTTCGGTTGTTACATCCACACTTTCCATAACATTTATCTCATTTAGCCAAGCCCGTTGCTTGTTCTCAACGGGAGCACTGTTTAGGCCGGCAACTACCGCCACCAAAATACCCACTGCCAGTATCAGTTTTTCAAAAGTTCGATTTCTGCTTGGAGTTGTCATGGTATACATTCTGATTGTCTTTTTATAATCAAATGCAATGCCAAATACGCAATAGTTTGATTGTTAGGTAATTAGTATTTATCACTAGGAGTTTCTGTACTATTTCGGACAGATTAATGACATAAAGTGAACGGTTATGTGCAGTTTGTGGACAAAGGATATTGCATTATTCATAGTAGATTGCTTTTATGCACACAAAAAAAGATTCCTGGTGGTCACGAAGGAAGTTTATACAGGCCAGCTCAGTAGTAGGTCTTAGTAGTTTACTGACACCAACCATGCTTGCTGGATCCCAGTTTCGAACTGGCGGAAGATCCCAGCCGGGTCTACCAGGAAAGCATCCAGATATGCTTATTTTGAATGACAGGCCCTGGAACGCTGAAACACCTGCGCATTTACTTGATGAAGAGGTTACTTCTATGGACAGGCTTTTTGTGAGAAACAATGGTTTGCCCCCAAATGAAATTGATCCTGAAAAGTGGACACTGGAAATCTCCGGTGAATCCGCTGTGACTACCAAAACGTTTACACTGGCTCAATTAAAATCTGATTTTGAACATTATACCTATCAATTGGTGCTGGAATGTGGCGGAAATGGAAGATCGGAATTTGATCCTCCTGCCAAAGGGAACCAATGGACTACGGGTGCTGTGGGCGCCCCAAAGTGGACCGGTGTTAGGTTAAAAGATGTATTACAGAGGGTTGGGTTGAAAACCGATGCTGTTTACATTGGTTATTACGGGAAGGACACCCATTTAAGCGGTGACCCTCATAAGGTCCCCATCAGTCGAGGAGTACCCATCAAAAAAGCGCTGGAAGATGAATCCCTGATTGCTTGGGCGGCCAATGGGAAAGATTTCCCGCTGATGCATGGCTACCCGCTCAGACTGGTGATTGGTGGTTGGCCGGCCAGTGCTTCTGGAAAGTGGTTGAGTCGTATTGTGATCCGCAACCAGGTGCACGATGGTGCCAAGATGACCGGACAATCTTATCGTGTACCCTGCCAACCCGTTGCTCCGGGAAGCAAGGTTGCAGACCAAGACATGTGCATCATCGAGTCAATGCCTGTAAAATCAATAATAAGTTACCCCCGGACCGGCGCCATAATTAAGAAAAATCAGGTTTTTGAATTTTATGGCCATGCCTGGGCGGGGGACCAATCCGTAGCATTGGTTGATTATTCTGTGGATTTTGGAAATACCTGGAATCCCCTGGAATTGAATTTGCCGTTAAACCCACTGGCTTGGCAACATTGGAAGGGCAAGGTGAAATTTCCATATCCGGGATATTATGAATTATGGGTCAGAGCTACTGACAATTTGGGTAATCATCAGCCCATGGTGGTTCCAGGGTGGAACCCAAGGGGGTATCTTAATAATGCCTGTCATCGAATCGCAATAAGAGTGGAATAATGAGGATAGCGCTTAAAATGGTGTTTGGTGTTTTAATTTTGGTCGTTAGTTGTCAAACCCGGGAACAGTTAAACACCTCAACGGTAATTGATTCTAAGGCTGCGGTGGACAGTGTTACAGGACTGGTAATAGATAAGAATTTTGAATTGATCCGTGGACAATGTACTGCATGTCATTCGGCGAAACTTATTACCCAAAATAGCGCGAGTCGGGAGGGATGGGAGCAGATGATCCGCTGGATGCAAAGGGACCAAGGGCTTTGGGACTTAGGAGCAAACGAAGCATTGATCCTGGACTATTTGGCCCAACATTATGGACCTAAAAAGAAGGGACGACGGACTCCGTTGACTAACATTGACTGGTATTATTTACAAGAATAAACTAATGGACTACCTGGAGCTATTTTTGTCTGGATATAAGGGATACGCTTCCTACCTGTGGGGGGAAGTTACCCACCTTCATTGGCATAACTACTTCTATTGGCTGATTGGGATTAGTTTGTTCTTTTTAGTATTGGAGTGGGTGAGACCATGGAGGAGCAATCAGGCAAAATTCCGACTGGATTTCTGGCTGGATTTCTTCTACATGTTTTTTAATTTCTTTTTGTTTTCCCTGATCATATATAATGCCGCTTCTGACGTACTGGTAAACTTATTCAAAGATTTCTTAGCTCTATTTGGTATTCGAAATCTGGTGGCCATACATATAGAGCAATGGCCTGTATGGGTCCAGCTATTGACCCTATTGGTGATCCGTGATTTTATTCAATGGTGGACTCATCGTTTGTTGCATCAGTTTGACTTTCTTTGGGAGTTTCATAAAGTACATCATAGTGTGCAACAAATGGGGTTTGCTGCTCATTTGAGGTATCATTGGATGGAAACAGTGGTCTATCGAAGTATTGAGTATCTACCACTGGCCATGATTGGTTTCGGCATTGACGACTTCATTATTGTTCATATTTTTACTTTAGCGGTGGGTCATTTCAATCATTCAAATCTCAAATTGAACCTGGGACCTTTAAAGTATATTTTCAACAACCCGCAAATGCACATTTGGCATCATGCAGAACACCTTCCCCCGGACCGGCTCAAAGGAGTAAATTTTGGTCTAACATTGAGTGTCTGGGATTACATTTGGGGTACCAACTACATTCCCTATGATGGTCGTGACATTAAATTAGGCTTTCCTGGGGTAGAGCGTTTCCCAAAAACCTTCTGGAAGCAAGTGACCCATGGTTTTGAAAGCACTAAATCTCAAAAAACAAATTCCAAATAAGCACCAAATCCCAAATTCGAAAAACTCAACTCACACCCACACCTCAACTCACACCCACACCCACACCCACACTCAAACTCAATTTGTCTTACGATCCATTTGAAGATTAGCTTGGCCAGGTATTTTCGGATAAATGTTTATTTCAATCCGCCTGTTCTTGTTCCGGCCCGCTTGGGTATTGTTTGAAACCATTGGGTCGTAGGCCGCCCTGCCAGATGCCGTGATAATTCTGGGATCAAGTTTTGCATCAGCTAGCGCTCTGGTCACCGCAGCGGCTTTCAATACGCTTAAATCCCAGTTGTCAGTTAGGTACTTGGTTTTTCTGGATACTTTGACCCGGTCAGTATGACCCAATACCAATACTTCTATATTTGGTTGGGCATTCAATGCAATGGCTAAATGTCTTATTACTTCCTGCCCTTTTGCTGTTACATTTAAACTTCCCCTGACAAATATCACCGTTTCATCTACTGATATTTGTACTCCGTGACTGATCTTGGAAATCCTAAACCCTGACGATACCAGATTGTTTAACTCTCGTGAAACATTACCATATAGGGTATTTATGGATGCAGAATCGAATTGTGACAGCACAATTGAAGAGTTCTCCCGTTGTCGGATATTTTCTTCCAATAGTCGAAGGTTGATCAGCACTTTTAGTAGACTGTCTTCCTTTATTTGCAATCTTCTGTCCTTCCTGGCAATCTCAATTCTGGTTTTGTCGCAGTCATTCAATACAATTTCAAAGTAATCCTGCATGTCCTCATACTTGCTGGTTAACAGTACATTCTCAAATACCAATTCTGATTCGTCACTTACCAGACGTTCTAGCTCGCGGGACATACGTTGGTTGTCCAAATTGGTTTGGGCCAACAGACGGTTGAGATCTTTATTCTTTTTGCTGAGATTGATGGCTCTGGTCCTTTCCTGGGACAATGAAATGGAGTACTCCGTAGCTTTTAACTCCATATTGTCCCGGGCTAAAAGCAATGAGTTATATTTTTGTTGAGAAACACAACTTCCAAACCATAAGCACATCAGAAGCAGGAAACAGTTTCGTAGAAACATAGCTATAGTATTTTACTTGCACAAATTTAAAAAATACATAGCAATACCACTATCGGATTAAAATTAAAATAATTCTGAGGCGTCTTCCATTATTTCTTTTAATTAAAGATTCCAAAACCTATATTGATTTAAATCAAAAGGAAAATATATGCAGGGAATGTTAAAGGAAGATACGCTCAAAAGTCACACCATTGTAGTTACTGGCGGAGGGACCGGCTTGGGAAAATCCATGGGAAGGTATTTTTTGCAATTGGGGGCAAATCTTGTAATAACCAGTAGAAAGTTGGAAGTGTTGGAAAAAACCGCTGCTGAGCTTGGTGAAGCAGGGCCAGGTGAGGTTTTGCCATTGGCCTGTGATGTTCGAAGCTATGAGCAAATTGAAGGGGTAATAACCAAGTCCATAGATCGCTTCGGGTCTATACAAGGACTGGTTAATAATGCCGCGGGAAACTTCATAAGCCCAACCGAACGACTTTCAACCAAGGCTTTCGATGCAGTGATTGATATAGTCTTAAAAGGTACCACTAACTGGACCCTCGCCATAGGTAAAAATTGGATCGAAACTAATACCGGGGGGACTATCCTGAATATTGTTACTACCTATGCATGGACGGGCTCTGGCTATGTAGTGCCCTCAGCATGTGCGAAGGCAGGAGTGCTTGCCCTTACCCGGTCTCTGGCAGTAGAGTGGGCCAAATATGGGATACGCTCCAATGCAATCGCCCCCGGACCATTTCCTACAGAAGGTGCCTGGACCAGACTGCTTCCTGGGGACCTGGCCAAAAAGTTTGATCCGGCCTCTAGAGTTCCTCTAAAAAGGGTTGGTGAGCACCAGGAATTGGCAAATTTAGCAGCCTATTTGATGTCCCCCTATGCAGCCTATGTTAATGGCGAGGTGGT
>CAZOJZ010000401.1:0-4643 GCA_964580205.1 uncultured Roseivirgaceae bacterium
CAATGCTGCCGAGCCATATACAGTAGTTTGGTCAAACGGCGCTACTACCGAGGACATTTACAATCTAACACCTGGAAGTTATACTATCACGGTAACAGATGCCAATGGCTGTCAGAATTCCAAAACTATGGGAAATCTTACATGCGCAATGCCATAAGACCTTTTGTATTAAATTGTACTACATTAATATAATACATAAATATTTCAATAAGTCGCTTACGGTTTAGTAGGCTAAGTAAAATCATTTTTGCTCAAAGGAATTCAATTACTTTTATAAAATTTGAAACAAACTCTTTTGTATAAACTCCTTCCTCGTCTAAAGTTGGATCAAGTATTGTAATTTCAATTCCAATGGCTTTATCACTACATAGTAACTCACTTAGCAAAATATTCAACTCGCTATAATACAAACCATCTTTTTCCCGACTGTCAACGGCTGGCATGATATCATCATTCAAAACGTCAACATCCAAATGGATAAGAAAGCCATCTAAGTGATTTTCGTTGACCATTTTTAAAAATTGCGAGGTGCAATACTTAGGCCCTGTTTTTCTTAGGGTATTTAAATCAAAATAGTTTATTTCAGAATCTAAAATTTCATTTACGACTTTCGGATCATATTCTCTGTTTCCAACGCACCAAACACTTTTTTCTTGGATATAAGGCCTTAGGTTTGAGGTGTTCGTTAATTTATCATGACCATACCCTGTAATTATTGCTAATTCCATAGCGGCAGCGGCTCGTGAATGAGAAACTTCCGGTGATACATAATCTGTATGACCATCGAGAAAAAATAAACCATAGTCGCCTTTTTGTTTTAAAGCAAGGGCATTGCCGATTAAGATGCTGCAGTCACCTCCAATGATTATAGCGAAACTATCTCGGTTTATGAATTTTGAAAGCAGTTCTGCCTGATCTTTAGCATACTCTATTATTTTATCGGCGTTTCTTACACCTGACTCTTCATCCAGATCCATAGCATAATCCGGAGGAACCAAGGTGAAGGATTGATCTGGAGCAATAAGATTATGAAATTGATTTATTCTAAGCCAGTTCGGAAGCAGTTTAACACCGGGCTCAACTTCAAACTCTTTTTTTTTGAGACCCAAATTGGAAGGGAATTCGAATATGTTAATTTTGTTTCTTTTCATTTGATTGATTGCGCACAACTTGTTTGTATGCGGACATTTTATCGGCATTTACTTCTATTAAGGTAAGCAAAGTTGGAATAAAAGGTAAAATATTTAAGCCCCTAGGGAGCCCGATTTGGGTCGTTTTCGGACTTTCAGTGAACGGCAGCTTTCGGCATAAGCAGTCGTTCGCAAAATCATTACAAAGTAAGTTCTCCTCGCTCTTCCATCTCCCTGACTTGCACTCGCAATGCAGCCTTTTCATCCTGTGCCTGCTTAATGATTGACTTAACTCAGGATCATTCCAAAGGCTCTCGAAAAACGGGTCAATTAAAAATGCCTCAACTCTATGGACAGAATCCACAACATGTAGCTGTCTGTTGGATGCTCCAATAAGACCTCTTCACCGTCATTCAAAGAAAGTGAGACCTAAATGCCATTTTATCTTTTTACAAATGAACGCACCGCGGTTCCTTCTTTTGACACCAGTCTGCTTATGTAGGTTCCCGAGGGCCAATTTTCCAAATCCACTCTCCACTGTAAAAATTCCTGCCTCGGTGTAGCCTCGCTGTGCCACACCACTTGACCAAGCAGGTTATGAATGGAAATCGATAACCTTGAAAAGCTCGCTGTTTGATATTCAACCCATAGTTCCGTATCTGCCGGTACAGGAAAAACCTTAAAATTGAGATCCTGGAGGTTATCATCTATTGCTAACACCAAATCGGGCCTCAGCATTTGTAATGCGGGAATGAGTTGACGGCCGGTTTTGGGGTTTGCCCAGAACAATTGCATAAAGGCCCCTCCCTGCTGCTCAAAAAACTCTATTAAAATGGGGTAATTCACTCCTGCTTCCAATGCAATGGTGCCGGACCACTCCGTTGGCGCCTGGGGCACCCATTGATCAATGATCAATTGATTATCCACCCATAGACGTACCCCATCATCGGAAATGGTATAAAATGTATAATCCTCTGTAAGTAAAGGCCTTACAAACCCAGACCAACGGGCCGTAAAGAAATCATCGGATATCAAATCGTCCGGAGACTCGTTGCCCCAATTAAAATCTATTTCCGGATCAATTCTTTGAAGTGTGGGAGCCCCCTCAAATGTCTGGTCCTGATCACTCCAATACCTTCCCAAGAGGCCATCCCCCGTGCCTAATGCCGTGCCTTGGTAATTTGCTGTTAGGGTAAGAGGCTCCTCAGGAATATCAAAGGTGAAAAATTCTGCAGTGGACCCATCACCCCAGTTTTCAAACACGTAGTAGGTAGTAACATCTTGTTGCGCTATTGGTGCTTCCAACATTCTGGTAATCCCCACAACTCCAGTAATGGTGGCTGGCGTAGTGGTAAGCTTCCCGTCGATGTTTATGCTCAGCCCCGGTGGGACTGTATTCAATGTAAACTGTGATTTCTGGGGAAACACATCATGAAATACCACCTGGGTTAAGCCTTCACTGTCCGTGGCCTGTAAATAAACTCTATACCATACATTATCACTGGTCTCTCCTACCCGGAGGATCGCATATGTGCCTTGGTCCTGACCCGATATCTGAGCGAGTCCCGGGTGGGTATGTTCATCGTGATGAAAATCGATCCACCAGGTAAGCTGAGAATTGGACAAAGTCCCGTCTTCTGCATCTGACGCGCTTCCACTATAGGTAATTAAGCCTCCACCCTGGTAAAGTTGGCCAGCAGTTGGTTCAGATATAAGGGGAATCGGTCGCGTATTGGTGGTAACGGTAAGTATGGCAGCTTCACTAGTATCAGTACCTTCGCTGTTAATGACGATGCAACTAAAGGCAGCGCCGTCATCTACCAATAAGGCTGCGGTAATTACATAAGTTTCCCCGATAGCTCCAGCAATGTTCATACCATCTTTTTGCCATTGATAACTAAAAGGTTCACTGCCAGAAACACCCACGGAAAACTCCGCTTGCTCTCCTACTACCACTAACAAAGATTCCGGTTGTCGGGTGACATTAGGGGCTCCGCTTCCTGTATAAGTAATCTTCCATAAATTTCCGTCATCTGTACTAGTGTTGTCCTGTTGGGAACCTCCTCCTAACCCAGCACGCTCCAGGTAGTACATATCGCCTTCCGGGGTCACCACCATAGCTAATGGTCGATTGATTTCAGTAGCAAAAGTCTCAATGATCGACCCATCGTCAGGGTCTAACACTTTCATATAGCCATCGCAGTAGTCCGCAAAAAAATATTTCCCTTGGTAAATTGAAGGAAAGGTGGCGGTAGTTGGATTGTAAAAAGCGGCTCCTATTATGGAGCAACCAAAGTCATGCGAGTAAGCGTAAAAGGGGTCTTTATAATTTGCCGGTGCTATTTCGGTTGTACGTGGCCCCTCTATAATAGGCCAACCATAGTTCATTCCAGGTAATACCTCATTTACTTCCTCAAAATCTCTCCCTCCTACATCGTTACTGAAAATTCTACCGGTACCCGGTTGTATATCGAATGTAAATGGGTTTCTAAAGCCTAGGGCCCAAATAGCTCTATTATCTCCGCTGGCCGAATTGAAAAATGGATTGTCCTCTGGTATTGATCCGTCATCATTCAGTCGCAAAAATTTGCCCAACAAACTATTCATATCCTGAGCGGTATTGCCTTGAGCACCATCTCCCACGGCCAGATACAGTGTGCCATCCGATCCGAATTTCATGGCTCCACCATTGTGGATAGTACCTGATAAAGGGTCCAGCTCCAACAGTATATTTTCGCTACCCGGGATGGCAAAATCGCCGTTCCCTTGAAAGGTGCTCAAACGATTGTGATTTTCACCTGGCACCGTATAGTATACATAGATCAATTGATTTATTTCAAAATCAGGGTGCAGTGCAATTCCTGACAACCCACGTTCATTAAAGTTGTCAACGGACACCGTCAGATAAGGATCCTCTTGAAGTACATCATCTCTAACCACCAAAATACGACCATCTTTCATAGCTAAGAATAACCTGCCGTCCGGGGCCAAAGTCATGGTGGTGGGATTTAATTCATGGGCAAGTTGTAATTCTGTAAAGCCCGCCGGAAGACGCGCCGCTCCTACATTGAAAGAAAATGATAGTAATACCAAGACTAAAAAGACTAGAAAGTAGTTAGTACTTATTCTCATCACATGAAAAAAATTGATTAAACCAACCTCAAATGTAGTCGACAGGAATCAATTATACAAATAAAATACAATTAATTAGCAATATAATTATATTAAATTCAATTTTGGTTTTTGATCATTGAATCTGACTGCTTGCATGAATGATAACATTCCAACGGGCGCTTTGGGTCGTTTCTGGCCTTTCGTCAACGGCAGCTAACGATGGCCATCATATTGAGAAATCAAACGCTTGAGTCCCCGATTTTCAAGTTTTTCAAAATGTGGATTGGTTAGGATATATTGAAAATCCGTGTATCCTTTTTGAAATGCTTTTTCCAATTCATCAAGCGCCCGTTTCTGCTCATTGAGCTCTGCAAAGGTTTCACCTAACCCTATGTTGAT
>CAZOJZ010000402.1:0-1718 GCA_964580205.1 uncultured Roseivirgaceae bacterium
CGTACTATAGATGTTACAATAAGGAATCAGGCCTTGTGTTGCCATACCTGCGGAGAAAGTAACAGCATGTTGTTCAGCAATGCCAACATCAAAAGCCCTGTCAGGCATTTCCTTCATCATGATGTTCATTGAAGATCCCGAGGGCATAGCAGGAGTAACACCGACAATCTTTTCATTTTCCCTGGCCAGTTCCACTAGTGTCTCACCAAAAACAACTTGGTATTTTGGAGGTTTTGGTGTAGAATGGACTTTCTTAAATATCTCCCCGGTAATTTTATCAAATTTCCCAGGCGCTGCGTGCCATTTAGTTTGGTCTTTTTCGGCTTCACGGAATCCCTTCCCTTTCACGGTTACACAATGTAGGATCTTTGGCCCGTTTATTCCCTTCATATCCTGAAGGATGTTGACCAGGTGATCAATGTCATGGCCGTCAACCGGTCCGAAATATCGAAGATTTAGTGATTCAAATAAGTTACTATGATGCAATAAGAATCTTTTTACAGCATTTTCTACTTTTGATACTACTTCCTGCGCGTTTTTCCCGAATGTGCTGATCTTACCTAGTAAGTTCCAAACATCATCTTTTAATTTATTATAGGTAGGTGATGTGGTGATATCAGTAAGATAATCTTTTAAGGCCCCCACGTTGGGATCAATGGACATGCAATTATCATTTAGAATGATCAACAGGTTGGAATTGGAAACCCCGGCGTGATTCATTGCCTCAAATGAAAGTCCCGCAGTCATTGCACCATCTCCAATCACTGCAATATGATGCTTGTCATCAGCTCCTTGATACTTGGAAGCAATGGCCATACCAAGCGCCGCAGAAATGGATGTTGAAGCATGGCCGCCACCAAAAGTGTCATATTCACTCTCCTTTCTTTTCGGAAATCCTGAAATCCCTTTGTACATTCTGTTGGTATGGAATACGTTTCTCCGGCCGGTTAATATTTTGTGGCCATACGCTTGGTGCCCAACATCCCATACCAATTGATCATAGGGTGCATTGAATACATAATGCAGGGCAACTGTCAGTTCCACTACCCCAAGGCTTGCTCCGAAATGCCCACCGTAAACGGATACATTATCTATAATAAATTGTCTGAGCTCATTGGTAAGTTGAAGGAGTTGAACTTGATTTAACTTTTTTAGGTCATCAGGGCTTTCAATTGTAGCAAGTAATTCTCCAGGTTGAATTAGCATATTACCAAATTAATTGTTAAAACTGCTGTTAGGCAAGAATGTTTAAAAATTAGAGCAATGGTGAACTTTTTAATTCAACAAATTTACATTTTTTTTTCACTTTCCGTATGATGCTACAACTTTAGGAATAAATTTGAGGTAATTTTTAGTGTAGACGTGAGTTTCGAAATTAAATTGCCATTATTTGAGGGTCCATTCGACCTGTTACTATTCTTCATTGAAAGAGATGAACTGGATATTTATGATATTCCCATTTCAAAGATCACCGATGATTTTCTCGATTATATAAACCAGGTGGAGAAGATGAATATCGATATTGCCAGCGAATTTATCCTTGTTGCAGCCACTCTGATGAGAATTAAGTCCAAAATGTTGTTACCAAGGCCGGTGCTTGACGAAGAAGGTAATGAAATTGATCCAAGGGATGAATTAGTAAAACATCTACTGGAGTACAAAAAATACAAGGCGGTGGTCGAGGATTTCGTCAAATTCGAGGAGAACAGGTCTCAGTT
>CAZOJZ010000403.1:0-5146 GCA_964580205.1 uncultured Roseivirgaceae bacterium
CGCAAGGATGTATAACGGATAACTAGATCATGGAAACATTGGTAAACGAAAAACAAACCATCACAGCAAAAAAAACCATGTCCGGCGCAGAAGCCGTTATATGCTCTTTATTAGCTGAAGGTGTTGAAACAATATTTGGCTATCCGGGAGGAGCCATTATGCCTATATACGATGCCCTGTATAACTACATGGATCAAGTGAATCATATATTGGTTCGCCATGAGCAGGGAGCTATACATGCTGCCCAGGGTTTTGCCAGGGTACGTAATGAGGTAGGCGTAGTATTTGCTACTTCAGGGCCTGGAGCTACCAATCTTATCACAGGTATTGCAGATGCCCTAACTGACAGCACTCCGATCGTTTGCATTACCGGCCAGGTTCCATCCAGTCTTTTGGGGTCCGACGCCTTTCAGGAAACTGATGTAATAGGAATTTCAATGCCGGTGACCAAATGGAATCATCAGATTACGGATGCCAGTGAGATTCCTGAAATTATCGCTAAGGCATTTTATATTGCCAAATCAGGGCGCCCCGGACCGGTAGTAATTGATATTACCAAGGATGCACAGTTCGCCTCCATGGAGTTCGAGTATCATAAATGTTCGAAAATCAGAACCTACCACCCGGTTCCCAAGATAAGAGAGGAGCAATTACAGCAGGCAGCTTCGTTGATCAATGGATCAGAGCGCCCGTTTTTATTGGTAGGACAAGGTGTACTGATTTCACAAGCGCAGGATATACTGCGCAGTTTTATTGAAAGAGCCAATATCCCCGCTGCCTGTACCATATTGGGGCTATCCGCCTTAGAAACCAGCCATCCATTAAATGTTGGGATGCTGGGTATGCACGGGAATTATGCACCCAACCTGTTGACCAATGAATGTGATGTTTTGATTGCTGTAGGTATGCGTTTTGATGACCGGGTAACCGGAGACTTGACGAAATACGCCCGCCAGGCGAAAGTAATTCACATTGATATTGACCCTTCTGAGATTGACAAGAACGTCAAAGCGGATGTACCTTTAGTTGGAGACGCTAAGCAGGTTCTGGAAGCTCTATTACCACTGTTAACTGAAAATAATCATGACCCGTGGCTGAAGCGGTTCAAGGACCTCTATGAGATTGAAGTAGAAAAGGTAATTAATCAAGCCCTTTATCCTCAAACAGAAGGTATCCTTATGGGGGAGGTAATCCGGCATATTTCTGAGGCTACTGATGGAGGGGCGATAATTGTTACAGACGTAGGCCAACATCAAATGGTAACTTCCCGCTACTATAATTTTAAGTACCCGCATAGCAACATAACCAGTGGAGGACTGGGAACCATGGGATTTGCACTACCCGCAGCTATGGGGGCAAAAGTAGGAAAACCTGAACGGCCTGTGGTGGCTGTTATCGGAGACGGTGGTTTTCAGATGACTTTGCAGGAACTGGGGACAATTTCCCAGTATAAGATCCCTGTCAAGATTGTCATATTGAATAACAGTTTTCTGGGAATGGTCAGGCAATGGCAGCAGATGTTCTTTGAGAAAAGATATTCATTTACTGAGATGAAGAACCCGGATTTTATTACGGTTGCTCAGGGGTTTTCAATCCAGGGCCAGAAAGTAACAGACCGGAAGGACCTGGCTAAGGCGGTAAAGCAGATGCTCGATCATAACGCTGCTTACTTATTGGAGGTGGTAGTTGAACCAGAGGAGAACGTATTTCCCATGATTCCGTCCGGAGCAGCTGTTGATGAAATAAGAATGGAATAAATGAACAAAACTAAAATAGAAGAAGAGATGACAGCTGGCAACCCCGAGGTCAGGTCTTTTAACTTATCCATCCTAACGGAAAACAAGAGTGGATTGCTCAATGCAGTGACCATCATATTTACCCGTCGAAAAATCAACATTGAGAGTATCAATGTATCTGAAACTGAGGTAGAGGGTGTCAGTAGATATACCATTGTTATTAGTGCTACCAGGGAGCAAGTGGATAAAGTAGTTAAAAAAATCCGAAAATTGATTGATGTTTTCTGGGCTTTTGTTTATGAAAATGATGAGATATTTTACCAGGAAATAGCACTTTACAAGGTCCCTACCAAAGTATTTCTTAATGGTGAAAAAGCCGAACATTTAGTCCGAAACAACGGCGCCCGAATACTGGTGATCGAGGAGGATTTTATCATAATTGAAAAAACCGGTCATCAACATGAGACCAAAGATCTGTTGGAAAAATTAAAACCCTATGGGGTGATGGAATTTGTTAGGTCCGGCCGGATCGCAATATCAAAGTCCACACGGCGTACGGATTTGTTCTTACAGGAATTACAAAATCACTATTAATCAGAATAGAATCTTATAACTAAACAATACAATAAAAATGGCAAAGTTAAATTTTGGAGGAGTTGAAGAAGAAGTACTAACCCGGGAAGAATTTCCTTTGGAAAAATCGCTGGATATACTAAAGGATGATACTATTGCAATCCTTGGTTATGGAGTACAAGGTCCGAGTCAAGCCTTAAACTTAAAAGATAATGGTTTCAAGGTAATCATTGGTCAAAGACACCCCTCCCCCTCATGGGACAAAGCCCTGTCAGATGGATGGGTCCCCGGTGAAAATTTGTTTTCCATTGAAGAAGCTTGTGAGCGCGGTACCATACTACAATATTTACTTTCGGATGCGGGGCAGATAGCGCTTTGGCCCACTGTGAAGAAGCATCTGACCACCGGTAAGACCCTGTATTTTTCACATGGTTTTGGAATAACGTTTAGCGATCAAACTGGTATAGTACCGCCAGCGGATGTTGATGTAGTATTAGTAGCTCCTAAAGGCTCGGGAACCAGTCTTAGACGGATGTTCCTGGCAGGAAAAGGCCTTAATTCCAGTTTTGCAATACACCAGGATTATACTGGAAATGCCCGTGAGCGGGTAGCTGCATTGGGGATTGGCATTGGTTCAGGATACTTATTTGAAACTAACTTCAAAAAAGAAGTGTACAGCGACCTTACCGGTGAGCGCGGAACACTGATGGGAGCTCTTGCCGGTATTTTGGAAGCCCAATATAATATACTACGAAAAAATGGACACTCTCCCAGTGAGGCCTTCAATGAAACGGTGGAAGAGCTTACCGAAAGCCTGATCCTGTTGGTGGCTGAAAATGGCATGGACTGGATGTATGCAAACTGCTCTACCACCGCCCAAAGAGGTGCTTTGGACTGGCGCCATAAGTTTCGTGATGCAGTAGAGCCCGTATTCGCTGATTTATATGCTAAGGTTGTCAGTGGAGAAGAGGCTAGAAGATCTATTGCTACCAACAGTCAGCCAGACTACCGGGAAAAGCTCGCTGAAGAACTTCGGGAACTAAGGGATTCAGAAATGTGGCAGGCGGGCGCTATGGTACGTAAACTCCGACCTCAGAATCAGGAAGCTCCAAAGCCCAGTATGGTCTAAGTAATGCAGCTGGATAAAGTAAAGGTTAATGAGATTCTGCCTCAAGTAGATAATATTAGATCTGCTCAGGCCCGTCTGGAGGGTGTTGTCATACATACTCCGCTGATGGAAAACCTGATTCTATCTGAACGGTTTAATGCCAGGGTGTTCCTAAAAAGGGAAGACTTGCAAGTAGTGAGATCGTATAAGATACGGGGGGCATATAACAAGATGTCTGCAATGAGTTTGCAGGACATGGAGAATGGGGTGGTCTGTGCCAGCGCCGGTAATCATGCCCAAGGTGTAGCTTATTCCTGTCAGAAATTGGGCGTAAAAGGAACCATCTTTATGCCCAATCCAACTTCCAAACAAAAGGTGAACCAAGTCAGGATGTTTGGAAAGGACCAGGTCGAAGTGGTGATTTCAGGAGACACATTTGATGATTCATATAGTGAAGCCTTGGACTTTTCAGATCAGCGCCAATCGGTATTTATCCACCCTTTCGATGACCCTATGATAATTGAAGGCCAGGGGACCGTTGGACTGGAAATACTTGAAGACAGTCAAGAAACCATTGACTATTTGTTCCTGCCCATTGGTGGAGGAGGACTGGCTTCAGGGGTAGCCACTTTATTCAAGCAGTTGAGCCCCCAAACTAAAATTATTGGAGTGGAACCGTTGGGCGCACCAGCCATGAAACGGTCCATAGAAGCTGGACAGCTAGTGACCTTGGATAAGATCGATAAATTTGTGGATGGCGCCGCTGTACACCGGGTTGGGTCATTGACCTTCCAGATTTGCCGGGAACTGCTGGATGATCTGGTTCTGGTACCGGAGGGAGCTGTTTGCTCTACCATCCTCAAACTGTATAACGAGGAGGCCATTGTGGTTGAACCTGCGGGGGCGTTGGCCATTACTGCACTGCGTTATTATCAGGAACAAATCAAAGACAAAAACATAGTATGCATGGTAAGTGGTAATAACAATGATATTACCAGAACGGAAGAGATCAAGGAACGATCACTATTGTTCGAAGGGCTTAAGCATTATTTCATCGTGCGGTTCCCGCAGCGGGCAGGCGCCCTAAGGGACTTTTTGGAACAAGTGTTGGGCCCTGATGATGATATAACTCATTTTGAGTACTCTAAAAAGAACAACCGCGAAAAAGGCCCGGCATTAGTAGGTATCGAAATATTAAGGCCAGAGAATCTACAGCCGCTTTTGGATCGTATGAAAGCTCGAAAGTTTACTTATGAGTACTTGAATGAAAATAGCGATCTGTTTCAGTATTTGATCTAATCTAACAATCGTTTAAACGAAATATTTTAATAAAGGGCCAATTATGACTAAATTTATAGTTCGGCCAAAAATATTGGCAGAGACAAATGACCGCTGAAAGAGGTAGGACCCACACTCTTGAATGGCGGTACCGGTTGCCGTTTTCTGTAACAACACTTGCAATGAAAAAAGGGAAATTCAAATCATTATATCTCCCAGAAATGGAACGGGACTCCTGTGGAATTGGGTTTGTGGCCAATTTGAAAGGAGTTAAATCGCATCAGGTAGTTAAAGATGCCCTGGTTATGCTACAAAATATGGAGCACAGAGGGGCTTGTGGTTGCGAACCGGAAACCGGCGATGGTGCAGGGATTTTGATTCAAATACCACACGATTTTTTTTCCGATGAATGTCGAAAGCTTCATATCGAACTTCCGGATTATGGCAGCTA
>CAZOJZ010000404.1:0-2835 GCA_964580205.1 uncultured Roseivirgaceae bacterium
ATTGAAAGATTCCAGGGTAAATTATATGTAGGCGGCAGATTCAACCGGGCTGGAGGGCAGCCCGCAGCCAATATTGCCATCTGGAATGAAAACTGAACAAAACCATCATGCCACGGTAAATCCGGCTTAGGCGACAGTATCAGAGCCGCCGAACCGGATACGCCTTCAAGTGATTTTTTTAATGAACCAACCAACGCTGTCAAATATTTCTAACCTCCTGTTAAAACAGGGTTACATCAGTGGTGATACCATAGACATGTCTGTGTTTTTGTCCGTTTCCTTAGAAAAGCCGCTGTTGGTAGAGGGACCTGCCGGGGTTGGAAAAACTGAAATTGCCAAGGTGATGGCTGGAGCCTTTCAAACTGATCTGATCCGGTTGCAATGCTATGAAGGGCTGGACGCCAGCCATAGTCTTTATGAGTGGAATTATCAAAAGCAATTGCTCCACTTAAAAATGGCTGAGTCAGAGGATCAAAGCATTGCAGATAAAGAACGGACCATTTTTAGTGATGACTTCCTTTTAAAGAGGCCTTTGTTACAAGCAATTTCCCGGAAGGATCAACCACCAGTACTGCTTATCGATGAGATTGACCGGGCCGATGAAGAGTTTGAAAGTTTTCTACTTGAGCTCTTATCTGACTGGCAAATATCAATCCCGGAAATGGGCACTATAAAGGCCAAACAAATCCCACATGTAGTCATTACCAGCAACCGTACCAGGGAATTGTCCGATGCATTAAGGCGCCGTTGCCTCTACTTATGGATTGACTATCCTGATCTGGAGAAAGAGCTGGCTATAGTGATGTCCAAAAACCCCGATATTAACAAGCAACTAGCCAGACAGATAACTGAATTTATGCAAGAAGTAAGAAAACTTCGGCTCGACAAAGTCCCGGGGACCGCTGAAACCTTGGATTGGGCACGGGCTTTGGCAGCTTTGCATATCGATCACCTAAACACAGAAGTGGTATCACAAACCTTGGGGCTGGTCATAAAAGATTGGCAGGATACCCGTCATCTACAGGATTCCTTATCAGAATTATTACAAAAGGTGGGAGTAACTTCCAAACTAGATTAAACTGGTGTGGATAAACAACTATCAAAACCTGGATCCCTTTCACTTCATTTGGTGGAATTTTGTCGATTCCTGAGATCCAAGGAATTTATGATCGGACCGCAAGATGAGTTGGAAATGTTTGCAGTAATAGACAGGGTCCCATTTCGCGATATAGAATCATTTCAACTGATCTTATCTCAGTTGTTGTGTAGATCAAGGGCCCATCAGCTGGCCTTTCCAGAATTGTTTGATGAATTCTGGCAGGAAATATTCATTTCGTTTGACGCCAAAGTCAAACTTTCAAAAAATAAATCACCAGAAAATACTGCTAAGCCTGCTGCGTCTTTGATAGCATTGAAAAACTGGTTGTATAACCACCAGACATCACAGACAGAAGAGACTGCATTTCTGGGCCGGGGAGTAAATTCAACCAATCAGGACCTCAGTCATTATCATGCTGAACAGATCTATGAACTTGCTCAAATAGCTAATCAAATGGCCAGAAAGTGGGCAACAAAACGTGGCAGACGCAAAATACCTTCCAAATCCCGTGGACAGATTGATTTACGAAAGGTACTCAGACAGAATCTCAGCACCGGAGAGCTAATCGATATTTCTTTCAGGGAAAACAAAATACAAAAACCCCGGTTAGTGCTGGTTTGCGATGTCAGTAAATCCATGGAAATGTTTTCCAATTTCACCGTGCAACTCCTGTATGCCTTTCAAAACAACTATAGGTCCATTGAAACCTTTGTTTTTGGTACGGAATTGCACCACGTTACCAGGATGTTAAAACATCAAAGTTTTAAACATGTGCTGAACCAACTATCAGATCAAGTACCAGACTGGTCAGGCGGTACCCGCATTGGACATTGTCTTAATGAACTAATTCAGGGTTATGGCGCCAGGTTATTGCATGGGAAGGTGATATTTTTAATGATCAGTGATGGTTGGGATACCGGAGACATTGAGTTGCTGGAGCAGTCCATGAAGTACATAAAGCGAAGGGTTAAGAAACTGATCTGGCTGAACCCTCAGGCCGGAAAGCCAGGTTTCAAGCCACAAGTTCAGGGTATGGTTACTGCGCTTCCTTATATCGATATTTTCCATGGCGCGCATGATGTGGAGTCTTTTGGGGATCTAAGATATAAGGTCTAAGATCTCAGATTTCGGTAGGCGTAAAGCGGAAACATCTCTCCTTTAGAAAAGAGTATTTTTTCTCTGGGCAGTTCCAGAAACCCATCGGCATCCACCAGATTGGCAAGGTCGCCAGATCCGTGTCCTTCTACCGGACAGGCCAGTATCTTACCTTGATCCAACTTAACTTTTACCTGGGCGAAATAGGTGAGATCGCGCTCAAATTTGATATTCTCAGTTAGTTGCGCCATTAAAGGCGGCTCATGGAGTTCGAACAACTTGTTCATCCATGGTTTCAGGTAACGATTAAAACACATAAACGATGAAACGGGATTGCCGGGGAAAGCAAATACCAAAGTGCCAGACCCATGTGATCCGAACCAAAAGGGTTTACCCGGTCTCTGGCGTATTTTGTGAAATTGTTTGTTCACCTGTAGTTTATCCAGAGCCTGCGGCACGAAATCAAATTTTCCCATTGAAACGCCGCCGCTGAGAATCAGAATTTGATAATTCTCCAACAGTCCTTGCAACTCATTGGTTGTTCCTTCAAGGTCGTCGACGATATGGTATAGATCCGGCTGGATTTTCCACTGATCCAGGGCGTTGGACAGGGTGACGGCGTTAGAGCTGCGGATCTGGTG
>CAZOJZ010000405.1:0-4048 GCA_964580205.1 uncultured Roseivirgaceae bacterium
AGAAGCCAAACTAAAAGAAAAAGCGAAGTATTGTTAAATCGCTCATGCCGTAGGCCCAATCTTACCAGTTGTTCAATAAATATTCGGTGCAAGTGATGAAAACAAACCCGCCCTTACACTTGAAGACATTTACAAAAAAAATAATTGACATGAATTCACATACTGACCTTTTAAGCCCGTTCGCACAGTTTGCCGAACGGCGAAGATTCTAAATAGTTCCTGGCAACGAAATTGAATAACATACTGATATAAATGCGCAGTTTAATGGCCCCTTGGGTATTATCGTAGATCCCGCCGGTAATCTGTATATATGTGATTCAAGGAACTTTGTTGTTCGTAGAATCGCCCCTGATGACACAGTAGTCACAGTTGCGGCAACAACATTTGGAAGTGTAGACGGACCAGGTTCAAGTGCCCAATTTGGTCATCCATTGGGTATTGCAATGGATTCCAAAGGTGCATTTTACCTGACACAAAATGGGGGACCTGTTATAATCCGTAAAATAGTAATTAATTAATTTGCCATACCTAAGTGCTCAACGTTGCAGCGATTTTAAAAAGTTGCATGTAGTCCTATTTTGCGCACAACCATTAGGGTCGATAGACTAAAACAAAGAGGTTACCTTTCTTTCTATGAATACTTTAATCAAGTAAGACAAGCTTTGTGAACCGCCTTGTGACAACGTAGCGCCTATGCTAGAAGCTTCGGCGTAAGCATACGCAGGGTGGACCATCTAAGAAATCATGGTTTTCTGCTTCAAAAAAATGGATGGAGGCTTTCTCCGGCATATGATATAAATCCCATTGAAAATGGAACTGGTCTTAGTTTAAACATTTCAGAAGACAATAATAGCCTTGATTTTGATTTGTGTATGGAGGTGATTGATTATTTCAGATGGAAAGAAAAGGAAGCGAATGAATTCATAGGTAGGACTAAACGAACTGTTAGTCACTGGAAAGAAAGAGCGTATGGAATGAGCATTTCACATGCAGAACAAGTCTCAATGGAGACAGCTTTCAAAAAATAGCATAAAAATATTGGGTAACGGTCTATAGATAAGGGAATTTTTTCCTTCATCTAGTACCATTCCTGCGAAAATGACCTTATAATTACAAGATCAACTAATTTCATAATTATGATAAAGAAAATATTATTCGGAATAGGAGTATTGTTAATCCTGTTTGTGGTTTATAGCGTTTACGTGCTATTCATAGCCACACCAAAAAGTCCACCGGGTACCGCGGAATATTCTGACCAGGGGCTTGGAATTACCGTAAATTATAGCCGGCCGTACAAGAAAGGGCGTTTGATTTTTGGTGAAGAAGCTGACGGCGCGTTGCAGCCATATGGACAGTACTGGAGACTCGGCGCCAATGCTGCTACTGAGATTTCTCTGAGCAAGGATGTCCTTTTTGCCGGAAAATCGCTTGACGCCGGTACCTACAGGATGTCGGCTGTGCCAGGGCCAAAAGCATTCAAAATAAATCTTAATAGCGAGTTGGATGTATTTTTTGGTATAACTGAGCCAGACCCGGAATTTAATGTGTTATCAGTGGATGCCCCGGTAACACCTCAGGATAATGAAACTGAGATGTTTACTATTAGTTTCAGTAATGACTCTGAGGTTATTATGATGAACTTTGTTTGGGATAAAACATTATTCTCTGTGCCCATAACTGTGCAATAACCAGTGGCTCCATGAAAAAATGGTTGCTTTTGCCGCTGGCTGTGCTGATATTTCTTGGTATTGTCTATTGGGGGATCGGTAAAATCCAGTACCGAATGAATGTTATGGATGTGGAAGAGTACCAACCTGTTTCCACGCTGAAGGTGCCGGAGACTTTGCTCACCAGGGCAAAATTTCCATTTATCGATGTGCACAACCACCAGTGGACCATGCCAATACAGGATCTGGACAAACTGGTAGTGGATATGGATGCACTTAATATGGCGGTGATGGTAAATCTCAGCGGCTTTCGGGGGAAATACCTCGAGTGGTCCCTGGACAATGTGCAAGACCATTTGAATAATCGTTTTGCCATTTTCCTTAACATCAATTTCGAAGAATTGGATGACGATGGCTGGCCTGACAGCGCTTTGGCCATAATGGAGGAGGCCGTTAAACAAGGAGTGAAGGGATTAAAAGTATATAAAAGCCTGGGACTCACGGACAAAGACAATGATGGCAATAGAATAGCCATAGACGATCCGAGGTTGGATCCCATCTGGTCCAGGTGTGGTCAATTGGGGATCCCAATATTGATTCATTCGGGTGAACCTGCTGCTTTCTGGAAAGAAAAAGATAAATACAATGAACGGTGGCTGGAGTTGAAGCAATACCCCAGCCGCTACCGCTCTCCGGAGCAGTATCCATCCTTTGAGGAGATAATGGCAGAGCAGCACCATGTGTTTCGTAAGCATCCTGGCACCACATTTATCAATGCACACCTTGGGTGGTTTGGTAATGACCTCAGCCGGTTGGGAAAGCTCTTTGATGAAATGCCAAATGTATATACTGAGTTGGGTGCAGTACTGGCCGAATTGGGACGTCAACCCCGAAATGCCTATACATGGATGATAAAATACCAGGACAGGGTAATGATGGGAAAAGACACCTACAAAAAGGAGGAATATTATACCTACTTCCGTGTGCTGGAGACGGACGATGAATATTTTGACTACTATCGCAAGCGCCATGCCCATTGGAAAATGTATGGATTGAACCTCCCTGATTCCGTCTTAAAAAAGGTGTATTATCAAAATGCCCTAAAGATCATACCCGGATTGGATGCCAGCTTGTTTGAATAATTTCGATTTTACAATCCTACGGATGAGCCGAGACCCATTCCTCCCCATCCTCAAAAATCTCTTTTTTCCAGATAGTGACCCGCTCTTTCAGGGTATCGATGGCAAATTTACAGGCTGTAAAGGCCTGGTCACGATGTGGAGTTGCCACTGCTATTACCACTGCAGCTGCTCCTATTTGTAAAGTGCCTACTCTGTGATGAATAGCGATAACTGCTTGTGGCCATTGCTCAGTGACCATATTGGCTATTTTGGTCATTTCCGCTACCGCCATGGGCTCATAGGCTTGGTATTCCAACCGTAGGACTTTTTTTCCTTTGGTCTGGTCCCTGACAACACCGATGAACACATTTACTCCACCGAGATCTGCCCGGCACACCAGGGAGACGATCTTGTCGGTGTCCAAAGGGTCTTGTGTAAGATGTATCAATTCATTCATTCACTCATTCACCAATTAGCCAACTTAGCTATCCTCTACTCCTTCAGTCCCTCAGTCCCTCAGTCCCTCAATCCCTCAGTCCCTCAATCCCTCACTCCCTCAATCCCTCAGTCCCTCAGTCCCTCAATCCCTCAATCCCTCAGTCCTTCACTCATTAAATTCACCCTCCACTAACTGGCGGAATCAGGGCAATCTCGTCCCCTTCATTGAGCATTTGTCCGTCTTCTGCGAACTCCTGATTAATGGCTACTTTGAAATAAGATAAGTGCTTCATTTTTGGATACTTGTCCTGTAGTATTTGTTTAAATAATTTAATGTCAATAGGTCCGGTATGGTCAAATTCTAACCGGGGTTGTCCCACTATATCGCGGGCAATGCCAAAAAGAAGAACCTGCACTTTCATGGGGATAAAGCTAGTAATATAATCTGAGTCCCAAAATAATAGTGCCCCTGGACAAGGATCTGGGGCTACTCGATGAATGCTTCAATAGTTCAAGTGAATTTGCCACAACAATTTTTCCATTTCCTTCTTAATAGGTGCGCTTTCCCCGGCATAATGGTTGTGCATGAAACTGAAGATCAGTCGTTTCCCACTTTTGGCAATCAGGAATCCGGAGAGCGCATGGTTGTTTCTTAAAGTACCGGTTTTGGCAAAAATATACGGTGGATCTGCCGGGTAGTAGTTTTCGATAGTCCCGGATTGTCCACCTGCCGGAAACAGCTGAAAAATCCTTTCTTCATCAACTTCCCGGTAAATCTTGTGCAGCAAGGCCACAATACTAAGCGGTGTGAACAAATTATAG
>CAZOJZ010000406.1:0-2553 GCA_964580205.1 uncultured Roseivirgaceae bacterium
AAATGCAGGGAACATTAAATCAGTACAATTAAAAGGGGACAGATTTATTAAGGTGTTATAAATGATCTCAGAACTTGGGACTTAATATCTGTCTGGGGAGAAGGCAATGTTAACAAGTCACACAAAGTGATCGACTATATCACCACTTGGCTCAAACATTATGTCTGAACGTCCGCTTTCAGTATTAAGCAGACATCCACGACAGGCTGCTTTCCAGCGAAAGCGGACATTAGGTTAGAAACGTTGAACTAGTGTTTTCGGCCAAAAGCGGACTTTGCATTGACATTAATCGAATCGTTAGCCGGTAAAGAAAAGAGGGATGAAGTAGAAAAAGGCGTGGTTAGATGATTTCTAAATATTTTGAACCTTTTCATGACGTGTCCCATATGCCAGAAAATATGCCAGTCTTTTTCTTAAAAACGGTATCCTTGAAATAATCTTCATCGGTAACGGTGGGCTAAATGCTTTATCTGATTTCAATGCCCCACTGATAACACGTTGTTGTATCAATAATTGAAATCGCTGAATAATTGAAACTGCTGGTTCACGCCTTTTTTGAACTTTGGCCAAATCTGATATTGTTAATCGATCTTCCTTGATTGGCCCAGCCAATTGATTTACGGCTGCTACTGCATCCTGGATGGCATAATTGATACCTACACCACCAACAGGCGACATGATATGCGCGGCATCACCAATCAATAACAATCCGTCTTTATACCATTGCTCTGCCCGACCAGTTACAACAGACAAGATCGCCATTTGAGACCAGTCTTTTATTTCAGTAATGGTGTTGGCAATTTCCGGCGCGAGATTTTTTATTACTTCATGAAAGTGTTCTAACCCCTGCTCTCGTAATTTCTTATAAGAACCTTTCATGATGATATAACCCACCTGGAGATACTCTTTCCGGTTAATAATAACAATCATAGTGCCTGAACCAATGCGTCCACTCACCGCTTCCTGCATTTCAGTATCTGTCGGTAAAGGCAATTTAAACCATACGACATCCATAGGAGGTGAAGTTTTTACCAGATTTATCTTTGCCAAACGTCTAGCAGTTGAACCTCGACCATCTGCTCCTATTGTTAAACCTGCATCAAGTTCATGTTCATTACCTTCGTAGATAAACTTAACACCGGTTATTTTTCCATTTGCTTCTTTTAACTCTCGTACTTGCGCACCCATCAAAACCTTGAAACCAGATAATTGCTTTCCTTTCTCAACAATATGATTAAGAAACTTCTCTTGTGGAATAAAGGCGACATAAGGATATTTGGTATCCATTGCCGAAAAATCAGCCATGGTTATTACACTATTGGGAAAAATTAAACTTAATTTTTCAATCCGGCTATGCGTTAGTTCTAGAATTTTGTCAGCTAATCCAAGTTGCTCAAGGATTTCGAGAGAAGATGCATGCAAAGAATCGCCACGAAACTCCCGATCAAAATCCTTCTTGCCTTCAACCAACACGACCGAAATACCACGTAAGGCAAACAGATAGGCACTGATTACACCAGCGGGGCCACCACCGATGATACAGACTTGGGTTTTATCAGGATAATCTGTACCGGACATGATTCCTCTCTAATGTTCCAACCTACATTTGTTTGTATTTCTTTCATTTTCTTCGTCTTCATTTAGGTCACTGCTTCTTACTAACTAACAATATAACAAACGTATTTTAATATCCAGAACGTCCGCTTTGTGATGCTAGTTGCCTATCACTACTTATATCTGACCGTCCGCTTTCAGTATTAAGCAGACATTAGAGTCGATTGTTCTGAACATCTGCTTTCCAGCGTAAGCGGGCGTTCAGCCAAATTTATTGAATTGGTGTTATCAGCTAGTAACGGACAGTCAAATACAGAAAGATATCATGAGCTGATACTAATATTTTTTATATAAAAAAAGCCCCGCCATTGACGGGGCTTTTGTCACAAACTAAAAACTTATTAGTTAATTGGTCTTATTGTCCTACCACGTTGGTTGCACTAGGTCCTTTAGCACCCATCTCGACATCAAAACTCACTGTCTGACCTTCAGCAAGTGATTTGAATCCATCAGCATTGATAGAGCTATGATGAACAAATACATCAGAGCTGCCATCAGCCGGCGTAATAAATCCAAAACCTTTACTATCGTTAAACCATTTTACTGTACCTGTAGCCATTTTTGGTTACCTCATTAAATTATTAAAAAACAATGTATTAGCATGCATATTGTTGACGAAAAATTACGGAAGTGCTGCTGTTATACACTGCGAGGAACTACCGGGAACCGCTACAAGAAACTGCTAATGGCATCACCATATAGCAATCCACACTGTAAAACTATCTTTTTTACTGTATTTATCAGATATAACACTCTCGATAAGCTATTTATCGTTCGAATAATAGGAATAACAGGAGACAGGTCGATACCGGCATCGTGCCTCAATCGACATAAGTATGTCCGTATACTTAACCACGGTTTTTATTGGGGGAGAATCAAAATTTCTGTTCACTATTGCTTGCACTGAACTGTCCGCTTTCAGTATTAAGCGGACGTTCA
>CAZOJZ010000407.1:0-9057 GCA_964580205.1 uncultured Roseivirgaceae bacterium
GCTGGTAATGCATTGGATTCCCAGGTGGTGGCAAAGATCTTTTTAGTCAAGAACAGACCTGCATTTGACCCTTTGATTGTTCACATCCCCTCTTTTCAGTATCTGAACACAGTTGTTAGTAAAGTTCCTGATACAGCGGAACGACTGGCCAGTCATTTTTGGCCAGGCCCACTCACTCTGGTACTACCTAGAAAAGACGTGGTTCCCGACCTGATCACCAGCGGTTTATCCACGGTGGCAGTCCGGGTTCCCAATCATCCGCTCACCTTAAAACTGTTGAATCAACTGGACTATCCGCTGGCAAGTCCCAGCGCCAATCCTTTCGGTTATGTTAGCCCTACTACCGCTGAACATGTCCAACAGCAGCTTGGAGGTGACCTAAGTTACATTCTGGATGGGGGTCCCTGTAAAATAGGTATAGAATCCACTATTATTGGCTTTGAATCTCAACAACCGGTCATGTATCGGTCAGGCGGTATTTCATTGGAAGCTATTGAAGCACAGGTTGGTGAGGTAAGCTATAAACCTCAAGACTCCGGCGTGGTAGCCCCTGGCATGTTAGATAGCCACTATGCACCACGAAAGAAATTGATACTTGGCAACATTTCGGGGCTATTAAAAGAATATGGTCAGAATAAGGTTGGGATTTTATCTTTAAAAGATCGTTTCCATCAGATCGAGGACCGGTATCAAATACAATTGTCCCCGACAGGTGACCTGACGGAAGCTGCCCGTAATCTGTTTGGCTCATTAAGAAAATTGGATGCCATGCCTATAACCTATATTTTTGCCGAACTGGTGCCAAATCATGGATTGGGATTGGCAATTAATGACCGCCTGCAACGGGCAGCCAGTTAAATGTAAACATGCCATAGAATAAAATATGAATACAGTAGCTGACTATAATTTCGAAAATAAGAAAGCCCTTATACGGGTAGATTTCAATGTACCGCTCAATGATCACTTTGAAATCACCGATGATACCAGGATCAGAGCGGTGCTGCCCACCATACAAAAGATTCTTAACGATGGTGGATCGGCCATCCTCATGTCCCATTTGGGAAGACCAAAAAGCGGCCCGGAGAAAAGGTTTTCCCTAAAACATCTGGTCCCCCACTTATCTGAGAAACTACAAACTCCTGTGAAGTTTGCCAACGATTGTATTGGCACCCAGGCAATAGAATTGGCTGGTAGATTAGCGGCCGGAGAGGTACTGCTGTTGGAAAACCTCAGATTTTATGAGGAAGAAACCCAAGGAGACCGGGCGTTTGCTCAAGCGCTATCCAGACTGGGAGATGTTTATGTTAATGATGCCTTTGGAACTGCACACCGGGCACATGCCAGTACCGCTATTATTGCAGGGTTCTTTAAGGACAAAATGGCGGGATTGGTAATGCAGGCTGAACTTGAAAATGCCTCAAAAGTGCTGCAGAACCCCGAAAGACCATTGACTGCAATTATGGGAGGCGCCAAGATCTCAGATAAGATCCTGATTATTGAAAAACTGCTGGACAAAGTAGATAATCTCATTATTGGAGGTGGGATGTCCTATACATTCTTTAAGGCCCTGGGAGGTCGGATCGGCAATTCTTTGGTGGAGGAAAATAAAATGGATTTCGCACTGGATTTGATCCAAAAAGCCAAGGTCAAAGGAGTAGATCTGATGCTTCCCAAAGATTCTGTGATAGCAGATTCGTTTTCAAATGAAGCCAATAAACAAATTGTGGACAACTACGCCATTGCTGATGGTTGGATGGGGCTGGATATAGGTCCAGAAGCCCGGGAGGTTTTTAGTATTGCTATAAGGAAGAGCCGTACCATATTGTGGAATGGTCCTATGGGGGTATTTGAAATGGAGAATTTTGCTCAAGGCACCATCAGCATCGCAGAAGCCGTGGTAGAGGCCACTAATAATGGAGCTTATTCGCTGATCGGAGGTGGGGACTCAGCAGCAGCTGTAAACTCCTTGGGTTTTGGAGATCAGGTGAGTTACGTTTCTACCGGCGGAGGAGCATTGCTTGAGTATATGGAAGGAAAGGTGCTGCCGGGTGTAGCCGCCCTTGGGAACAGTTAGACTGGCAGATCTTTTATTGCCAAACGTGCTAAAGAATCGTAAACAATCTCTCCCTGATCAAGCATCTCCTGTACCACTTGGGCCACCATTAGTGGATCCAGGGTATTCAAATTCGTTGCCAAGCCATGCAAAGTCTGTGGAGACCTTGTTAGTTCACTTTTAATATTTTCCATGATTTCCCTGTGCCCGACTGCCGGCTCCTTTACTTCGCAAACATCACAGACACCGCACTTGCTGTCGGATATTTCACCAAGATATTCCAGCAATTGCAGCGAACGGCACAACCTGTTGTTTTGCACATAGTCATATACAGACTGTAGCTTATTCAATTCTCTTTTTTTTCTTTCTTCATATGACTTTTTCTCAAATATCAACTTCTGAGGGTCCTGCCTTGGTGTGGTAAAAAGCAATTGGGGCTGGTCCTTTTTTGCCTGATAAACACCCAGGGCCCGGTCCTGAAGGTTTTGCAGCATCTTCCTTACTTGTTTAGGTTCCCACTGGAGCAACCTGGCAATTCGACTTTCGTTGATATTCACCGGATGAGTGAACAACTCCCCTCCATGTAAACGCAATAGGGCCTTAATTAGAGGATCAAATGCGGCATTGGCGATCTGGAATTCATAGATCAAATGATGGTCGCTGGTGAATCGAAATTGTGAGGGTTGAAATAGATCTTCGGTCAATTCCAGATAACCAAAAAGTTTTAATTTTTTAAGCGCATGAAAAACCTGAAGAGGCTTTTGTTGAAATTTGTGAGAAAATTGCTCCAAATCAAAGTCAACGCTGTCATCCATTACGCTGCCTTTCGCCAGTTGGTAATAATTGGCAAGATGTTGATAAATTTCCCTCAAGAAACTTATCTTAGGGTACTCTCGTTCTTTTCGCTGTCTGACCATTTCCATGTCCCCGTGCTGGTATAATAAGACAGCCTGGGCCGCGGCCCCATCTCTTCCTGCCCTGCCCGCCTCCTGATAATAGGCCTCCAAATGGTCCGGCATATCATAATGCACCACTAAACGAACATTAGATTTGTTTATACCCATCCCAAAGGCATTAGTAGCTACCATTGCATTAGTTGTGTCGTTGAGCCACCGGTCCTGTACTTTGGACCGGTCAATGGCTGACATACCGCCATGATAAAAATCCACCTTAAGCCCCTCGCGTTGCAGTGCTAAAGTTACCGTCCTGCACTTTTTTCGGGTATTTACATATACCAAAGAACTTCCATTTATCTTGCTGATTAAGCTTATTATCCGGCCGGGCTTATCCTCCGTAATCTCTACTCTGTAAGACAAGTTTGGACGAGCAAAGCTAACCTGAAATTCAGCGCTTTCTTTAAAATTGAGCTGCCTTACAATATCCTCCTTTACCTCCGGTGTGGCAGTAGCCGTAAGTGCCAGAATAGCAATATCCGGGAGCAACAGCCGAATTTCCGCAATAGCCAGATAGGAGGGCCTGAAGTCATACCCCCACTCTGAAATGCAGTGGGCTTCATCCACTACCAATAGTTGAACATTCATTTTTACCACTCTGGAAAGAAAAACTTCGGATTTCAGTCGCTCCGGCGATAGGTATAGAAATTTTATATCCCCATATATGCAATTATCCAGCTTAATGTCTATTTCACGAGGGCTCATTCCGGTATAGATGGCCTCTGCCTTTATACTAAGATCGGTAAGTTGTTTAACCTGGTCCTTCATCAAAGCAATAAGGGGAGTCACCACCAGGCAGATTCCCGTGCGCATTATAGTGGGGACCTGAAAACAAAGGGATTTTCCTCCTCCGGTGGGCATTAATGCTAAGGTATCCTTATTATCAAGTACAGATTGGATTACCTCCTGCTGAGGGGGCCGGAAATCAGGATACCCCCAGTATTTGTTCAATATGTCCAGCGCTTGTTTCATTGTAATTTGACAGGAGTGTCAATTACCATTTGATTGGCAGCTTATCCAGAAATGCCTTGATACCCTGCTGACAATCTTCCGTGCTGCGGGCCTGGGCATTTTGGTCGGCAGCAAAATCAAGTGCTTTCGCCAGCGTCATATCCTGGACCCTGGCAATCATTGCTTTGGTTCTTTTCATTGACTCTGCGGAATTCTCAGAAACAAGCTTTTGAGCAAATACATAAACCGTCTGTTCCAACCCATCCAATGCAACCACTTGGTTAACCAGACCCCATTTCAGGGCTTCACTTGCATCAATCATTCGACCTGAAATTAGTAATTCCCGCGCTGCTCCCTCACCCAAACGACGCAATAAATAAACCATTACAATTGCGGGAACAAAGCCAATATGAACCTCTGAATAACCAAACTTGGCTGCTGGTTGGGCAATTACGAAATCACATACGGTTGCGAGCCCACAACCTCCGGCAATGGCATGACCCTGCACTTGGGCAATAACCACTTTATTGTGGGTGTAGATCATTTGGAAGAGTTCCTTCAATCTGTTGGAATCCCACAAGTTTTCCTCAAACGTATTTTTTTGTAACCGCTGCAGGTATTCCAGGTCCGCCCCTGCACTAAATACCTTGCCCGCTGCCCTGAGCACTATTACTTTAGCCTCCGGGTCTTCACTGGCTTGTACAAAAGCCTGTTTAAGCAGTTTGATCATTTCATCATTCAAGGCGTTTCTTTTTTCCGGGCGGTTTAAGGTAATGTAAGCGATGCGATCCGCAGTTTGATAGTCTATTAATGCCATTCCTAAAGGTTTATAATCTTAGCGCCCTGTGTCCAGCAGTTATGAACATTAATTCCCTCCTCAACGGCCTGCTTTGCTAGTTTCCTGGCGATCCAAGGATCATTCGAACCATCAATTAACAACAAATCAGTTATCAGCCAGCGCTTTATAAGGTCGATGTTTTTAACACTGTTATTGGACACAATTACAATATGTGATTTTAATTTAATATTCCCATCAATCCATTTGCTGGTGGGAGACTTAATCAAAAGTACACGCTTTCCATTAAACATCCATACATCAAAAGTTCTGGTACTGGTAGATGGTAACGCCTGTTCTGTAGGATGAATCAGTTTCAAATGCCTCCGGAAATTATTGATCTTATATCGAATTGTAGATGTATCAGAAATAAGCTCAGCATCCATCACCGTCTGATAAATGTTTTGATCAATGAAATCCACTGCGGTATGCCCTGGAATGTGGTATACTACGATCATCTGTCTTTGGTTGATTTGAATTTTCTCATAACCTCTGGCAATCACAATCATAGTCAAAAGTCCCAGGAAAAATAACCAGGACTGCCTGGTCCGGGTCTGACAAAAAACCACAAATGACGCCAGTAACCCATAGAATACTGCCAACTCCCCGGCGTTGATTTCTAAACCGTGTACAGTGCTTCCAGGCAGGTCACCGATCCGCTCAACTATGAAGCCGGCAATTCTTGTCATATGGGACAAAGGGACAGCAAATAGAAAAACCATAGAAGGGAGCAGTGTGCTAACGAAAAAAACTATACCCATCACTATGATGGCAAAGGCCAATGGAATCAATAATAAATTTGACAACAAGAAGTATACAGGGAATTGGTGGAAGTAGTAAACAGTAAGTGGCAAAACGGCGACCTGAGCAGCCAGGCTTACCGAGATCAGTTCCCAAAAATACTTCAAGATCCTATTTCGCACCTGGCACCAGCGAGCAATCAATGGTTGCAAATAAAGTATACCGGCAAGAGCCGAATACGAAAGCTGAAACCCTACGGAATATAGCTGATATGGTTCCACCCAAAGAATAATTATAGCTGAAGCTCCCAAGGAATTCACACTGCTACTTTCTTTACTGAGGGTGTTTCCCAATAGTAAAATGGAGAACATTATAGCGGACCGTTGGGTTGAAGCAGCCAGGCCGGTGATCAGGGCAAATGACCATAGAGCCAACAAGCTGATAAGAATAAAAAACCATTTGAGAATAAAGTGATGGCGCCAGCAACCCAGGAGCTGCAACAACAGCCAATACAAGATACCCAAATGAAGGCCGGAAACTGCCAAAATATGCATGGTCCCACTACGTGCGAATGAATCTTCAAGATCATCGGACACTCCTCTTCGGTCCCCTAGTAACATAGCGCCAGTGATCTCTTGAGGCGCCCCTGGCTTTAGGTACTTGTTTATCGCCCGTTGCAGGCGTGCTTTCAACACATGTCTGAGCTGATCAATACTTACTCCCCGGTAAGATGAGATCTTGATAATATCAGATTCCGTTACCCAATGTTGCCAGAATATATTCTGTCTGGACATATATTTGGCATAGTTAAACTCCTTGGGGTTTGCAGGTTTGCCTATGGCTTTAGGTGTTCCCTTAATGATTATCCGGTCACCGTAACTTAGTTTTTTGACTTTTTGTGAAGCCTGATACCATTGAATACGGTCATTTACCGGATATGCCCTGCCCTTCAACCACACCCATTGCAGGGCTAAAACTGTGCGCTGGTATCTTGGGTGTTGCTCGCTGGGTTCGAGTACCCGGGCTTCATAAAATTCAGCAGAGCCCACTCGGAGTTCTCTTTTATGGTGTTCAAACTGAGATCTGACACCCCCGGCAAGGAAAACTGCTGACAATCCCAGAACGGACAACCAAGGATTCAAAGTCCTGAAATCTACCTTTGAGGTTTTCAGGGTCAACCAAAAATATACCCCAAAAAGCATTACCCAAAGCAACTCTAATTTTTGGGGAAGATTGGTTTCAAAGCCTACATAAACCCCTAGTGCGAAAACTCCCGATGCCCTTAACAGGGGATAGGGTAACCATCTGAGCATGGCAGGAAGAATAAGTTACCCGCAGATTAATATCTGCCAGTATCAAATCAAAGGGTTTATTACTGAGTAGGGCCTTGTGCCTTATCATAGGCCTTAATGATGTCCTTTACAATCCGGTGCCTGATCACATCTCGTTCATCCAGTTCGACAAAAGCAATTCCAGGAGTATCTTTCAGCACCCTGGCGGCATTGATCAATCCGGATTCCTGATTTTTTGGCAGGTCAATTTGAGAACGATCACCATTGACGATCATTTTAGATTGCGGTCCCATACGGGTCAGAAACATCTTCAACTGCATAGGGGTGGTATTTTGGGCTTCGTCCAGGAGAATGAAAGCCTTATTAAGCGTACGACCCCTCATATAAGCCAGAGGAGCAATTTCAATGATACGGTTATCCAGGTAGTGTTGCAGCTTCTCTGTGTGGATCATATCATCCAAAGCGTCGTAAATAGGTCTCAGGTAAGGATCGATCTTTTCCTGCAAATCGCCTGGCAGAAACCCCAGATGCTCACCTGCCTCCACCGCAGGCCGGGAAATAATGATCTTCTTTACGGATTTGTTCTTAAGGGCCTGTACCGCCAGGGCCACGGAAATATAGGTTTTTCCGGTACCTGCAGGGCCAATAGCGAAGACTACATCGTTATCACCGCATGCCTTCACCAGGGTCCTTTGGTTTTTGGTTTTTGGAGCGATTCGTACGCCCTTAGCGCCGTAAATCAGCACTTCATCCTTACTGGTATCCTTTATTGGTTCGTCTCTCTGCTGTATATAGGCCATCACATGATCCTGAGTCACTTCCCCATATTGGTGGTAATGCTCTAAAAGAGCATTCAGGATATCCTGGATCTTTACAATTTCAGGTGGAGTTCCTTTGATACGAATTTGGTTTCCTCTGGAAATGATCTTGCTTTCCGGAAATGCGGTTGCAACTTCTTTGATATTTTTGTTTTCCACTCCCAGGAAGTCAATCAAAGAAACATTATCAAGTGTAATTATTTTTTCTACCAAACGATATCTGATTATTTATTTAAAGTTATTCAAAAGAACTAAAAAATACCTACTTTTGACAGTCAAATGATACGTCCGGCACCCAATGGCCATAATTACCCTCACCTCAGATTTTGGAGAAAGTGACCACTATGTAGGGGCCCTGAAGGGCGCGATCCTCAGCGGCATTCCCACTCAGACCTTAGTAGATATCAGCCATCAGATACAAAGTTATGACCTGGCCCATGGCGCGTTCGTACTGCGATCAGCATTTCCTGCATTTCCATCGGGAACCATTCATTTGGTAGCGGTGGACACCATAGGTAACCACCATGATTCGCATTTAGCGGTTCAATTGGAGAACCATTTCTTTTTACTTACAGATCACGGCCTGTTGGGACTTATCAGTGAAAAGGAGCCACAGATGGTAGTAGAACTTCCAGCAGCGGAGGTAAACCCCAGCGCTTTCCCGGCGCTTGAGGTGCTGGCTCCTGCAGCAATTGAGCTGGCCAAAGGAACTCCCATCAAAAAACTAGGCAAACAAAAAAGCGACTACAAAATGATGGTAGGCCGGCAAATGCGGGCCAATAAAACAGAGATCATTGGACATGTGATAAGGGTAGATCATTATGGAAATCTTATTACCAATATTAAGAAAGAAGAATTTTGCAGGCTCAGTGAACATCATAACTATACAATATTGATTGGCCGGGAGCAATTCAGACGTTTAAACTCTTCCATCAGCGAAACTGGCAGCGGGGACTGTTATGTGATGTTCAACAGCATGGGGTTGCTGGAAGTTGGTATAAATAAAGGTAATGCTTCAGAATTGATGGGGTTGAAATTTGATTCGCCGGTTAAGATTAGCTTTGAGTAGGGTGTTAGGGGGTTAGGGGGTTTGGCGCTGGGCGCTTGTTCATACGCCACACCACACACTCACACTGTTTCTGTACAGGGCCGGAATCGATATAATCCCTCAATACTGCTTTTAAACGCTGTTTATTAGGATTTTATAATTATTGTCGTTGTATTTCGTACATTGGCAGCCTATTTCCTGTTGACTATACAGTTGACTATCATAGGGTTATTCGATTGATGAGGATTCAAGGTAATGATTTACGTAGATACAAGTAAATTTATTAACTGTAAACAGCGGCAATACTCAAAGATTAGTACTGGAATATCACAATACTCTGGGCCTGCTTTACAAGCTTAAGGATAT
>CAZOJZ010000408.1:0-4235 GCA_964580205.1 uncultured Roseivirgaceae bacterium
GACACCGAAACCATGTGGGACCAAATTAATATCGCTTATCTCAATAATGGGCAGCCCCCTCTTTATGGATTAGCTACTGATGACAGTCATAATTATCATACTTTCGACTCAAAAAGGAGTAATACCGGCAGAGGATGGATCTATGTATATGCCGACACACTTAGTGCCAGATCGTTGATAACATCAATGGAGCAGGGTCAGTTTTATGCTTCTAACGGAGTGAAACTGAAAAAAGTTGAACTGATTGAAAATGTGCTAACAATAGAAGCAGTACCAGATAGTGTTGATTACCAAATCCAGTTTATTGGGTGCCACAAAACCGACTCAGAAACCCGGGTGCTAAAAGAGGTCACTGGAAATACCGCCTCATTTGAATTATCCACAGAACTTCTTTTTGTCAGGGCGAAGATCATCTCCAGTAAAGCTCCCGTCAATCCTATTGAGAATATGGCGCATCAAACTGCATGGACTCAACCTGTACTCTATAGTGAGTAGTAGAGCTGGGGAACATGGGAACAATTGAGCAGGGGAACAATTGAGCAAAGTATGATTAAGTACAGTATAGGCACATCTCAACACCAGGAAGCCATTGCGCGACTGCATGCCTATAGTTGGCAAATACATTACAGGGACATTTTATTTGACCAATATCTTGATCATGATGTGATGCAGGAGCGTATGGTGCTCTGGCAGCGTCGTTTTAAAAATCCCACCAAGCACCAATTTGTAGTATTAGCAAATGATCAGGACCTATTGGTTGGATTTGCCTGTGTATTCTTGAATCATGATCAGCAATATGGTTCATTAGTGGATAACATCCATGTTCACCCTGACTGGCAGCGTAAGGGAATCGGAAGGAATTTAATGGACCACTGCGTAGATCATATTTCAGAATTGAATGACCCATTTAAAATGCATCTCTGGGTATTCAAACAAAACGACATAGCACGTAAATTCTATGAACGGATGGGAGGAAAAACGGTTGAAAGTACTATTGAGAATAATCCAGGGGGTGGTGAGGCGGAGATTTTAAGGATTTTTTGGGACCACCCCCCCAACTAAAAAATTATGGAGCAGGCAGTTTCCAACCGTTATTATACTGCGCTTTAATTAGTTTATTTGCCGCTTTGTTCTTCTTAAAGTTTCCTTTTTCATCATCCCAAAATACTTTGTCTCCGGTTTTGTAAGCAATATTACCCATTTGGGCATTTATGGCCGCGATACTTCATGAGTCTATAGGCGTATTTAGCAACGAGGTATCATTGGCCTTTATTGCTTCCATGAAGTTCTTGGTGTGTAAATCCAGGTAGTTTAAATCCTTTGGTTTCTTGAATTCATCAATTTTCTCCATCTTAGCTTCTCCTCTGGCACTATAACCTTTGGACTCTTTTTCCAATAGCACCTGATAGCCTTGACGATTTACTACCAGGGTCCCATTATTTCCAACAAAAGCAATCCCTTCCGTTCTACCGTAAGGACCTTGGTCAATGCCGGTGGCGTGTTCCCATAGCATGGTGAATTTATCATACTTAAACACAGTTTGTAAGGTATCTGGAGTCTCCGACGCATCGTCAGGGTATGCCAGTTTACCACCTGAGGCCATTACCGATATTGGCGCATTCACTTGCATAGCAAACAGCGCAATATCTATCTCATGCACCCCCCAGTCAGTCATCAGTCCGCCAGCATAATCCCAGAACCATCTGAAACTAAAGTGAAATCTATTTTTGTTGAATGTGCGCATTGGCGCCGGACCCAGCCAGAAATCATAATCTACACCTTCCGGGGCCGCTTCATCCGGCAATACTTTTACTGGTTTCATCCATCCCTGATATGCCCATACTTTGACCAGTCTGATATTACCTAGTTTTCCCGAGCGAACAATATCAATCGCATCACGGTAATGTGGACCGCTGCGCTGCCACTGGCCAACCTGAACTATCCTTCCTGATTTTCTTGCCGCCTCAACCATAAGCCTGCATTCCTCAATGGTGTTGGCAATTGGCTTTTCAACATAAACATGTTTACCTGCTTGTACTGCTTCTACCATAGGCATGCAATGCCAATGATCGGGGGTACCGATGATCACTGCATCTATTTCAGGGTTTTGGATAAGTTCACGATAGTCGCTGTATACGGCTGGCTTATTTGATCGCAGCTTTTGGTAATCACTCAATCTCCTGGTGATAACACTCTGATCTACATCACAAATGGCCACCAGGTCAACATCATCCATCTTTAGCATGGAATTAGTATTGCTCCACCCCATACCATTACAGCCTATCACTCCAATTTGTAGTTTGTCATTGGGAGAAATGGGCTTGGTTACAGCTGACAGCATGGTACTATTTGCCAGCAAGGCACCGGCGCCGGCTAAAGTTGATTTTTCTATGAATTTTCTGCGCTTCATGAGAATCAATGGTTATCCGGGGTTAATCTAAGATAATTTTTGATAAATGTCCAGACCTTTGGTTGTTTAACAAAGCATGTGCTAAAATTTAATATTCACTTACAAAAAGACCTTAAAAAATACCCTGAATGTATGGATTTCACTCTGAAAGGACCCCCGGTACTCATCATTTCTCCTTTCAATATTTTTATTATGTTCTAAAAACATTATGTTTGTAAAACATAATGTATTGCCATGGATTTTTACAACAGATACGATGAAATAGCCAGGTTGAAAAAGGCTTTAGAGACCTCCATCTCAAAATTAATTGTGATCTACGGACGTAGAAGGTGTGGAAAATCTACCCTTATAAAACAATTATTGGATAAAGGGGACATTTATTTCGTGGCTCAACAAGCAGACGAGTCCGTACTTCGGTTCCAATTGGCACAGGTTATTGGAGAAAAAATACCTGGATTTGATAATCTGATTTATCCGGATTGGGAATCAATACTTACTAATCTTGACAATACTTTGAAAGATCGCCTAACCTTGTGTATTGATGAGTTCCCCTATTTGGTAAAAAGTTCGCCGCAACTGCCGAGTGTTCTTCAAAAGTTTGTCGATTTTCGAAAGGACAGAAAATTTCATATTATCCTTTGTGGATCATCTCAACAAATGATGCATGGTCTGATTTTGGACAGTAATGCTCCATTGTATGGAAGAGCTGATGAAATTTTAAAAGTATTACCTCTTAAGATAGGGTGGGTCCGCGAAGCAATTAAATGTACTGCTGTAGAAGCCGTTGAAGAATATTCTGTTTGGGGAGGTGTGCCTCGATATTGGGAATTAAGAAAAGAGGAATCCTCACTTGAATCAGCTATAAAAAACTTAATTTTGGACAGATTGGGAGTTTTGCATGAAGAACCCTCGAGACTATTCCTTGACGATATGCGGGAATCGGTACAGGCCTATTCTATACTTTCAACTGTGGGAAGAGGCGTAAATAGACTATCTGAAATTGCTGGCCGATTAAATAAGCCTGCAACTCATCTGGGAAGACCCATCGATAATCTCATCAGATTAGGATACCTTGAACGAGAGGTCCCATTTGGGTTATCACCAAAATCAACGAAAAGAAGCTTATATAGAATTTCCGATCCATTCATGAGTTATTATTTCTCTTTTGTCGTACCAAACCTTTCCCGTCTTGCACTAGACCTGAAGAATCAAGTATTCCAATCAAGTATTGCCTCGCTAGTGCACTTCTTTGCTGCTACATGGGAAAAAATATGTAGAAATTGCATCCCGATGCAACCCATTCAAGGAAGTGATTTCGACGTTTGTTTTCGGTGGTGGGGAAAAAATGTTAATGGTGAACTGATGGAATTAGATATCGTTGGCGAATCCCTGAATAAGAAATACTTATTAGTAGGGGAATGTAAATGGAGTAAAATAAAAAGTCCGAATACACTTATAGATAATTTGACCTATAAGGCTTCACTTCTACCTGATATTGAAGGTAAAACAATCATTCCTATGCTTTTTGTTAAAGAATTGGAAAATGAAGCAAAAAAACCAGAAAATATCTTTACCCCTGAAGATGTACTTGCAAGGCTAATGAATTGATTCTGTATCTGTCCTGAAGATGAAGAAATCTGCTATTAGGCGCCATGATCCATTTATTTCTCATATTATCATAAAAAAAATTGTAACATTGTGTCCCATTTGAGGGTACAGTTATCAGGCTGTGGCATCACACCCACACTCACACTCAAACTCAAACTCAAACTCAATATCGGGATGTGGCGCAGTCCGGTTAGCGCACCACGTTAGGGACGTGGGG
>CAZOJZ010000409.1:0-10809 GCA_964580205.1 uncultured Roseivirgaceae bacterium
ATTTTATAAAGCTAATTTATTACTTACATTTGCAGCCTTGAATAACATTTTTTAACGGTTGGAACCATCGGTTGCCGCTAAAGCACCCAGGACCCGTAGCATAACTGGATAGTGCACCTGACTACGAATCAGGAGGTTGGAGGTTCAAATCCTCTCGGGTTCACATAGAATCAAAGCATTCAAGTCGATTTACAAATAAGGTCCCGACCAAAGCTTGCTTTATAGAGGGAGCGTGAAGTAAATCGGGGAAGACGAAGTCTTCATGCTTTGACCAACTATTTAGAACTTTTCACCGTTTTGACTAGCATCATTCCGATGATGAACTAACGATTAGAGTATTGCAAGCAGAGAAAATTGACATATTGAGGTATGTTTCCCAGTACGTGAAAGAGATTCTCAAAAACCTGAGCAGCATTTATACTTTTCACAGTTTACAGCATACCATTGAGGTGGTGGAGGCTTCAATGGAGATTGCTAAACATTGTAACCTTGGTTCAAATGAACTGGAATTGGTATTAATTGCCAGTTGGTTTCATGATACAGGGTTTAAAATAAGCCCCTATAATCACGAAGTACATAGTATTAACATAGCCAGGGAGTTTCTAACAGAAAGGAGATATCCGGATCAAGGGGTCATGAAGATATCGGGTTGTATTAAGGCCACCCAACTGCCACAGAACCCCCAAAATCTACTTGAAGAGATAGTTAGTGATGCAGATATGTTTCACTTATCTACTAGAGATTACTGGTGTAAAAATCAATTGCTGAAAAGGGAACTGGAACTATTAACTCAATCCGAAGTAAGAAACGACCATTGGTGCTTTGAGAACTTGAATTTTCTAAGGCAGCATCAATACCATACAAAGTATGGAAAGAACGTCTTATCCAAACATAAACAGGCCAACTTAAGTAAGAACGTCCAAAAACTAGAGTCCCTTAAGGCGTTATGAACTATCAATTGACTATAATAATCCCTGTTTATAACGAACAAGAGTCATTGAAAAGGTTATTTAATGCCTTATTGGAATATTTAAGATTCACACCCGTAAAATCAAAGATCCTTTTTATTGATGACGGATCAACCGATGACAGCCCCAGAATTATTATGGAATTTTGTGATAAGAATAACCACTTTGAGTATGCCATACTATGCTCAAATAAAGGTCTAAGCACAGCACTAAAAGTCGGTATTGATTTATGTAAAACACATTATCTGGGTTACATGGATGCGGATCTGCAAACTTCTCCTAAGGACTTTATGCTTTACTTTAGTCACCTTGATGGATACAATATGGTAAATGGCATTAGACTCGATCGGAAAGACAAGTTTATAAAGAAAATGTCCTCAAAGATCGCGAATGGATTTCGAAGATTAATGATCAATGATGGCATTGTTGATACCTGTTGTCCTTTAAAAATCGTTGAAACCTCCTATGCGCAAAAAATTCCTTTCTTTAAGGGAATGCATAGATTCATGCCTGCCTTAATTCAACTACAAGGAGGTAAGGTTAAACAAGTTGAAGTCTCCCATTATCCAAGGATCACCGGTACCCCTAAATACCATTTATTCAATAGAGTTTTTGCGCCATTACTGGACACTATGGCATTTATATGGATGAAAAGACGGTGGATTTCATATAAAATAAAAAAAATTGAGATTGAACCTGGGCGAAAATCAGAAACCACCCACTTAGAGACTACTCAGTTAAATGAATAGCTATCTGATCTATGCAGTAGGGTTTGCATCTCAAATTCTTTTCGCCGCTCGATTGATAGTTCAATGGGTCAAATCAGAAAAGGCCGGCAGAGTATTATCACCAACCTTGTTTTGGCAACTCAGTTTGATGGCTTCTTTATTGATGATGGTCTATGGGGTATTAAGGGAGGACTTCGTTATATTACTTGGGCAAGGGCTTTCCTATTTCGTTTATCTGCGGAATTTACAGTTCAAAAAGGCATTGACCCTTATACCCTTTTACATCAAGATAATATTAATATTGTTTCCCCTGCTGGCAGCTTTATTTTTGAGCTTTTCCAGTACACATAATCTATTGCAAATTTTGGAAAATCCTGATATTTCGCTTCAGCTATTAATATGGGGAAGTTTGGGCCAGGTAATTTTTGCATTCAGATTTGTATATCAATGGTACTATTCTGAACGAGCCAAAAAATCCATAATGCCACTTGGATTTTGGACAATTAGTGCAATTGGTTCTTTAATTATTATTAGTTATGCCTGGTTTCGCCTTGATCCAATATTATTTATGGGGCAGATATTTGGCATTATCATATATTCCCGAAATATATTTATCCATAATAAGTCTCACGCTCTAAATGCAGCTAAGTCAAACCAGGCTCCAAATAGAAGTTTCAGTTAAGAACTAACCTGCGAGCCATGAAACATGGTGTTTGGAACATTGAATGTTCTCGAAAAGTGCAATTTGGTTTTTTACTACTCATAGGATCGTTGTCGTTCTTTGTCAATATTGGTTCACTTGAACCCAGTATCATGGAGGCTAGAAATTTCATTACGGCCAGAGAGATGATAGAAAATGACACCTGGCTTCTACCTACCATGAATGGAGAGTACCGCCTGGCAAAGCCACCATTGCCAACCTGGATCACAGCGTTAGCTGGTCTGATGGCAGGTGACATTTATAACGAAACCGCCTTAAGAATACCTGCCGCGGTTATGGCCTTGCTCATGATATTCTTTGTTTACGGTCTTACAGGGGAATTGACTAAAGACAAATCAATACCCTTTTTAGCCGCCGGTGTACTAAGTACCAGTTTCTATCTGATGTTCATGGCCCGGCAAGGCACCTGGGATATTTATTGTCACAGTTTTATGGTGGGGGCCATATGGGCGATGACCGCTGGATGGAAAAGGAAAGGTACCGCCTACGGTGAATTTACCTTGGCCGGGGTCCTGTTAGGACTTTCGTTTATGAGTAAAGGACCAGTGTCATTTTACGTCCTATTGTTGCCGTTTATGATTGCCTATATGGTTGCTTTTGGCACTAATGAAATAAGAAATAAATGGCGTGAGTTACTGACGACCCTGCTCCTTTGCCTGGTTATTAGTACCTGGTGGCCAATTTATGTTTATTTCCACATTCCGGATGATCTTATTCAAAACATTAATACTGAAACCGGTTCTTGGAAAAACCGACATGAAAGACCCTTTTGGCATTACTGGAACTTTCCCGTTCAATCGGGAATTTGGACCATTTTTATCACGGCTGCATTAATAATACCTTATGCCAAGGGTAGAATTAAACAGGTTGGTGGAAACTATAAGTTTCTTATTTTCTGGGTATTACTAACAATTATTTTTCTTTCAATAATCCCTGAAAAAAAGGAAAGATATCTAATGCCGGGTTTAATTTCCCAAGCCGTACTGGTGGGTTTCTATTTAAAATATCTAATCAATAGTTTCAAGGACAATTTGCAATCAAAATCCGATAAGTTCATTTTGGTTTTTAACACTACTCTTCTAGCGATTATCTGCATTGGGACGCCATTAGCGCTTTACTTTTATGGATTCACCCGATCCCTTATTCCTGTACATATTTTTATCGGCTATACGTTGATAATGGTATTTTTCAGTACCGTTTTCATAGCTCAGTTGTGGAAGAAACAGGTCATGAAAATACTGCTGGCGATATTCCTGCTTATGGGATTTTTAAGTGCAACATTGCCATATTTATACAAGAAAATGCTTTTCAAGGACTTAGGAAACAAACATTTATCCGAGCTGTCGAAAATGGAATCAATCCAGAATTTGACATTCTATAGTATAGGTAATATACGACCAGAAGAAATTTGGGATGTCAGAAAAATGGTAACCCCATTGCAACACCAGCGTCAAATAGGCTCGCTCAATAAAGATTCACTGGTGTTGTTTCTAGCCGTTGATAAAGACAGCATTAACCACTCCACAATAGAGGGGAAGATATCCTATCAACATAACATGATTGGATATTTTGAGCATCCCTCAAACAGGGAAAACATTGTTTGGATGGTATCAATAGTGAGTCCTGGTTTGGCCCCTATTCCAAAAGACGCTACTTTCAACATTGAATAAGGAACATTCAACGGATAGGATTCAATTATTCTTGACATAACCATTGATCAAACTGTTTCTGTATTATTCCAGAATATACCGCAGTTCCATTCCATAGTCTTAAATTGCTTTACCGCCACGTTCCTCCGTTCTGATGCGAATACAATCTTCTAATTGGGTAATAAAGATCTTGCCGTCACCCAAAGTCCCTCCATTGGTTTTTGCGGCTTCAATTATGGTTTGACAGGTTATATCCACAAATTCATCATTAACGGCTATCTCCAGTCTTATCTTTGGCGTTAAATTAGGCACAACCCGTCTGCCGCGATAAATTTATTCCCGTATTTGCTGACCATTACCAGAGACCCTGCTCACGGTAATCCTGGTAATATCAACATTTATCAAAGCCTCGCGGACCTGGTCAAGCTGACTTTCCCGTAGAATTGCTGTTATCAGTTTCATACCATTTTAATTAGGGTTAAGCATGCCGTATCCTCTTTCACCATGGTAAACATTATCCAGACCCCTCATTTCATTTTGCGCAGTGGGTCTTAATCTCATGGTAGTAGCCCCACTGTCTAACTCCACACCGTCATCACCAAAGAGCAATGGTGTGGTCGACAGCATGAAGATTGGCAACAAAAGCAATCCTTTTTTCATTTTGTATTTGATTTTATTAATTCAGATTCAATAACAGGTGGGAATATCGAAAAAATTGGCAATAAATAACAGATTCATTGCAAAATCAACGGAAAATAAGTCTACTTCCCGAAAGGGATGACTGATGATACCTCAATTTTTGAATGCCTTGTCCATAAATACATAACGTGCATCGTTCAAGGCTTTTTCAGCCCCGCTTTCTACATCAATAATCATTATATCGGGCTCAGGGTCAATCGGCTTGGCAGCTGGCCAGTCCGGTAATTTTTCTCCATTGGGATTCCCTGATTTTATAAAGTTGGCGAAATAGTTATGCATGGTTTCCGATACCTTATAATCATCCTCGGTCCAGGCATAGGTATCCACCAAATGAAGATTACCCATACAATATTCAATCTCTGAAGCATGGGCCGCACCCACAGGTTTCGGTTTTTCCGGAGTGCTTGAATCGGCTCTCACGGTGCCACCTGCAAATCCTGATACTAGGTTTTTTTCTGTCAAAGGTGGACGTACTTTGTGGTATAAATAGCGAAAGACTGGTTGGTTACTGTTCTTTCTATGCAGATCGAACCATTTCCAGGTGCTATAAACAATGAATCGATCTGAGGCCAAAGCAGTGGCAGAGTATTCGATTTCCTTTTCAGAGCCATGGGGATACAGTTCCAATACTTCATCATATTGCTGGGGATACTTTTCTTTTACTTTGTTGATATACTTTTCTTCCGTGTAGGGTTGTCCCTGCATAAAGGCCTTGCCTGGAAATTCTGCAGAATTCCAGCCTAATAACAGTGGTACCTGAGCCTGCTCTTTACTATTAAATATTTCCGGAAGCGATTTAGCTAAAAAATAGCCATCAATAACGGTAGGGAAACGAAACCTTTTAGATTCATTGTAGATTTCATATACATCCCTGCTGCTTAGCTTTCTCAGTTCCTCAATGGTTTGAAAACCTGCTTTTTCGACAAACTCCAATCCTATATTTTCTGCTTTCTTTAAGAGGACTGGAGACGCACGGCTTATGGCTGCACCGCTTTCTCCAATAGCGCCAGAGATCAGATCTCTGGACAACGGAGAGGCCATTTGTAAACTTACAGCCATAGATCCTGCCGATTCGCCTGCGATGGTTACTTTATTGGGATTGCCCCCAAAGGCCGACACGTTTTTTTGTACCCATTGAAGTACAGCATGCTGGTCCAGCAAACCATAATTCCCCGATGCCTTATAATGTGCTTCAGCACTCAACTGGGGGTGTGCTAAAAAACCAAATATGTTCAATCTGTAATTTGCCGAAACCACCACAATTCCTTTTTTAGCCATACTTCCCCCATCATACCGTCTTTCCGAAGCGTCGCCCGCTACATTGCCTCCGCCATAGAAGTACACCAGAACTGGTAAGTCCTTGGTATTTCGTAAAGCAGGTGTCCAGATATTGAGATACAAACAATCTTCACTAACACCGCGGGAACGAGATTTCATATCGCCAAAGACAATAGTCTGCATGGGTCGTGGGCCAAATACTTTGGTTTCTTTTGCCCCATCCCAATGCTCCAACGGCTGGGGTTCTTTCCAACGTAAGTCACCGACAGGTGGTTTTGCAAAAGGGACCCCTAAATAGGTTTGGATGCCATCATGGGTATTATAATTTCCTTCAATGATGCCATGCTCTATGGTTGCCTGTACCGCAAATGCATCTTTATCCTGTCCAAATACCGTCAGGCTCATCACAAGAAGTACTAACGGAGAAATCAATGGTGTTTTCATTTTGCACATTTTAAAAAACCTATATCGATAATTGTAATAATAATGTTTTTCTAAAGCATCATTGAATTGCTATTTATATCTTTTAAAGATATTTTGTAAAACTTTAAAATCCAATATAGTCTAGAACCACTGAATCATGAAAACTTTCAATATCAACCGTAGACACTTCTTAAAGGGTGCAACCGCCTCTCTTGCACTTACCGCTTTTGGAGCCCGGGGTATTGACCTCATCAACCCCCTGGAGACAATACGAGTGGGGTTGATTGGTGCCGGCTGGTATGGAAAGAGTGATCTGTTTAGACTAATACAGGTAGCTCCGGTGGAAGTGGTGGCGCTTTGTGATGTTGACAAAAATATATTGTCGGAGGCCGGTAAGTTGGTAAGTCAACGTCAAAAATCCGGCCGCACACCTAGACTGTATAACGATTATCAAAAGCTGCTTTCTGAAAATGAACTGGACATTGTATTGATTGGCACACCTGATCATTGGCATGCACTTCAAACCATCGATGCCGTACAATCCGGAGCTCATGTATATGTCCAAAAACCAACCAGTGTCGACGTGTTAGAAGGTGAGGCAATGGTGGCGGCGGCCAGGAAGTACAAGAGAGTTGTTCAAGTGGGAACCCAACGTAAAAGCACCCCGCACCTCATTGAAGCTAAGAAAAATATTGTAGATGCTGGTTTACTAGGGAAAATTTCTCATGTGGAAATGTGTTGTTACTTTCATATGCGAAATGCCAGTAATCCTCCGCTGGAGCCAGTTCCTGATTTTCTTGACTATGAAATGTGGACGGGCCCTGCACCTCTAAGACCTTATGACGGACTTCCTCATATTCGCTGGTGGCGGGCCTTTATGGAATACGGAAACGGGATCATGGGTGATATGTGCGTGCACATGCTGGATACAGTTCGATGGATGCTTGACCTTGGTTGGCCAACCAGAATCACTTCCACTGGAGGGATTTATGTACAGAAAGAGGCAAAGTCTAATATTTCAGATACTCAGTCTGCAATTTTTGAATTCGATGAGCTGAATTGTATTTGGCAGCACAGGACCTGGGGAACTCCCGCGGACCCCGATTATCCTTGGTCATTCATTCTGTATGGTGAAAAGGGGACATTGAAAGGCAGCACCATGCAATATGATTTTATACCCTACGGAGATGAAACCGCCAGTATTCATAAAGATGTGGTTTATGAGAGGGATCAGTATCCCGAGGATTTGACGGAAGATCGTATTGAACTAAATGCGGCTCCGGCTACCAGATTGCATATGCTGGATTTTTTAAATGCTATCGACAATAATGTCAAACCAGTTGCTGACATTAAAGAAGGCCATATTTCAAGTGCTAGTTGCATATTGGCCAATATTTCCATGAAAACAGGCCGGTCATTAAGTTATGATCCGGAGAAACGGATAATTGTTGGGGATATTGTAGCTAGCAAACTACTCCAAAGAGCCTATCGTAGCCCTTGGATACATCCTGATCCTGAAGGTATTTGATTTTAAATTGGCCTGTGGATATCTGGCAGACAGAGTACGTCAGCGGATGACTAAGACGCTACATTTTATTTTACCTGATAGGATGTTAACACAGTATCATCCGTACGATAATATACTTGCCCTGTAATATCATCTACAGCATAGATAGGCTCACGGTCTTTACCAAGATCAATTCTTCCTTCCACTTTTCCAGTGGACTTGCTTACTTTAAGCAGTTCAATATTTTTTTCCTGTTTTGACAAAATAAACATAAAGTCTCTTCCAGACCTAGTTGCATTATGCCGTGCATTGGCCTGTTTAAATGCAGTTGCTGCATAACTTGATGCTTGTGCCCCAAGTTCTTCGTATGCATTTCCGATTTGATTTACCAATTCACCGGCAACGGCGTCTTCTTGCTTCACTTCATCCTCTACTACAGCCATAACTCCGGAAGCATAGTAGGCCGAAACTCCTATATATGCACCTCTCACTGCTTCCGCATATAATAAGGCCCGCTTCCATCCCGGTTCGCGTGGTGCAGGATAATACTCCTGAAACTTTACGGTACCGTCAAATCCAAATTTGGCGACATTTTGATCAGAGTGTATAAATATGCCATCATCCAATACTTCAAGATTTCGGGGTGATTCCCCTCCTAGAAACTTCAATATATAACCTGATTGTTCGGTTACAGATTCAGTTTGTTCATCAACAATCATTAGCTTTTTAGATTTATAATCAAAAGCGTATATTTTACCATTATATTGAGCGGTAAGTTGAGGCGTTGTACGAATACTTTGACTCCATTTTAGTGTTCCCGTGGAGGGATCCAATATATTCATTGACTCTGTAGAGATGTAAAGTATTCCATTTGAAAGTGGAAGGATACCTATTACTTTCCCATCAACTTTCACAGGCTTTTCAAAGGTTATTGTGCCAGATTTAGGGTCTAGATAGTTCAGGAAATTTTTACTTGATGTTTGTGATATCAGCAGTATCCCATCTCCTGCCTCCAGGTAATCATAAATGCCTCCTTTGATGGCAATTCCCTTACCTTTTTTTCCCCACAAGCCTTCCAAAGTGTGGTAATCAAAAAGGTTGATTTTTGTTCTGTTGCCATTGTTGGGCAGCACAAGTATACCATTATCCATAAATGCGACATGGCCTAACCGTCCTTTTACTTCCAGTGCTTCTTTCCAAACAAGGCTGCCATCATCAATATTATAGGCATTGTAGACATTGGTATAGTTAATGGAAGTTTCGCCACTTGAGTTAGTCATACTGGATTGGGATTCCTGCTGTGAACCAAGATAAAATACTTCACTTCCCTCAGGCCGGTAAAACCGCAAATCAATTTCCTTGTCTTTTGCAAAATTTTCAGCGGCTGATTTCAATAAGGCCCCCAATGCTCCAAGTTTTTCTACTTGGGCTGATTCTGCGGAATTCGCTTCTTTCCAGATTACATATCCGGTGGAAGCGTCCAGCTTATAATTGTTAAAAAGTGTAACAATTAAGAGTTCGTTATTTCCCAATTCATTTGCTGCGATAATTCTTCCAAATTTTTCATTCAAGGTCCAAGAGATGCTGCCATCAGACATTTTTACTGATACCATAATCGATTTGCCGCCAACAGCTTTTCCGGCAACCAGGATGGCATCTGAGTTGTATAGCAAAAAATAATCTTCAATGGTGCTAATTCCAGCTCGCTTGGAATCAAAAACCAAATCACCAGTTAATTGATCAATCAATAAAATACTATTCCCCTTAGTGATGGTAAAGAATGGACTATTGGGAAGTTCCTTATATGATGCACGATTCAATCCTGCAAGGTCCATCTTACTCCAGATTATTGTCCCTGTTTCAGTATTTATACCTGATAACTGATTCCCGGAACTTACAATAAGGTTTCCAAGTGCTGTTACTTCCTGCCAGTAAATATCTGCTGATAATTCGTTCTGCCACTTGACTTCTACCTGTGATAAAAGTGTAAGATTGGTGATTGATACCATCACAGCCACAGCAAGGTATCTTTGGTATCGAAAAACAGTTCTCATGATAAGTCAAATAATTTTCAGTAAATTATTCAAACCAAATGTTACTATCAATTGAGAAAAGTGAATTTTCTTATCATGTAAGTATGCTTGGGAAATTATACAAAAGATGTTACTCCAGTACTGGAACAGATCGCCGGACCGCCGGGTCAGATTATAAACAGGTAAAACGATCTCAAAAAAGCCATGGATCCATGACTGCGTGATGCCCTATAAACCGTACTGACTCCCACAATGAGCACTAATAAAAATAAAATGGCAAGTGTCGCTCGCTGTATTGGATCTTGGGAAGCTCACTGACCAGGAAATTAGAAATACTCATCTCAATGTCGGTTATGGCACTGATATATCAATCAGTGAGTTGGCACAAATCATTAAAGACATTGTTGGATTCAATGGTGAAATCAGGTTTGACACCAGCAAACCTGATGGCGCCTACCGGAAATTGCTCGACTCTAATAAATTGAACAAGCTAGGGTGGAAACCCCAGTTAGAGTTAAAGGACGGAATCCGCCGCATCATTACCGAAGAATTTTCACTTTAGAATCAATCCCTCCTTCCATCAATCCATCAGTCCTTCAGTCCTTCAGTCCTCCAATCCTTCAGTCCTAGTCCCTTATTTCAGCCATCGGTCAAACCAATCAAAGGCATCTTTTTGCATCTCAGCATCGAACTTATGATCACCAGAGTAAAACCGTCCACTATACCTGTCTCTGGCACCTGCTTTATCAAATACTGCGCCTAATATTTCATCTGCTCTTTTCATTTCTGGTAGTGTATATAAT
>CAZOJZ010000410.1:0-4037 GCA_964580205.1 uncultured Roseivirgaceae bacterium
TAACCAGTTATGCAGGGTATGATGTGGTAATCCGTGAATCGGGCACCTACAAGGGCAAAAGTGCCATCAGCAAGAAGGGCAACCGAAATATTCGTAGTGTGTTGCATATGCCCTCCATGACTGCCGTGCGGGTAAACCCGAGGTTGAAACCTTTCTATCATCGTCTTAAAGGAAATAAAGCCAAGCCAATCATAGCCCTGGTGGCCGTACAACGCAAATTGTTAGTGCTTATGTACAGCCTCTGGAAAAATGAAACCTACTATGACCCCGATTACCAACAAAAAAGAAGCAGCTCCTTAGTGGAGCTGCCTTGCAGGATAGTGTCGACCTTGGTCTGACCCTTCCTAAAATTCTTGTTCAAAAACTTGCTTTTGTACACAGTACCTGTGTGAAAACACCATACACAGCTTGAAGACAGGCGACATTGACGTGGTGATCCAATGTCGCGTATCACGCAATTGATTTGCTTTGGAGCCGATAACGCCCTATCGGTGGGAAACCAATTTCATCCGAAATCCTGTCGAGCTTAAAACCGATTTAAGGAGGCCGTTTTTGCGTTTTCACACAGCCTAGGCCGAAAGCAGCCGGTGGGAAGGCAAGTACTTTATACTTGTGAAACAGTAAGATAGAATGTTTATCTTACTTAATTGTTGGCGATTTACTTACCGTCCATCCTATTTACCATTAAATCGATATGAAAAGACTTGTTTTATCAATTGCATTAGTTGTTATACTAAAACCATGTCTGGCACAAGAATCTGCTGCAGATCTTGGAGTTGCAGCTATTGGCATGGTAGTATCAGATATTGAAACATCTGAAAAGTTTTATACTGAGATTATAGGCATGACACCTGCCGGAAGTTTTGACTTGTCTTCAGAGTGGAGTAAAGAGGCTGGTGCTGCAAATGGACTACCATTTTCAGTAAAGATGTTCAAAATGGTTGATAAAGATGCTGCTACAATTTTAAAGTTGGCCTATTTTGATGAAGTAGAACCTAGACCAAAACAAACTGGGGTTAATGAGCATGCGGGTGTGAATTATCTTACTTTCAATTACACCAAAGCAAAATTTCAGAAAGTTGTTAGTCGCTTGGAAGAAGCTAATATTAAAAGATTGGGGTGGGTGAAAAGGGAAAGCTATCAATTAATATTTATTAAGGACCCTGACGGTATCTTTATTGAGTTGGTAGGTCCCCCTGAAATATGATCATGTTATTGTTGTTCATTCCATCATAAATAAGCTCAATGGCCGCTTTTGGCCGTTAGCAGCCGTTGAGGTTAAACAAAAATAGCTATTTTTTGCTCTTATCCTGAAGTCCGTACTCGCTTACTTAGCTATATTTTCATATTTTGTACTACTATGTCTCAATCTCGTCAGCTAGCCGCCATCATGTTTACCCATACTCTCCATTTTAAAAGCCATTATAGTTCAGTAATCAGGACAACTCCATACCTCCTTCTAACGGTCCTCTTATTGGGATTTTCAATGGTTAAATGGGATAAGCAGGAACAGAAACAAATCAAAGTAATGAGTTATAACATTCATTACGGACTTGGTATGGATGATAAGGTTGACCTGGCTAGAATTGCCAAGGTAATATCGGATCAAAACCCTGATATTGTGGGCCTGCAGGAAATTGGTGACTCCATAATGGCAGCAGAACTGGGACGACTGACTGGAATGAATTTTGTATTCGGCCCTTCACTTGGTAAGATGGATGGTTATGGCGATGCTGTATTAAGTAAGCACTCGTTTGAATGGGTGAATAATTATTCTATACCAAGCGCTAGCTCCAGCCGTTACCAGGCCATGGGTGTCGATGTAGATTTGTCAAGTATCTATGGCGAAAACGCCAAGGTAAGGTTTATCAACACCCATTTCGACTGGCTAAAGACAATTGGTTCCCAGGAGTCAAGGCTGGCAACTGTGGAGGTCATTGAAAGGGGATTTTTTAGTGATAATAAGAGACTTCCTGCAATTCTTACAGGAGATTTAAACGCTGAACCTGAAAGCGAACCATTAAAAAAATTAAAAGAAAAAGGTTGGGTCGCTGAAACCCTGGGAAAGGACTTGAAGACGATTGGATCAAAAAACCCAAGGAAACAAATTGATTATGTACTAATCAGGCCCGAAACAAATTGGAAAGTAGTTGATGTAAAAGTACTTAATGAGCCAGTGGCATCTGACCACCTGCCAGTAGTTATGACATTGGAATTTTTTTATGAAACAACGAATTAGTAGGGATTTAATCAGAACTGTATTGATCATGGTACTTGCCGTAGTTACATGGTCTTTTCATGGACGGATTGAACACCCTGAAAAAACAAGTACCATAAAGGTCATTTCATATAATATATGGAATGGCTTTGAATGGGGAGAAGATGAAGAGCGCAGAGAAAAACTGATTGCTTGGATGAAGGCTCAAAATCCTGATGTGGTTGCGCTTCAAGAACTTTGTGATTATACCAAGGATAAGCTGCTGAAAGATGCTAAGAAGTGGGGTCATTCCTATGCCGAAGTTCTTAAAACCTCAGGTTATCCGGTTGGTATTACTTCTAAGGAACCGATTGAAGTGAAAGAGAGAATCTTAGAAGGCATGCACCATGGTGCGTTACATTGCAAAACCGCAGGTATTGATTTTATGGTGGTACATTTCTCACCCTTTAGTTATAAAAAGAGGAGACAAGAGGCCGAAATTGTAATAAACAAGCTTTCGAAAATCGCTGAAACACAAAATAAGTATATTGTCTTGGGCGATTTTAATGCAGTTTCTCCATTTGATGCGGACCTATATAAAGACAAGGGTGGTCGCTTAAAAGCTATGCGGGAATCTGAAGCGAAGCACGACCATATCCGAAATTTATTTCAAGGACAACTTGAGTATGGTGTTATGAGCACATTTTTAAGTTTTCCATTAATTGATGTTGTTCAAAAACATACTTCAGGATTGGACCAGAGAACCAGCTCCCCCACGCAAGTTTTTGAAGAAGAGAAAGGGAAAGGAAGACACCCAAATTCCAAGCGCATTGACTATATTTTGGTATCTCCTTCCGTTGAAAGTAGATGTACAAACGCCCAGATACTAAATATGGAGGAGACTTTTTATTTATCAGACCATTATCCTGTACTGGCTGAATTTGAATTTTGAAAATTGGGTTAACTTATTTGCATGCTAAACATTATTGCTATGAAAAATATCATTTTATCAATCTTCTTAGTGTTGATCGTCAGAAGTATTGCGATTAGTCAAAATACCGAAAATGAAAAACTGGATTGGTGGAGTGATATTGATGGGTTCATTAATCAGCAGGATAAAATCACTCTAATGATTGTAGAAGAAGCATTAGAAAAGTATCCTCCATCTATTGCTGAGCCAATGGAACGTCGAATGGCTATGCTCATGCTCGATGGTGTATTGCATGAAGAAAAGGCGGCACATAGGTTATCTGTACAGGAGTTTTTGAGTAGAAGAATTACTTTGTCGATAAAGGAACTACAGCAAACAAAAGTAAAAGAAGGGGCCATGATTTGGAAGCTATACAATCATGGTTTTATTATTCGCACTGCCACCGTTACTTTTGGTTTTGATCTGGTTCGTGCGCATTCTAGTAGAGCTGAGGGTTTTGCTATTGCGGATGAGTTGATGCTGCAGGTAATAGATCAATGTGATGCATTATTTATAAGCCACAGGCATGGGGACCACGGAGATATGTGGGTCGCCCAAACATTTATTGACCAAAATAAACCTGTCGTTGCCCCGCCTGAGGTTTGGCAGGATCAGTCCATTCATACAGAGATCACTCATCTTAGAAGGGAAGCACATACTTTGCAAGTTTTGAAAATCCAAAATGGCCAACAGAAATTAACAGTAGCTAATTATCCTGGACATCAAGGTAGTAATATTGAGAATAATGTGCCATTGGTATTTACGCCAGAAGGAATGTCTTTTGCTCAAACCGGTGATCAATCAGGGCCAGTAACAGATTGGGACTGGATTGATGAAGTTGGTGACCGCAATAAGGTGGATGTACTTTTC
>CAZOJZ010000411.1:0-6397 GCA_964580205.1 uncultured Roseivirgaceae bacterium
AGGAGATTTACCATTTTAGGGGCCCTGACCAAAATTCTATTCTCTTGAATTGCTGAAATGATTTCCTCAACGATCTCTTCAGGCTCCAACAGTGGGGTTAGCAGCGGCGCTTTAACCCCTTCGAACATTCCGGTATTTATATAACTCGGGGTAACCGTGGTTACTTTCAAATTTTTATTTTCCTGCTCCAACTCCAGGCGCAGTGACTCGGACCAACCCAGCACCGCCCACTTACTGGCAGCATAAACAGACATTTTTGGATTAGGGATCAACCCGGCAGCTGAAGCGATGTTAACCACATGTCCTGAGCCGGTCTTTATCATTGGTTGAATAAATGCCCTGGTAACGTGCATTACGCCCCGTATGTTTACATCAATAGTGGTATCGATATCCCGGGCTGAATGCTGGGAGAAGTCTTTTCCTACCACCACTCCTGCATTGTTGATTAAAATATCTACTTTCCCGACATTTTTCAGTACATCGGCCGCCATTTCCTCTATCTGAGATACCCTCGAAACATCCACCAAATAGGGATATACCTGGTAGCCTTCCCTGGACCATTCAGAAGACAAAGATTCCAGATTCAACTCATCAATGTCCCATACCACCAGCTTCGAGCACTTTTTCTCTAAAAACCGATGTCCCATGAGTTTGCCGATACCGCTGGCGCCACCGGTTATAAGTACCGTACTGTTTCTTACCCTGGTCATAACATAAAAACAGAATTAAAGGTAAACAACTTTAACAGGAAATTCACGTTACCAATATTACATCAGTAAGTCATTTTTTATCATAGAAACAGGATTATTCTAAAAATTTATACCTTTGTAACCTAATGCATAGTATATTTCACATACTGATGTCTGTCACCCTGATACTTGCCACCACTGGCTTAAGTATTAGTAGGCATTACTGTGGAAACTCCATCATTCATACTACCCTGGGTACCGAAGCTAAGAGTTGTATGCCAGATATGGATATGAATCACGGTTGCTGTGACAACCAAACGGAGACCGTTATCCTGGACGATGACTTTCAGCTGAGTTACTCCAATTTTAAAATAATTCCTGAGTACGAAATTCTGGTGGCTTATTCGGTAACAGTATTAGTACCAATGCCGAAGCAAACCAATTACCGCTCATTAATCTCAAATGACACCGGCCCTCCGGTGAGCGCTGAACCTTTGTATTTAACGGTTCAGTCATTCCTTCTCTAGATCGATTGTGCATTGAAAGCTGCCGGTTTCAGGTGAAACTGGCTTTCTAGGTTTGTTCTAATCTCAATTCTACAATCATGCTTAGTCGTATTATTAAATTTTTCCTGGAAAAGAAGCTGGTAACTTTTATGGTTACTGCTTTCCTGATCCTTTTGGGAATATCCAATGCCCCGTTTAGTTGGCAGTTGGGTTCTTTTCCCCGGGACCCGGTGGCAGTAGATGCCATCCCTGATATCGGAGAGAATCAACAGATCGTATTTACTGAATGGATGGGACGATCACCTCAGGACATTGAAGATCAAGTCACCTATCCTTTGACTACCGCTTTGTTGGGTATCCCGGGAGTGAAAAGTATCCGAAGCAATTCAATTTTTGGGTTATCAAGCATCTACCTCATCTTCAACGAAGATATAGAGTTTTACTGGAGTCGTTCGCGTATCCTTGAAAAGCTGAATTCCTTATCTCCGGGTACCTTACCGGAAGATGTGCAGCCAGCCCTGGGCCCTGATGCCACCGCTTTGGGGCAGGTTTTTTGGTATACTTTGGAAGGCCGGGATGAAAACGGCAACCCCGCTGGCGGCTGGGACCCACAGGAACTACGATCCATTCAGGACTTCTATGTGAAATATGGTCTTTCTTCCGCAGAAGGCGTGGCGGAAGTGGCATCCATTGGCGGGCATGTGAAAGAATATCAGGTAGAGATTGATCCGGTAGCTATGAAAAGTTATCAGGTTACTGTTGCCGATATCATGCAGGCCGTCAAGAAAAGTAACCTGGACATCGGAGCACGGACTATTGAGTTCAATAGAGTTGAGTATCTGGTCCGTGGCCTGGGATATATCAAGAATATTAACGACCTGGAAGAAGCGGTGATAGTGGCCAGGAATAATGTGCCAGTCCGTATTAAGGACGTGAGCAGAGTTCAACTGGGTCCTGCAACTCGTAGGGGCGGGTTGGACAAAGCAGGGGCGGAAGCCGTGGGTGCAGTGGTGGTTGCCCGCTATGGTTCCAACCCCTTAGAAGTTATAAATAACCTAAAGGAAAAAATCGAGGAGCTAGGGTCGGGTTTACCTAGTAAAACCCTCGAAGATGGCACTATTTCCAAAGTGACCATAGTGCCCTTTTATGACCGGACAGGTTTGATCAAAGAAACCCTTGGAACTCTGGAAGAAGCTCTGACCCTGGAAATTCTTATAAGTATTATTGTGGTTATCATCTTGGTTTTGGACCTCCGGGCCTCAATCATAATTTCCAGCCTGCTCCCAATTGCGGTGCTTATGACCTTTATCATGATGCGCTATTTTGGGGTTTCAGCCAATATCGTGGCATTATCGGGGATTGCAATTGCCATTGGCGTCATAGTTGATGTAGGGGTAGTTTTCACAGAAAACATCCTTCGTCACCTTCAGCTTCCGGAAAACCACAAGCACAAAGGCCCGGACATGCTGCAAACAATTCATAAAGCCACCATGGAGGTCGCGCCAGCTGTAATAACCGCCCTTGCCACTACCGTAATTAGCTTTATCCCGGTATTTGCTTTGCAAGCCCAGGAAGGGAAATTGTTTACCCCACTGGCTTTTACAAAAACATTTGCCCTGCTGTCTGCCTTGTTCATAGGAATAGTCATTATTCCGGCTTTTGCTCATTGGATTTTTTCACTGAATTTTGGCAAGAACAAAACCAGCAAGATCTGGGGGGCTGGAATGGCTGTGTCAGGTCTGATATTGATATTTGTGGTGCCCTGGGCTGGAATAGTACTGATGGTGTTGGGAATCAATAGGTTGTTTGAAGAACGATTGTCTGTTAAATTGCCAAGGTTCTCTAAGTATTTCAATATCGGGGTCATCCTGGTTACCGTTCTATATTTCCTAACCCAGGAATGGCTACCGATGGGACCTGAACATTCCTGGTTGGTCAATTTTCTCTTCGTAGGAACCTTAGTCCTCATAGTCCTTGGTCTGCTTTTGCTGTTGGTTCGAAATTACACCAGAATATTGGTGTGGTGTCTGGAACATAAGTGGCAGTTCCTTGGTATTCCGTTGGTCTTTATAATGTTTGGATTATTGACCTGGCAGGGGTTCAACAAAGTCTTTGGATTGGTGGCCAATGGCGCTGAAAGTTTGCACTGGAACATCAGACAGACAACTCTGTGGGGGTCGTTGAATGAAACTTTCCCAGGATTTGGAAATGAGTTTATGCCCTCCCTGGATGAAGGCTCCTTTCTGTTAATGCCAACCACCATGCCCCACTCCGGAGTTGAGGAAAATATTCAAACCATTCAGCTATTGGATCAAATGGTGACAGCAATACCAGAAGTGGATATGACCGTGGGCAAGTGGGGCCGGGTAGCTTCTGCGCTTGACCCTGCACCCATTTCAATGTTTGAAAACACTGTTAATTACAAACCTGAGTACATTTTGGATGAAAATGGTCATAGAATAAGGTTTAAAGTCGACAAGGAGAAAAACTTTGTGCTGTCGAATGACGAAGTCTTCAAACCAGGAAGTTCCAACTTGGCCAGTTTTAATACCGACCTTTTGGTCCCCCATAAAAACGGCAAATTCTTCCGTCAATGGCGCCCGCATATACATTCACCGGACGACATTTGGGATGAAATCGTAAAAGTCACCAATATCCCGGGACTAACTTCCGCGCCAAAATTGCAGCCTATTGCTACCCGGTTGATAATGCTTTCAACAGGTATGCGGGCGCCACTGGGCATGAAAATATATGGCCCTGACCTTGCCACCATTGAAGCCGTAGGGTTCCAAATGGAGGAACTATTGAGGCAGGTGCCAGGTGTCAAAGCCAGCTCTGTTTTCGCTGACAGAGTGGTGGGAAAACCTTATTTGGAAATAAAAATCAACCGCAAAGCGATCGCCAGGTATGGGTTAAGTATAGAGGACATTCAGATGTCTATCGGAGCGGCAATTGGTGGTAATACCCTGACTTATACCGTTGAGGGTAGGGAACGATATCCGGTAAGGGTTAGATATGCCAGGGAATTTAGAGACAACCCCGATGATATCAAGGGAATTCTAATACCTACTCCAACGGGGGTGCAGGTCCCATTACAAGAACTGGCAGAATTACAGTATGATAGAGGCCCACAAAATATTAAAAGTGAAAATACTTTTCTAGTGAGCTATGTGATCTTTGACAAAGAAGATGAGTATGCTGAAGTAGATGTAATCGAAAATGCTCAAGCATATCTTAAGTCCAAAATTGAAGATGGGACCCTGGTAATTCCAGCGGCCGTCAGTTATAAATTCGCAGGAAACTATGAAAATCAGATAAGGGCTTCAAAAAGACTTGCTGTAGTAATACCTATAAGCCTGTTGCTTATTATTTTAATTCTCTATTTCCAGTTTGGAAAGTTACAACCTTCACTGATGGTCTTCTCTGGGATCTTTACGGCAATGGCCGGTGGGTTTTTGATGATTTGGTTATATGGTCAGGATTGGTTTATGGATTTCTCCATTCTGGGTGAGAACATGAGAGATCTGTTCCAGGTGGGGAAAATAAATCTGAGTGTGGCGGTCTGGGTAGGTTTTATCGCATTGTTCGGCATTGCCTCCGATAATGGAGTGTTAATGGGTACTTACCTGACACAAACCTTTGAAAGGGAGCAACCGCAAACTGTAGAAGCGGTCCGAAAAGCCGTAATACAGGCTGGACAACTAAGGATCCGACCTGCCATGATGACTACGGCAACCACCTTAATAGCATTGCTCCCCATCCTCACCTCTACCGGTAAAGGGGCCGAGATCATGGTACCCATGGCAATACCCGCATTTGGAGGGATGATGCTCCAAAGTATTTCGGTGTTCATCGTTCCGGTGCTGTACTGTATGTGGCAGGAATCCAGGGTTAAACATAAAGGAAATGAAAATTAAAATCATGAGAAAATTGACTATCATATTGGTTTGTTTTGCCCACTTTCAGGCCCTATCCCAGGACCCGGTGGATCCTTACCTGGCTTTGGCTGCTGCCAACAATCCGGGACTAAAAGCCAGGTTTAACGATTTCATGGCCAGCCTGGAGCTGATCCCACAGGCCAAAGGTTTACCGGACCCAAAGCTTTCTTTTGGCCTTTTTATTCAACCTGTAGAAACCCGTGTAGGCCCACAAAGGGCCAGCCTGGCATTAAGTCAATCGTTTCCCTGGTTCGGGACCCTGAAATCCAGGAAGAATGTGGCATGTCAAATTGCGGAAGCAAAACTAATGGCATTCCACGATGATAAACTCAAGTTGTTCACAGAGATTAGGGTAGCATATAATGGCCTTTATTATTTAAACCAAGCGGTGCGGCTAACAGAGGAGAATATGCAGGTACTAAGTTCCTTCAAAGAGTTGGCCCGGGTGAATTTCGAAGGCGGTAAAACGGGATTCGTAAATGTTCTCCGGGTTGAAATGGAAGAAGAAGAACTAAGAGCTAAGCTTTCCTTTTTGCAGGACAGCCAAAGATCCGCTTTGGTGGCATTTGAAAACCAGCTGAATGCAAAAATTCAAACTCCTATGGAATTTTCGGAATCTTTGACATTGGTTCCATTAGGTAATCAGGGACAGGCGCTGGCGGACAGTATGATTGCCAAAAACCTGCAGCTTCAGGAATTAAAATACCAGGTACTGGCCAAGGAGGATCAAATTAAAGTGGCACAAATGATGTCACGACCGTCCTTCTCAGTTGGATTGAGTTACATTTTTGTAGATGAAAGAAGTGACGTTGAACTATCAGATAATGGACGGAATGCTTGGTTATTTCCTCAGGTAGGAATGAGTATCCCCATTTTCCAAAAGAAATATCAAGCAATGCAAAATCAAGCCAGTCTGGAAAAAGAGCGTATCCAGTATCAATTAGAAGATAAAACCAATGAGCTTTCTTCCCAATTGGAATTTTTGGTAAGGGACCATCTGGACGCTCAGAGAAGGAATAAGTTATACAGATACCTTCATGATCTGGCGAATCGATCATTATCACTTCTTCTAACAGAGTTTACCACCGGGCAAACGGATTTTGAGGAAGTTCTGAGAATGGAGCGAAAACTCCTGACCTATCAACTGGAACATGAAAAAGCCCAGGTTGATATAAACAATGCAGTATATAAAATCAATTACTTAGTTGGAAATGAAAAAGATCAATATTAAACAAATAACCATAGGAGCTGGATTACTAATCAC
>CAZOJZ010000412.1:0-2149 GCA_964580205.1 uncultured Roseivirgaceae bacterium
ACTCCCAGTTTTCGGCCTAATTCTTTTTGTGAAATTCCTTGTTGTTTTCTTAAAAGTCTGAGATTTCTTGACCAGGTATTCATGTTAATATAGATTTATTCTATCTATTATCGAATAAATCTACATAATTTAATCTAAAAATCAATAGACAAGCCTTGTAAAGAAAAATTTGATTATTTTTTAACTATGGTGAACTCTACTCTTCGATTCAATTTGCGGGTTTCTTCGCTTCGATTGTTTGCAATTGGTTTTGTTCCCCCGTAGCCTTTACCGGACAACCTGTTTCTGGCAATACCCTTGCCTACTAAATACAAGATTACGGTTTCTACCCTATCTTGTGATAATTCCAAATTCAATTTAGAACTTCCCTGATTATCTGTATGTCCCGATAGTGCAATTACCATTCCCGGGTATTCCTCCAGCAAGCCCACCACTTGATCTAACTCCTGAAAAGAGTCACTGAGCAAATTGGTGGTGCTTCTTTCAAATAACACAGTGGGAAGTTGAATGGTCACTCCTACTTCCAAAGGAATTAATTCGAAGTCAGTATCCAACTCAGTTTCCTGACCTGGTTTGACTATTACGGTAGTTTCATGGCGCATATAACCGTCTGCTTTTACCACCAAATTGAAAAGGGAATCAGAAGGTATATTAAGACTAAAATTACCATTAGACACATTGGTCGCTACTGAATTTACCAGCTGATCATCTCCAATGCTAAAAATATCGATTCTGGCAAAGATTGGATTTCCGGTACTGACATTAGTAACGCTGCCTTCAATAGTTACTGCAGGATTCTTTACAATGGATTTAATCATTGCAACTGTTTCATTCTCTTCCTGGTAAGTAACAATAGGTTCCTGGAAAATAATCAATACAGTATCTGGTTTTGGCAATTCGGACTGATGAACCGTTAAAGGTTCTACAGTACCATTTGGACGGTCAGCAGGTCGAATGGGCACACGTTTCAAATCACCGTAACCATCACTGTTTTGAGTTGACACCATGTAAGCAAAGTCACCATTTGATGGAATAAAGTATGAAAGCTCTACTCCTTTGGTGTTTACCTTTCTGCCAAGATTCGTGGGAGTGGTCCAATTTTTCCAGGTATCGTCAAGTCTTTCGACAACAAAGATATCTCGGCCTCCAAATCCACCATGTCCGTTGCTGGAAAAAAACAACGTCACCATATCATCAGCCAACCTTGGCGTCATTTCTTGAAATTTAGTATTAACCACAGGTCCAAGATTTCTTGGCTCACTCCATGTTCCCTTGCCCTGAAGAAAACTTACGTATAAGTCCTCTGCCCCGTAGGTAGAAAAGGATTCTATAGACATTATAATTACCTTTCCGTCTGAAGATATACACATGGATTGAAGGTCAGACTTATTGTGAAAAAAATCCACCGGCATTTGCTGTGGCTTACTCCATCCGGAAGATGTCCTGCGCGAAAAGGAAATACCACCCTCTTTGCGCTTATTTTGGGTTTGCGTATACATGATATCACCGTCGTTTGAGAAACCAATAACGGCATTCATTTCATCGGTATTGACCGGAGTTCCAAGATTCAGTGCTTCCGTCCATTGATTTGAATCTAAAACAGCCACCCAGATGTCACCTGGATCCTTTCTACCACCGACATTGTCCGGATGCTTGGTACGTGTAAAGTACAGTTTTTGGCCGTCAGGGCTCAGAACGGGATCAAGTTCGTTGTACTTTGAATTGATAGCTTGCCCGAGATTTTCCTGATCATCCTGTCCGATAGCAGAGAATCCGTAACCAGCCAGTATAATACTGGCATTCAAGACATTTATAATAAACCTGCTACCCATTTGACATCAAATTATATTTGCAAATTAATCAGAAATAGAGATAATATAAAAGAAATTTTTTATCTCAATATATTACCATAGACAGTTTAAAAACATTTAGATAACTAATTCTTACTCACCCACTTACTGTTTTTGAGATAGAATCTCCACGGTAATAATGCATCTTCATCAGCATAATCAACACCAATTCTTCTACTAGTGCATATCTGACTTTGAGAAATTTGTTTGTATGACTCAATCCACAAATCGTTAGACTTGGTTAAGTGAACACCGTTATTCTTTATGCTAATGCCCAATGCTTTGGTTAAATTACCCGG
>CAZOJZ010000413.1:0-1830 GCA_964580205.1 uncultured Roseivirgaceae bacterium
TCATCAGGAAGCTTTCAATATTGAATATTGGTTGCTTGAGGAAGCCAAACTGAAACGCATGCCTGTAGAACAAGCACTTTCCCGTAGGATAGCCATCATTACCGGAGCAGCAGGAGGTATTGGCAAGGCCATTGCTGATAAGTTAGCTGATCACGGGGCAAATGTGGTGCTCACAGATATGGCGGAGGAACCTTTGATCGAAGCCAATGGCAGCTATAAGCCAGATGTATCAACCTATGCAGTATGCAATGTTACTTCTGAAACAGATATTGTAAATGCCTATAAAAAAGCCTGCCTGGAATTTGGTGGGATAGACATTGTGGTCCACTGTGCGGGATTAGCAATTTCCAAGCCGTTGTCAGAGCATTCATTGGATGATTGGAATTTGTTGCAAGACGTTTTAGTGAAGGGGCAATTTTTAATGGCACAGAAGGGAGCAGCGATAATGCGCAAGCAAGGCATCGGAGGAAATATGGTAAATATTGCTTCTAAAAACGGTCTGGTAGCCGGCCCCCATAACGTAGCCTATGGCACCGCCAAAGCCGGACAACAGCACATGACCCGATTATTGGCCGCGGAATTGGCCTCCGATCAGATCAGGGTAAACACCATCAACCCCGACGGTGTAATTGTAGGCAGCAAAATTTGGGAAGGAAAATGGGCAGAAGGCAGGGCCAAAGCCAATAATATTACCGTGGAGGAATTGCCTGAATTCTATGCCAAGCGGAATCTTTTGAATAAAATTATCCTCCCTGAAGATATTGCCAATGGAGTATTAGCGGTAGTAACTGTTTTGGATAAAACCACCGGTAATATGATCAATGTAGACGGCGGTATGGCAACTGCATTTCCACGATAACCATGAGAATTACCACAGATCAAATACAGGATTTCAATAAAACCCTCAGACAGGATCACACACAACAATTTCAATTCCTTCAGGAGCAACTTGAGAAAAAAGGCGTTGATACCGAAGAGGTAATCCAACGGCTTCAACAATTTCAGGTGGCCATTCCCAGTTGGGCCTTGGGGGCCGGCGGTACCCGGTTTGAACGATTTTCTTTCGGTGGGGAACCTGCAACTTTGGAGCAAAAGATAGAAGATGCAGGCTTGATCCATGCCCTAACCCAGTCTGCAGGGGCCATATCACTGCATATTCCCTGGGACATGCCAGAAGATCCTGCTGCTATTAGGGAACATGCTGATTCATTTGGTCTAGCATTTGATGCCATGAACTCAAATACCTTCCAGGACCAAGCGGACCAAAAACACAGCTATAAATTTGGTTCTCTTTGCCATACTGATGCTGCTCATCGGGCGCAGGCGAGGGACCATAATAAGCAGGTGATCGACATCGGGGTCTCACTGGGCTCCAAAAGCCTTACTGTCTGGCTGGCTGATGGATCTTCATTTCCAGGACAGCTGAATTTTCAGAAGGCATTAGCTCACACGCTGGATAGTTTAAGGGAAATCTATGCACATATGCCTCAGGATTGGAAGTTGTTCATTGAATACAAACCTTATGAGCCCAATTTCTATAGCACAGTTATTCAGGATTGGGGTACCTCACATTTGTTGGCCAGTGAATGCGGTGAAAACGCTTATTGCCTGGTTGACCTGGGACACCATTTACCAAATACCAACATCGAACAAATTGTTGCCACTTTGTTATGGAGGGGCAAATTGGGTGGCTTTCATTTCAATGACAGTAAATACGGAGATGACGACCTTACCGTAGGAGCCATACAGCCCTACCAACTTTTTCTGATTTTTAATGAGTTGGTGTACGGAATGTTCAGAAACCCCTCAGGCAATCCTTCGCCAGCATGG
>CAZOJZ010000414.1:0-2064 GCA_964580205.1 uncultured Roseivirgaceae bacterium
GAATTCATAAATGTAGCTATTTCCTGAAGAGTTTTGACCATTAGTCAATCTGTAATTGGGTCATTCAACTTTCAATGGTTATCTTGTGATCAATCGTCATGAATGAATCTTTAAACAAAAAGTCAGGTAGGCATTTCTTACAGATCCCAGGTCCAGGTAATGTTCCCGAACGGGTTTTACGGGCTATTGACAGGGCAATAATTGACCATCGGGGACCAGAATTTGCTAAACTGACTTTTCGGTTGCTAGAAAAACTAAAATGGATTTTTAAGACTTCACAAGATGTTATTATTTATCCTTCTTCAGGAACGGGGGCTTGGGAAGCCGGCCTGGTAAATGTGCTTACTCCAGGCGATAAAATTCTGGCTTTTGAAACAGGATATTTTGCTACCATGTGGAAAAAATTGGCAGAAACCATTGGATTTCAAATAGATTGGATTGAAAGTGACTGGCGGCATGGAATGGATCTTGATGCCATAAAGTTGAAGCTAGAACAAGACACAGACCATTCAATTAAGGCAGTGATGGTAGTTCACAACGAGACCTCAAACGGTATAACTTCTGATCTTTTTGGTGTTAGAAAAGTGCTGGATTCAGTAAACCACCCTGCGCTATTGTTGGCAGATATCGTTTCATCCCTGGGCACTTGTGATTATCGACATGATGAATGGGGGGTGGATGTAGCCATTTGTGCATCTCAAAAAGGATTGATGTTACCACCAGGGCTTGGATTTAATGTTATCAGTGAGAAAGCGAAGATCTCGGCCAAGAAATCTAGATTCAAAAAGTATTATTGGAGTTGGGGGCAAATAATGGAACTAAACAAAAAAGGGTTCTTTCCCTACACTCCGGCTTCGGGACTGTTTACAGGTTTGGATGAAAGTTTGGATATGTTACAGGAAGAGGGGTTGGAAGCCATTTTCAAAAGACATGATAATTATTCCAAAGCCACCAGAATAGCATTGGATCATTGGGGGTTAGAAAATTATTGCATGGTTCCCGAACAATATTCCCAATCGGTAACTGCAATTTTAATACCTGATGGATATGATGCTGATCAACTCATGGCCGCTATACTTGAAAGATTTAATATGTCACTAGGAAGCGGTTTAGGAAAATTAAAGAGCAAGGTTTTCAGAATAGGCCACTTAGGTGATTTGAATGAATTAACACTTTTAGGGACTTTAGCAGGGGTAGAAATGGGCCTCGAGTTATGTGGTGTCCCTTTTAATAAAGGAGGAGTACAACTAGCCATGAACTTTTTTACTTCATCACAAACCTAACTCAACTAATGGATCAAACTGCGGTTACAACAAACCCTATCCTTTCACTGATTGGTTTTATTCTATTGGTAATTCTTCTCTTGTTTTTAATAGCAAAGTGGAAATGGCACGTATTTCTAGCTTTGTTAATACCGATTATGATATTCGGGATAATTCCAGGGGTGCAGCTGAATAATTTCGTAAGTGCTTTTGAAACGGGATTTGGAAAAACATTGGGGAAAATAGGGGTAGTTATAGTCCTGGGTTCCATAATTGCTGAAGCGCTCAAGCACACAGGAGCAATCAATATCATTACTAATTCTATAATTAAGTTCGTGGGAAAAAATAGGATGCCTCTGGCACTTACCGTTACGGGTTTTATCCTGGGAATAGCTATCTTCTCAGACGTCGCATACGTTATACTTAATCCACTGGTCCATGCTTCCGCACTTGCAACCGGAACAGGAATAGCCGTTATGTCAACAGGACTGGTTGGTGCTTTACAATTGACACATGCTATCGTTCCTCCCACCCCAGGGCCCCTGGCCGCAACAGCCTTACTTGGCGCTGATCTTGGCAAAACCATCTTCTATGGTTCCGTAGCCTGCTTTTTTGGGTCAACCGCAAGTTGGATATGGGGACAATATATAGTTGGCCCCAGAATACATACATTGCCATCCTCTGAATTTTCCGGTGAAGAGATAATAGTTGAAAAATCCAAAGGCTCCAGTATTAAAGCTTTTGCTCCTATTATCGTGCCTGTTATCCTGATCGTAGGTCAGAGTATTTCAAAAATTATCTT
>CAZOJZ010000415.1:0-3002 GCA_964580205.1 uncultured Roseivirgaceae bacterium
CCCCATGACATAGGTCCTAGTGAGTGGCAGAGTCAAAATGGGCTTTCCAGAACGGTGGCACCTGGTGATGGTGGTGAGACTACGATTTTGGGTAAAACCCTCATAGACTTTCTTAAGGGTACTGATCCTGCTAACGTGGCCGATGATGATCCCAGGTTGATGATCATTAGTGGAGGCATTGCCGATTGGCCTACTCCTGATGAATGGATACCTTACCCGGGAGGACTTGATCCACTAAACCAAAAGGGTATGCCCAATGGGTTTGATGCTGCCGGGTTGGAAGATTATGAAGGTTTTCCGGTTGATGTAGAGGCGACCTACTCTAAAACAAACCCGCTGTTTTTCCAGGATGATGAACCCTACCTGCTATTGAATCACGCAGAGGTAGAGTTTAATCTGGCCGAGGCTGCAGTGAGAGGTATTGGTGGCGCTACTGATGCTCAAACACACTATGAGGCAGGTGTTAAGTCTGCTATGCAGATGTATGCCATGTATGATCCATCAATGGTAGTTACTGATGCTCAGGTGGCCGGCTATCTGGCTACTTATCCCTACGGGTCCAGAGATCCTGAGGAGATGATCGGTGAACAACTTTGGGTAAGCTATTTCCTCAATTGGATGGAAGCTTTCAATGCCTGGAGAAGGACTGAATATCCCGTGTTGATCCCTACCAATTTCCCAGGAAATGAAACCGGTGGAACTATTCCACAACGAATTAGGTATCCTGAGGGAGAGAAATCTGCTAATCCCAATTTCGGAAGCGGATCTACCTCACCTGATACTTATACTACCAGAGTATGGTGGGCAGGTGGTAATTAAATCGGTATACCAATTTTGTATTAAATAATTCTATTAAAAAAGCCCTTGTCCGTTAGGATGGGGGCTTTTTTAATTATAAGTTCATAACTATTCTACTGCTCTGTCAAATAACAACGTAGTATCATTATTTCTAGCCACTAAGATTCTATTAGAACCATTAGTTTTAATTACCACCGCATCCCTTACTTCACCTTTCACATATAAGCCAGAAGTATTGGGTGGCAGATAGGTAAAGTTCCTGTCAGAACTGCCTTTAAGGAATACGCCTCTGCTGGCATCATGCCGGCCTACCTGAGGTTTAGAAGCATAGAAATTACCACCGAGCCAAATGTCCACAAGTCCATCGCCGTCAAGGTCATCTGCCACAATTCCAAATACTGGAGAAACCTGAGCCTCTAAGGGTAAAGCGGATAGTGTAAACTGATTACCTCCTTCATTCCAAAGCACAGCGCTTTCCAGGAAATTTACCGCATACGCAACAGAGCTTCCTCTTAGTTCAGAGGAAAAGAGAGAATCATAAGTCATTGGGGCATAGTCTTCATATTTTAAAATTATTTTACGCAGACTGGGCAACTGCGCAATTAATTCCATCTTAGGGGTGAAGGGGTAGGCCCGGTTGTCCAGTGGTGGGTACCAGTTAATTATAAATTCACTTTTTCCGTTGTTGTCATAATCGTTAACAAACATTGACATGGGTTTATCCGGGGAGGCTTTGAACTTAGTATTAACCCCCCAGTTGCCCACTACGAAATCCGTATCTCCGTCATTGTCAAGGTCCGCTGCCTCAATTCGGTTCCACCATCCCTGACTATTGGAGATTTCAGAGCTCTTTACAATTTTTCCATTTTCATTAATAAAAATATGAATCGACATCCAATTGCCTACTACTATCAGGTCTTTATCTCCATCATTGTCAACATCGGACCAACTGGCATCGGTAACCATGCCGATGTTCGCTAATCCAGGCGGAGTTTTGTCAATAAAAGTACCGTTTACGTTCCTCAAGAGATAATTTCGAGGTGGTAATCCGTAGTTTCCGGGCACAGACCTGGCGCCAAGGAATACATCCATGGCACCGTCCTGATCAAAATCAGCAGCTTCTACAGTAGAAAAATTGCCGATGACCTGAGGAATACGGGTGGGATCTGCATGGAAATTACCGCTGCCATCATTTTTATAGAAACGAACGAGATAATTACTCCGGTCTTTCTCAATTTCATTACCCCCTGACCCGATCATCAGGTCCAGGTCACCATCTCCGTCTTGATCAAATAAGGCCCCGCAGGTACTTTCAAAACTTTCATCACCCGCTAGTGAGACACTTTTCTTGAAATGGAAAGTTCCATCGGCCGTCTGGATAAAAAGTTTATCCGGGTCATTTGTGGCTCCCAATAAGATAAAATCTTCTAGTTCATCACCGTTAACATCACCAGTCACCAGCCTGGGGCCCTCGGTTGATAACATATAAGGGAGTAAAATCTCCCAATCAAAGTCGTTGTACGAGTTTTCAATATGCCGGGCTTCCCTGGGTATATAGATTTGCTCAAATAAAGGGCTGGTATTTTTTGGAGTTGAGGTGACTTTTGGTGGTACCGCTCGATCGTAGTTCAAAATGATCCTTTGATCCGTCTTGATATCATGTTGTACCTCAACCTTTCCATCCGGCCAGACCACCTTAAGTTCATTAACCTCGTTGATATCACCCAAGCCAAACAACAGGGAAGGCTCGATGCTGCTCTGAAAACCCCGGTTATTGAAATTTTCCAACATAAATATATTATCATTGGTTTTGATGATCACTTTAGTACCGATCCCAAAGGGGTTTTTTGCATAACCTTTAAATTCAATCTTCAAAAAATGATTAGAATGGACCAGACTAGCGTTATTTCGGTACACAAAGCTGGGTTGGTTAACGTTATTAACCACAAGATCAAGGTCACCATCATTGTCTAGGTCTCCATACGCAGAACCGTTACTGAATGAAGGTTGACCCAATCCAAGGGAGTCTGCCTGGTCCTTAAAAATTAACTGCCCGTTACCCCGAAACGCATAGTTGCTTATTGCCTCGGTGGGCATATAGGATATAAAATCTCGATGATCGTATTTGCCCTTTGCCGCTACAATTTTATTTCGCTTCTCCTTATCAGCTAAAAATTCAAGAAAATCCATGGACATTAGATCCC
>CAZOJZ010000416.1:0-6240 GCA_964580205.1 uncultured Roseivirgaceae bacterium
AATGCATCAGGCCGTGGTAGAGGTGGGTACCAATATCTGTCAGAACATTGACGATGCTCGCAAACAGGTAACGTTTTTAAGGAAAAATTGCTGTGAAATTGCCCGAAACCTGGGTTATCGAATTGCCGCCGCCGGCACCCATCCATTTTCTGCATGGCAGGCACAATTGCTGACGCCTGACCCCCGGTATGATAATATTATCGCAGAGTTACAGGATACAGCGCGATCAAATCTGATCTTCGGATTGCACGTACACGTAGGTATAGAAGACCGTAACAGAAGCGTGCAACTAGTTAATTCCCTAAGATATTTCCTTCCTCATATTTTTGCACTTTCTACTAATTCTCCTTTCTGGGAAGGTCGCAATACCGGATTTAAATCTTACAGGTCCAAGGTGTTTGATAAATTTCCCCGTACCGGCATACCTGATCTATTTGGCAGTCTGGCAGAGTATGAAAATTTTTTGAACCTGTTGGTAAAAACCAACTGCATCGACAATGCCAAAAAAATATGGTGGGATATCCGGGTCCATCCATTCTTCCCTACCGTCGAGATCCGTATTTGTGATATTCCCATGACCATTGATGAAACCATTGCCATCGCCGCTCTGATCCAGGCCATTACCGCCAAATTGTATAAATTGCGGGAAGATAATCTGAGCTTCATCAGCTATAAAAAATCTTTGATTAACGAAAATAAATGGCGGGCCAGCCGCTATGGATTAGACGGAAAACTGATCGACTTTGGCAAGGAAATGGAAGTGGACACCCGCAGCCTGATTATGGAGATGCTGGATTTTGTTGATGATGTGGTAGATGATTTGGGTTCCAGACATGAACTCGAATACATCAATCAGATCCTTGAGATGGGTACCGGCGCTGACCGGCAGTTGAAAGTCTATGAGGAAACAAAAAGTCTGGAAAAAGTTGTGGAATTCATTGTGGAACAAACCACAGAAGGGACATAATATGGCGCAGTTGAAGTTGGCATTAATGGACATGAACGATGGGGTCCCTAACCAGGGAATGAGGGGGCTGAGGAATATTGTGAAAGAATTTCAGATGTACGAAAACACCGGCCGTGAAAGCTTTAGGGAGCGTCCGGATCCCAGACCCGAAAGCCGTCGGGATCATCATGGATTAAAAGTTGATGAATTTGAAGTACGAAAAGAACATCAGTTACCGGGATTGGATTACAATATTTACCTGTCAAGTGGCGGTCCCGGAGACCCCAGGAAAAACACCGGAAGGGGGGAAAAGCAGTGGTTCCGGTTGATCGAGCAGATCTGGAGCCATAATCAGACCACTCAAGACAAAAAATATGTGTTCTTCGTTTGCCACAGTTTTCAGATGGCCTGCCATCATTTCGGCCTGTGTGATATAACCCGCAGAAAATCAACCTCCTTTGGGATCTATCCAATTCACAAAACGGAACTTGGCAAAAAGGATCCGTTGCTGAATGACCTGAAGGACCCGTTTTTCGCAGTGGACAGCCGTGACTGGCAGTTGGTTCAACCAAACAAAACAGTGTTTAAAAAGTATGGCGCTAAAATGATATCGCTTGAAAAAATACGAACACACGTAGAGTATGAGCGGGCCATCATGGCCATTCGTTTTTCATCTGAAATGGTAGGTACTCAGTTTCACCCTGAGGCGGACCCTGAAGGCATGAAGATCCACTTTAAAAATAAACTAAACCGGGACAAAGTGATCAAGAACTTCAGTGAGAAAAAGTACCAAAAAATGATGCAATCTCTGGATAACCCAAAAGCAATTGCTCATACCTATGAGACGGTAATTCCGGGATTTCTTAAGCGAGCAATTCATTCATTGACTACAGTACCTTTTAAGGAGCATGCAGCCTGAGGTACGACGTGAATATAACCGGCAATTTACCCAGGAGCGCTACCAGGCCTTTAAAGACACCATTACTCAGTCCGTAGACCATGAACCTCCCTTCAGGATAGCAGAAACCCCTGTGTTTATCCCTAAGTCATTGAAATATTTGCTGGTTGAAGCTTGTGGTGAAATAAATCAGATCGTATGTGATCCCAATTTCAAACAGCGTACGGATGATGCCATAAAACACCCTACCCTTAAGGTCCCGGGTGAAGACTACCACACCCGGTTCTTGCAAATGGACTTTGGAATCTGCCTGGACGAAAATGGCCGGCCAATTCCACAGCTGATTGAACTTCAGGGATTTCCATCGTTATATTTTTTTCAGGAACTACTCTCCAAATCCTACCGGGAGCATTTCTACATACCGGATGACTATTCTGTTTTTGTGGATGACCTGGACCAGCAATCCTATATCGAGCTGCTACGCAAGGTAATCGTAGGCGACAACGACCCTAAAAATGTAGTGTTATTGGAAGTCGAACCTGAAAAGCAGGTGACTTATATCGATTTCTTAAGGGCACATCAGCTATTGGGAATAAAAGTGCTTTGCATAACCAAACTGAAGAAAGACCATAAGAAACTTTACTACCTTGACCACAAGGGCAGGAAAATACCTGTTTATAAGATCTACAACCGGGTAATATTTGATGAATTGAACAAACGGCAGGACCTTAAAAGAGAGTTTTATTTCAAAGATGAAGTAGATGTGGAATGGGTGGGGCATCCCAATTGGTTCTTTCGCATTAGTAAGTACATAATGCCAATGTTAAACGGTAGCAGATTTGTACCTCGCTGCCTATACCTGGACCAGGTAGATAAGTATCCGGAAAATCTAAGTGACTATGTGCTAAAACCACTTTACTCGTTTGCCGGCTCAGGTGTTCAACTAAATGTAACTCCTGATCTGTTGGACCAACTAAAAGATAAGGGAAACTACATACTGCAAAAAAGAGTTGAGTATCACCCCTTCCCCATTGCTCTCAATGGTGAGGTTAAAGTAGAGATCAGAATGCTCATGATCTGGGAACATGGAGAACCAACTGCCCGGATTGTCAACAATCTGGTACGACTCTCAAAAGGAGCAATGATCGGAGTGAAATACAATAAGAACAAGGACTGGGTAGGTGCCAGTGTAGGCTTTTTCGAGCCTTCTTAATACGTTGCTCTGCCTCCTGATAAATCGAAAATCGCTGCCGTATTAAAACTGGCTTCTTCGGAAACGATCCAACAGGAAAGTGCTGCTGCCTCCTCAACGGTACCCAATCGCTTCATGGGGATCTTATCTGCCATATATTTTAACACTTGTGGATCTGTGTCCTGGTTCATTTCTGTAACAATCACTGCCGGTGCCAGACCGTTGATGGTAATCCCGGTTTCTGCATATTCCTTCCCTACTCCCTTTATCAGGCCAATCAATCCAGATTTACTGGCCGCATAACCTACCATGTTCGGGTTGCCATCTTTGCCTGCGATGCTTGTCACATGCAATATCCGACCATAATTCCGCTTCTGCATATGTGGAATACTGTATTTGGTGATCAGAAAAGCACCCTTAACATTAACATCCATAATCTGTTCAAACTGATCCACAGGGTAATCAACAATGGAAACTCCAGTCGGTCCTACGATGCCGACACAATTTACCATAACATCCAGTCGATGCTTCAGTTTATAAACTGACTCAATAGCTTCAGCCAGTTTCGACTCATGCAGTAAATCCAGTTTGAAACCCAAAGCCTGTCGATTACGCCCCTTAGCTTTAGCGACGGAGCGGTACCCTTTGGACTTTATTTCCTCTACCTTTGATGTGAGCGCATCTTGATTAATGTCGAAGATCGCAACCACTGCTCCTTCTGAGGCAAGCCTTTCAGCAATGGCGCCTCCGATACCCCGCGCTCCTCCTGCCACAATAGCTACCTGGTCTTTAAACCTACGCTCCATTAGATTCACTAGCTTGTCTAAGTTGTTTAAGTATTTTCCGGATATCCTTAGCTCCCCTGTAACCAACCAGGATGGTAACTAATATATACCACAATAAAATAACACCAACAAAAATCGTCCAAAACCAAATCATCGTACTTTCTTTAAATTATTTTTTAACATAGACCCACCAATCATAGCAACTCCTGAAAGAAAATAAGTCGATACCCCAACCTTGTATGGGCCCACTTCAACCGCCATGGCCTGAGTACTTTCCATTTGTTGCATTATTAAAAACCCTATAGGAATAATGGACCCAACAATAATAGCACCAAATGCTCCCCAGTTATTGGCCTGTTTCCAATAACAGGCGGCGATCAGAATCACACTCATACTGGAAAGATAAACTGCTCCAGTTACCTGCATATAAACCCACAGATCCCCTTTCAGTGGGTACCATAACCCATATAAGAGCAGGAACAATCCAATTAAGGCAATTATCACCCTGTTCCATAAAATGGCCTTACCATCGGACCACAACCCCTTATGTATGGGCTTCATTATGTCATTATATATAACCGAACTCCAGGCAATCATATACGAGGAGTTGGTGGACATATCCGCAGCCAGCATGGCCGCAACCAGGATTCCAATAAGTCCAACCGGTAGTACTGCAGCAAGTAAACTGGGCATAGCAAGCTTGATTTCACCCTGAAACAATTCGGGGCCGAAGTAATAAAGAGCAGACATGCCCATAATAACCGGGATCGTGAATCTAACCAAAAAAAAGGGACTAGTGCCCATGTAGATTTTCTGACCGGTCCTGGAATCTTTTGCTGCAAGTACTCGGGAGATTACCGTTTGCCAGGTAAGGACCATGGCAAATGCGGTCAGCACGTCCAACATAATCCGGTCCAGGCCGTAAGTCCCGCCTTCAAAGGGGTTATAAGCTGCTGTTCCACGAGTTTGTTCCAGGTATTGGGTCAATTCCGTCCATCCAAATTTATAAATAAGTAGCATTGTTACGGAAATCAAGCCGATACCCATAACTACATATTGGATGTAATCAGTGATTAGCACTGCCAGCATTCCACCGAGTATGGTGTACAAGGCAATCCCAAATAGAATTGCCGTCATGATAAATTCCAAATAAACCAAATCAAAGCCGCATACTATAGCCAGGAAATCTCCAGCTTGTCTTAGAAAGACGCCCATATTTAATAGTCCGCCAAGAACAATCACTACACCACTGGCCCACCTGACTTTCTCACCGAATTTGGACTGAAAAAATTCCGGGATGGTAATAACTTTATACTGCCGTAAAGGATTGATACAAAACCCTGTAGTGCCTATTACAAACATAGCAATAGTGATAGCAATCCCTGGGGTGATCCCCGCAAAACCGTATTTAAAGCCCAACTCGGCATTGGCCATGCAGGTGGCAATACCAAATTCGGTTGCAGATAGACTGGCAATTCCCAGGTAGAGGTCCACCTTTCGTCCGGCAACTAAGAAGTCATCCAGCTTTCGAACATATCTACGAACATATAATCCGGCTGTTAAAGTGCCTGCGAGATAAAAAAGTACAATAACACCATCTACGTACCAGTTGAAATTTGTCATACCATGAAAGTTATTCTGGAAGCAGGTCGCCGACAATTTTCAACAAACGTTTTACTACAACTTCTGTAATTTGCTCTCCCTTCTCAAGTGAAGCTGCCCGTGGGTCACCAAAAACACCATTTGTAGTCAGCTGTTTCATAGTACGGAAGTGTGATGCCTCAGGGCCATGTAACATATCCGCCTCTGACCAACTGTATCCTTCCTGGTTTTCTCCTTTAGCAATCTTGTCCGTTTTTATCAAATCAGGTGCTATTAGCATCATCAAGGAAGTTTCAAACTCCCCGGCATGCCCCGTTCCTCCAAATCCGGTTTCGGTAATTTCCAAAAGACCGGTCCTTGCCAATTGCCACCATGATGTCATAACAAACTCACATTCAGGATATTTATATCCTAATTTTTCAACTATTACTTGACCTATACCTTGATTTCCACCATGGCTGTTTAGTAAAATTATGTTAGTAAATCCATGATGAATTACTGACTGTACCACCTCCTGTACCTGTTGCGTAAAGGCCTGGTGGCTCAGGGTCAATGTACCAGAAAAATCCATATGATGGTCAGAACATCCTATCGCAATGGAAGGTAATATCAATACCTGATCTGGAATTGTTTGGTGCAATCTCCGGGCAAAGTGTTCCCCAATCAGTCTATCTGTGGCCAAAGGCAGATGGGGGCCATGTTGTTCGGTGGCGGCCATGGGAAGTATCACTGGAATTCCTGGTCCCAATGAGTTTATGTCGCCTGATGTTAGTTGGTCCCAAATCATGGTTTTACCGCCCACATTTCAATTTCTACT
>CAZOJZ010000417.1:0-4605 GCA_964580205.1 uncultured Roseivirgaceae bacterium
TGGGGTTTCCCTCATTACCTTGAGCAACCTTTGATCAGTAACTCCCCTGCTGACTATCTGGGTTTTGACCATCTTCTCCGCCTGCATTTGCCAACTGTTGTCGATCTGAGCAGGCGCACAAGCCGGTATCATACTAATCCACAATAGAAGAATTATTGAGTTTTTGAAGTACATAGTGCCTGATTACTAGGGTGGTAATTTAATTAACGAATTAATTGCGTGTAGGATTCGGCAGTGTTCTTCTTAGCTTGGTACAGTACACCCCGGTCAAACGGAGACCAGATTGAAGTTTTAACTTTTGCTGCTTTTAAGCCTTTATTCACCCAGTGGTTACAAGTTTGCACGAAACTAAAGTTCCCGTTGGCCTGATAAAATTTATCGTACTCTGAATAACCGGAAGCCCCAATCTCTAGTATATTGTTGTCCTGGTTCCTTTTAAACGTTCGGTCTACATATTCAATTAACAGTTGTAGTTGAATATCACACATTGGTACCACAGTCCAATCCGGATATTCAGTATTTATCCAGGTTATATGTAAAGCCGATTCGCTGTCCAGAAAAAGAGCTTGAAAGGTAGTATAAAATTCTATGTCGTTCCAGGTAGGCGTATTTATGTAGAACTCTTTATCTCCCCAGCCAAAGGATATGTGTGAAACCCATGGTGGCAGATCCAGGGCATTCAGCAATTTCTGTGTAAGGTCCTCACGGGGGATTATCAGATCCAGGTGTACCCCGTTGGAGGCAATGAAAATTTTGTTTTCTGGTAGACAATCCAAGTCCTCCGGGCTTGAAGCAATTACAGATAAAGTAAATGCTGCTAATAAATAACCGGTGAGAAGTGTAGAAAGAACCATCAGGCTAGTTTTGAGGTATTTTATCAACTTTGCAAACATGGGAAAATGATCATTACCATAGATCCCTCACTCATAAAATTCCATAATTTGACCGTATTTCACAAGCTGGGCACGAATTTCGGAGTAAGTTAATTGCTGTACTGACGTGGTTTTATCTACAGCCATAGCGGCCAGCACGCCAGCACTTTGCCCCAATATCATAAATACCGGTTCCATGCGGATGGAGCCAAAAGCAATGTGTGAGCTTGATAGGGCAACCGGTACCAAAAGGTTAGTACATTCGCTGGCTTTTGGCAATATAGATCCCAAGGCAATTTTATATGGCTTGGGAGGATGGACCCCAATGTCTCCTTCGTTTTGTACATAGCCTTCAGGAGTTATGTAACGCTGTACATTGTGAGAGTCCATGGTATAGGATCCCATACCAATTGATTCTCTGATTTCTGTGCGGTCCATGATCTCATTTTCCGTCATCATATATTCTCCGATCATTCTTCTGGCCTCCCTGACGTATATTTGATGAGGCCAATGTTCACTGTCCTGAAATTCATCTTTAGCAAGGCCCCACCGGCTAATTTCACTTTGTACATCAGTAGGAACCCTGCGGTCATTAGCTAAAAAGTACAATAAACCGGATTGGTAAGTTTTGTGTTCTTCTACAATCTCCCTACGTCGCTTATAGGAAGCCTCTGGGTAATCATAATTCATACCAATATTATCAAAACTGAAAGGTCCGTGATTATTGACATCAGTTTTGAGATTTGGAATGGGGTCAAATTTATTGAATGTATCCCTCCATCCTGCATCGAATATTCTTTGCAATAATTCGTATTGGGTGGAATCATACTCAGTGGGTCTTTTAAATGGGATTCGGTTCTCTTCCACCGTGGTCAGACACATCCTGAAACAATAGGCCTGTAACTTTTGATCTCCCTGTCCCTTTTTGCCAGGGTCTTCAGTTGATATTCTAGCAAGTACACCGCTACTCGGATCATCCGGGACCACATAGGGGCTGATATTCATTTCTCCAAATTGATGTCCATGATGCAATACTCCCGTTTGAATACCATTCCACTGCTCTTGATAAAGATCACCGGGCTCTCTTCCCACATAATAACTAACCCCAGCGGCAGCCATAAGATCTCCTTCATAAGTAGCGTCAATGAATATTTTGCCGATGTAGGTTTGTCCACTCAGGGTGGTCAGAGACTGAATTGCGCCATTCTCAACCACCACACCATGTTCCCTGTTCAACCATTCGTCTTTGAAAACCTGGATTTGGTGCTCATCGATAAAATCGTTAAAGACATTTTCTGCAATATGAGGTTCGAAGATCCACATGGTCCTGAACTCACCATCAATAGCTGGCGTCCCTTGACCTTTATTGCCGTACTCCTCCTTCTTTTGCCACGCCCAGGTTTCAGGCATTTGATAATATGTATAGACTCTTTGGTAGAACTCTCTGGCCAGGCCACCTATCACTTCCTTATTTCCGATGTCGGTATAGCCCAGGCCTGAAGAGGTTAAGCCTCCCAGATGCGTGGCGGGTGAAACCATCACCACTGACTTTCCCATCTTAGCCACTTGCACAGCAGTAGTAACTGCCGCTGAAGTGCCACCGTATATAATAACATCAGCCTTATACTTCTCCTCTATAGATTGCGCCTGTTCGCAGCCCCATAAAAGAATCGACAGCAACACCATACAAAATTGTAGTCTTCTTTGACCTGTTTTTAACATCTGACATTTAATATGATAAATCCTCCGAGATTGCTACTTGAAGCTACGTTTGTATAATCTCTCGTAGCTTGAAGCTACGGAAAGCTGCACAAAAATTTATTGTTAATTATTAATTGTCCATTGTTAATTCTCATTAGGTGGCGGCTTCGGTACAAAAACCTCCGGTTGCGGGTCAATCGGCTCCAAAGTTTTACCCACCAATGCTGGATGATCGACTGAAATATGTGTAACACGGAACTGCCAGAAAACAAAAGGTCCAGAGGGTTGCGCGAGTGTTCCGTCAGGCAATCTGTTATCTTCATAAAATGGATTCCAGTATTCCCAAACGATATCACCCTCCGGATTTACTTCAAAGGATCGTCCTCTACCTCCTGAGGTTATAAAGGTATTGCCATTCATCAGGCGATGGGCCCCTGAAACAAACGGAGAGTATAATGAATAAGTATCAAGAGCTACATAAGACCATAGCGGATCTAAAGGTCCAAAAACACCTCCTGCTTCCAACACGTATATTCCGTTTTCATCGACTGGTGGTACGAATTCGTAAACGGCGCTGTAATTACTGAGATCAGCTATACTTATATCAATGCTTTCTTTAGATCCCATAGCGGCAAAACCACTGGGAAATTTACTTCTCGGGGGAGTAATCTCATTATTGAACACCATCAGGTTGCCTGCTCCCGGGAAGCCCGGCTCAATCCACTTAGCGTCATGTTGCCCAAAAAGCTTTTGATCTTCCGGACCACCACGGTCATAGTTGGCAGGATTCCCCCAACGATACAATAAATCACCACCATGGCCCCAACGGCCTCCGGTGTTTTCTTTTGCTTCTACGGTGCTGGTGCCGTGATCTATAATCCAGATTTCGCCAAATGCCGCCGAACTAATGACAATTTGATCCAGTTCGTGATTATAAGCTATGGCATTGACATGGGTCATATCAGATCCCTGATTATCCGGTGTAGCATTTGATGTTAACATTCCTTGTTTCTTCATTGCTTCCACCTGCTCTTCGGTCATAGCGGGCGCGTGGGCATGGGCGTTTATATTTATCTTTCGGGGATGATCTGCAATAATGCCATAGTTGTCTTTGGAAGAATCAAAGTCTTGTACTAAATGATCCCAGAGGCGCCATTCCCATACAATGTTCCCTCCATCCGGACGGATCGGCTCAATTTCAACGATTTTGTCCGGCCATAAACCGGCCGCGGGAGTCAGCTCCGGATTACGACCGGCGGCTATGGCTTCCTCTTTACTCTTGGATTCCCAGGCAATAGACAGGATATTGCCATTGGGCATTATCGCAAAGTCGTGATGTGTGAGATATTGTTCTGTCGCATATTCAAAATTCCACAATAGTTCTCCATCCCATGAATATTCTCTTATTCTGCCGGCCTGACCACCTCCATCGAACACGGGAAAGTCAGGATCCCGTTCTAGTCGAAAGACCCGGCCATCATCCTGAAGATAACTATTGAAGACAGGGAGATCTCCTTTCCACTCATGGACAATAGTTCCTTCCAGATTCATTAAATAGGTTGAGTTGGCGGTTCCACCCCCATTATGAAACAGTATATAACCTGGTGTAGCTTCTGGAGTATTTATGATTAACCCTCTTTTTACATCCAAGCCAGGCAAGTTTCGGGTATCTTCAGGAGCCCATTCTTTAACCGGCACTTCCGCCGTTAGGGTTTCAGTTGAATTACTTTGAGTACAAGAGAAACACCATGCTGATAATATTAATGTGACTACCGGTAACAAAAACTTGTTCAGATGTCTCATGATTAACTGTTCATTATTAATTGTAAATCATTAATTTTCCTGCGATGGTGGAGGCGGAGGAGTAAACACTTCCGGCTGCGGATCAATGGGCTCCAAAGTCCTACCTGCTAATGCCGGATGATCTGCGGGAATGTGTATTCCTCGGAATTGAGCAAACATAAATGGTCCAATTGGCTGGGGAGGTGATCCGTCCGGTAGCCGGTAGTTTTCAAAATATTGGTTCCAGTAC